>JADHWA010000019.1 GCA_016783715.1 Candidatus Omnitrophota bacterium
CAATATCCCTAAATCTGCTTTTATAGAAGCATAAAAGCCTTTCAGTGTTGCTATCCGGTATAGAGAGAGTAACCCGACAAAAGGATTATAGATATATATCTTAAAAGCAATCTCGGAGAATCTCTCTTTTACCATATTGAGTGAGTAAAAGATCGGCGTTAGATAGAAAAGCGCAAGCAGTAAGATCTCCAGCAGATACTTTATATCCCGCATCCTGATATAGATTACAGAAACTATCAAAGAGAGCCCGACGGTAAAGCCCAGATGAACCAGCATGATAAACGGAAGGGCAATTATAAAAAACGGCCACCCCTTTAGCATTATGGCTGCACTTATCAGCAGAATAAATAATGACGGCAGAAAATTTACCGCAGCCGTCAGCACTACGGAGATTGGAACAATATACTGCGGAAATTTTGACTCCTTAATTAGGTATTTGTTATCCATCAGGCAGGAGACCGAACCTGTAACCGAACTTTGAAAGAAGCGCCATGAGAAGATAGCGCTCATCAGATAGAGCAAAAACGGCACCTGCTTAGTCTTAACATTTAAAATTAATGAAAAAACCAGATAAAATACTGCCACCATTAAAATCGGCAGCAATATTGCCCAAAAGAAACCTAGCGTTGGCCTGGAGTATTGCAGCTTTAGATTCTTAATCACAAGTTGATATAGCAGGCTTCTCCTCAAGATTATCTCTTTAATGATTTTTATCATCAATTCTTCTCCTTAGAGCGCATTACTGATTCTTCTTCCTTCTAAGAGGCAATCTTCCATCGACAGATACCTCCAGGAACCATAGCGGCCTAAGCAATGGATATCTTTTTCCCCCAGGAAATCCACTATTCTTTTTAAGGCGGGGCCTCTGTTCCTGTCGTAAATAATATAACCATACTTAATATCATTGGTATCCCGTACGACGATATCCTTCTTTGAGGTAACCAGGCCTAAACTGGTCAAATTTTTTAAAACCGGTTTCATCAGGCCTTCTTTTTCTAGCGGTTTCTTCTTAGAATAGCTGATCTCTATATAAAGTGAGTTGGTATTCTTTGGCATCAGGCTATTGGATAAACTCCCCGGAAAACCAAGGCGGTAAAAGACAAATTCTTTCTGGGGGAAATAAACCCAATGCTTACTAGAGGAGCCCAATTTGTTTATCCCCAGGTTGATATTAAAAATAGAGTTATGCCTCAGGCGCTTCAAGCAAGTCGATATGCCCGAAGGTAGAGGATTAACCAATCTATTCATCTCCGGCAGCGGCAAAGTATATATTAATTGATCGTATTTTTTACTACCACCACCTGTAAAATGGACTATCTTATTTTTTATATCTAGATTCGCTACCTTATGATTCAAGTGTATATTTTTTATTCCTGCGGCAAGCTTAGCGGGTAACAGGTTAATCCCGCCACGCTTGGGATACCAGAAGACCGCGTTATAGCCAAAGGATTTCCTGCTTTCTGCGATTGTCCCCTGAATCGTATCCCCCAAAGAAGGAACCGGGATAAAATTATTGAACCATTCGCAGTTAAGGTTTTTCGGAGAAACCGTCCAGAATTTATGATTATAAGGAACCATAAAGTGCCTGGCTATGCCCTCACCAAAGGTATGATGTATCCATTCAAGAAAAGTAGGGTCTTTCTTGTTCAGCTGACCATTTGACCTGGCCCGGATCAGCCCAAGCAGACACTCCTTGACTACCGCCTCCGGCAGACCAAAAAGGTTGGCTTGAAAAGGAAAACGGGTAAATCTATCATGCGAATAAACCCAGGCACTCTTATTGTGTAAACGCAGATTGTCTCCAAGCAGTCTTTTAACTAAATCAAGCGTATATTGTTTCCTAAAATGCAGGAGATGCCCGGTGTAATCAAAGGTGTAGCCATTGACCACCTTGCTGCGGCAGAGACCTCCCACCTCAACTTCCTTTTCGAAGACCGAGCAACTACGGCCCTTTTTTTGCAGGTGCCAGGCAGCAGACAAACCTGCCAGTCCTGCGCCCAAAATTACTATTTCTCTTTTAGACATCTACTTTCACCTTAGCCATTTTTAGGGTAACGCCTAGAATCACCAAAGAAGTTACAAAAATAACAACTAGACCTACTAAATTAGATGCCCGGCTTACGATTATACCGGTGGAGACAAACATTAAATTTAAAAGCAAAATTATACAGATAATCTTGCGCACACTAAGACCCAAAACACGGAATCTAAGTGTCAGGTGATCATTGCTCTTTTTAAAGGGGATCTTGCCTTTGAGTATACGCACCAGAACCAAAAAAATTGTGTCGTACAAAGGAAGCCCCATGATCAAAATCGGGCTGATCAACGCCACTGGCCTCTCTAAAGAAGCATAGCTTATAATCAAGGCGATACCGCTAAAGACAAACCCCAGAAAATGGCTCCCGGAATTCCCCAGATAGATGCCAGCCGGCGGCAGATTAAAAGTGAGGAAACTTAAAACTGCCCCGCAGAGTATACAACATAATAGAGCCGTCTGCATATCTGCACCAAAAACCGAAATTACAAATAATCCTGCGCCGATAATGAATGCGCTCAGTCCAGCCACTGCATCCATAATATCCAGGTGATTAAAGGCGTTAGTAACCGCTAAGACCCAGACAAAGGTAACGATTATATTCCCGACTGAGCCTAAACCGACAATCTGCGTCTTTACCCCGAAGACAACCAGTAAGATGGTTGCCACAATCTCGAAAGCAAACTTTGCCGGAATAGAAAGCTCACGCCAATCGTCTAATATCCCGAAAACCAGCATCAGAAATGAGGCAGCACAAAGACCCAACAATTCATAAGTCATGATTCCGTATAAACGGCTGGCCACCAGGACACAAGCTAAAAAAGCTATTGCCAGTGCCGGCCCCCCGACAAGAGGCACCCCTTTAGAGACTAAAAACTTATGCTTAAGGACCAACGACTTTAAGAAAAAAATCAGGATTATCCCGCAGAAGAATGTCGCCATGAAAGCATAGGAGAAAAAAACGCTCATTTTTCTATTAACCTTTGGTAATAAAAAATGGTTTCTTCTGTGCAAGAATCAATAAATACTTTGAAAACCAAGTGAACTTGCTGTATTTCCCGGCTAAAATCTTTAACAGGCTATTGTACTGATTAAAGAATAGATCGGCATCCTTACCCCCTACTTCATGCCTGCTATATTTGACTTCTTCAAATTTTTCCGTGAATCTAAGGTAAAGACTCTCTCCAATAGAGCATTTTCTTTCAACAACCTCAGCGTAGACAAGGGGAGTCATGTGTTTAGGGCATCTAAATCCAATAATCCCCAGGACTTCTTTTAAATGTTCGTATATATCTATGATAAAGGCCCGGGGATTATTGCGGTAGAGCTCAAGTAGCTCTCTCTTCTTCCTGCCGATGATCGAATAAAAAACAAAGTATAAGATAGAGGCAATAATTAAAACAAGTAATGTCGCCAGGAGAGAGAAATTGAATAAAAATTTAATTATACCTGCGCCCCAAACGGCAAACCCCTTGCTCTTTGCCAGAGGCGGAATCTGCCCTGCAGCAGGCTCCTCTTCAGGGACAGGCTCTATAAGCTCAGGCGCAGGCCCCTCTAAGATCCTTTTAATAGCCTCAGGATTTAATCCTGTAAGCGGATCCAATATACCCATCTGGAAAAACTTCCATTGCATAAGCTCACTAATCAACTCAAGAATTTTTGCTTTGATCTCCGGAGCCAGTGATGAGGCTTCAACGTACTCCTTGAGCTCCTTATATATCTCGGAGATCTCCTCAACAGACTTACTCTTCTGGATTTTATCTAAACCACGCCCGAGCTTAAATCTCTCCCTCAATAATAAGGGGTCCTGCAGGAGCCCAGAGACCTCCTCTTTCTTCTGCTCCATATTAACTTCGGACTTAACCTTAACGTAATCTTTCATTAAAATTTCTACTTTTTCTCCTTTACCCGGCTCTATCCCGGGTCCGGGTGTCTTGAAATAACTCACCAGGCCTTGATTGGCCCGGTCAACTTCTTGAATAGTTGAGGAATCCTTAATCAAATAATCGAGCAGCCCCAATAAGGCAAATTTATTTTCCGGCGTCTCGCGGAAAGGTATGGCCTCAGGGACAGTCGAGAGCAATTCATCTTGCAGGCGATAGTATTCTCTCAAGAGAACGCTCATCCCGGAATCAAGGTCTTTATCATGCAGCGAATAGGAAAAAATTCCTTCTTTGGGGACTTTCCGTAATGGCACGGTAACCAAGAATATCCCCCCGGAAAGCAGGCTTATTAAAAGAATTACCAATACTGCCGTGAAGGCATAGTTCACCTTGTAATCCCAGGTGAATTCGCGCTGAAAAGATCTGTAAAACTTCATCTTTATTATCACCGGCCAGATAAACAGATACCCCCCTAATGCTATAATTACCAATAAACTATCATAGGCTTTAATAGTCAATGGCGCGCACAAAAACAGAGGGATGCTTAAGGCCTGTACATAGGCCAGATAATTGTAGTCACAAACATAAAAACTTAAAGCGGCAACCAAAAAGAACAGCCCCTTGATCGAAATCAGCACAACTTCTTCATAGAGAAGAGAAGAGCCTATAAAACTATAAACCATCCAGATAAATATCCCCAAACAGGCGATGCTTACCAGGTATTTTGTCCAGGAAAGAGTCTGCGAGCGAATCGTCCAGCTGAAAAGGAATCCCGCTAAGATAACCCCGCTGGTCAGAAGCCTCAAGGCATCCAGAGAAGATGAAAACAAAGAAAGCACCAGCAACAACATAATAAAAGTCAGCGAGGCTTCTACTAAAAAATATTTATCCCTGTCTTCCATCTTAAATTTTTAAAAAAGCTTCCTCCAGATTATCTCCCCGCGAAATCAGCATCGGATTAAAATTGAATGATTTGGAGAGTTTTATCTTCATGTCTTTGACTACCTCAACATTATTAAATGAATACTGGAAGGTCGAACTTATCAATATTAACGGGATCAAGGAGACGTTTCTCCTTAACAAGGGTAATATCGACGGCAGATACACCCAATCTTTATCCAGCATGATCACTATCAGCGTTGTGTCACTGGGAATAATACGGGCAAACTCCTCAAAGGTCTCCCCTAGGCTAATCTTACTTTTGGCTTCTGCTAGAGCCAGGAACTTCAATACGTCCTCTAAGTACTCCGGACCTTTGTTCGATAGGATATGGACAAATTCACCGGTGTGGGAGATTATCTCCAACGCTACCCCGGCGTCTAAGAGGTATTTACTGACCGAGGCGGCCAACTTGATTATATATTCGCAGACTTTCTCTTTTCCCTGGCCGAAATTGTTCTTACTCTCCAAATTGAAAAGAAGCGTTGCTCTAAAAAAAGCCTGTCTCTGGTATTGTTTTACAATCAGTTTATTCTTTCTTGCCGAAGAGAGCCAATGGATACTTTTTATCGGATCATGACCCTTATATTCCCTGATCCCGTAAAATTCATCGTCGTCTCCGCTGACACGGGTACTCTCTATGCCAAACCAGGGAGAAACTCCCTTTAACAGCGGCGGGAACCTGCGGATACTGAAGGTGTGGGGAAAGACATAAATTTCAGAGTACTGCTTGATTTTCCTACGGAAATAAAAGAGCCCCAGAGGGTCGAAATAATAAATCATAAAAGGCCCTATTTTGTACCTTCCTCTTTGCCGACAGACGACTCCGTACTTTAGATGAAGAGAAACCCCCGAAGGCAAAAAGTCCAGGAGCTTCCTTTTAATCTTACCGGCTGCATCGGCACAGGGAACAAAATCTTCCAAGACAAGATTAAAAATAGGCAGGACCCCCCGATTTTCGATTACTACCCTGATCTCCAGGGAATCGTCTTCTTTTACCCTAACCGGCGTCTTTCTCTCCAGGTGTATTACCGCAGTCAGATATTCGATGATAATCCAGATAAAACTAAAAGATACCAGAGAAAGCAGAAACCAGAAAATAAAATAAAAAAAAGCGATGCTGGTCTTAAGGGCAATAAAGAAATCAAAACCCAGTACGATAAAAATAAGAATCCATTTTTTTATAAACTTCGCGAGGATCATAGGACTTTCTTTAAAAATCGATTAAGGTACCGGAACCGTCCTGACCAAGTCTGCGGTGATCTGCTCCGGAGACTTACCGGCAATAGAAGCCCTGGGATGCAGGATCAGCCTGTGTTTTAACGCTCCAGGCAATAACTTTACCACATCTTCCGGGATCACATAGTCTCTGCCTTCTAATACCGCCCAGGCGCAGCAGGCCTTCATCAGGGCAATAGAGGCACGCGCGGAAGCCCCGAGCTTTATATCGTCATGTTTTCGGGTGGAGGAGACTAAGGTTACAATATAATCCAGAATATGCTTGGAAACCTCAATTCCGGCGATGTACTCCTGGATTTTGATTATTTTTTCTAAGTCCGTGACCGCACTGAGCTTGTCTACGGGATGGCTTAGCTTCTGCCCTGATATAACCTTGACCTCCTCCTCCAGGGAGAGATAACCCATGCTGATCTTTATCAAAAAGCGGTCAATTTGTGCCTCGGGTAACGGATATGTCCCCTGGAATTCAATCGGGTTTTCGGTTGCGATAACCATAAACGGTTGCGTCAGGTCGAATGTTTTTCCGTCTAAAGTAACCTTATATTCCTGCATGCACTCTAGAAGTGCGGACTGAGTGCGCGGTGTGGTCCGGTTGATTTCATCGGCAAGAAGTATATTGGTAAAAACCGGCCCTTTTTTAAAATCAAATTCCCCGGTCTTATTATTGTAGACATGTCCTCCGGTCACATCCGAAGGCAATAGATCAGGAGTGAACTGAATTCTCTTAAAATCGGCTTTTATGGATTTGGCCAAAGCCAGAGAGAGCATGGTCTTTCCTGTCCCGGGAACATCTTCTATCAGGACGTGTCCGTTTGTCAGGAGCCCTACGATCAGGAATCTGATCGCCTCGGTCTTACCGACGATTACTTTCTCAATATTGCTGATTAAAGCATTCAAGTCTTCTAAATACTTAACCATATATTACCCCCTTTTATAGGCCCCACATTTAGTGGGGCAAATCCTTCGACTCCGATTGACCAGCTCTCCAAGGATGACTCTGCGAAGTCGAACCATTGCTTTTTTGGCACAATGCTCATCTCTTTTTTTAGTGAGGATTCTTTTATAATTAATTATGCCTTGGCCTGCTGCCGATAAAATCCTCATATATCCGGTGATTTCTCCAAGCCATGTTTTCGACTGTAAAGTTGCCTCTGATAAAATCCCTTGCCTTTCTGCCCATCGATCTTCTAGCCTCATCCTGAGAGAGCAAAAGGGAGACCTTTTCTTTCATCTGCGGCATATCCCCGGCAGAGATAAGAAAGCCTGTATGGCCGTTATCAATTATCTCCTCTATCCCCCCGGTGGAGGTCGCCACAACTGCACGCGAGGCAGCCATCGCCTCTAATACCGCTATCGGCACCCCTTCCCAGAGAGAGGTGAGTGCTAGGATATCTGTAATCTCTAATATATCGGGGATATCCCTGCGCCAGCCGGTAAGGATTATCCGGTCCTCTAAATGCAACCGCTTAATCCGATCTTCTATGTCAGGCCTTAGGGCACCATCCCCAACCATGACGAATTTAAGTTGAGGAAAATCGCGGCTGAGTAAAGATGCAAGCCTGATAAAATCAAGCGGCGCCTTCTGCGGCTTAAAACAGGAGATATTGGTAACAACCAAATCCTGCGCGCCGATCCCCAGCCCCTGTTTTATATCAGCTCCGGATTTAGAGCTCTTTGTATAATCGGTCCCGTAATCTATCTTGATATATTGATCCTTCCGGCCGATGCCGGCATTTAACCCCTTGCGCATGTCGGCGTAGGATACTACGATTATTTTTTTGGTGAAACGGGCAGCTATCCTCTCTAAGATGATGTAAAGTGAGCGGATTAAACTTAATTGATAATCGTTAAAAGACCAGCCGTGGACGGTATGAATAATATAATTTATACCGGCCAGCCTTGCAGCCAGACGGCCTAAAATACCGGCTTTAGAACTATGGGTATGGACTATTGAAATATTGTTCTTTTTGATGAAGCGGCGGATTTCAGCCAAAGCCAGGATATCCTTCCAGAGATTTATCGGGCGGTCTAAATAGCCTGATTTCGCCAAAGTCAATCTGTCTATTGAAGATGCCTCTCTGATCAGAAATCCCTCCTTGGCGGTGAATAAAAAGGGCCTGTATCTCTCTTTATCTAAGCGGCGAATTATATTTAATAGCTGTATCTGGGCACCGCCTAACTCCAGTTTTGTGACTAGGTAAAGAATATTGACTTTTTGCATGCTAACCTGTTTATTATAATATCTTTAAAGAAAAAGTGCAAGATACTAAAAAGAGGTCGCTGAAAAACTCCCAAAAACTTCTACCAGCGACCTCTGATTACACAGATTATAGAAGATTGCAGAGATTTCTGTCGTTGATAAAATAATCTTTGTAATCTGAATTAATCGCTGTAATCAAAGAGCGCAGTCTAATTTAGGCTTTTTTAAGCGCTCTCAAAAAATCAACAGAACTCTAATTCACCCCAGCTCAGCAGCGCATCAGAAAAGATTGCCACAACAGCGCTTATCCCCCTAATTGATCTGGCAAAATCAAGCGCACCCCTTAAATCCTCTTTAGAGCGGATGCGATTGCAGGTAGCGGTAGCCACCACATCGGCTAAACTCGCATTCTTAGAAAGTACTACCACACAATCCGCTGAGCCGAAACTCAGGGAATGGCCGATTACGCCGGAAGAGGTACATATACCCAAAGGGGTATGAGCAGGATATATTTTAATCGCCAGATTTCCCCAGGCTTTCTTTCCTCCGGCATAAATGGCGACTTTACGCGGCCTTTGCACCTTCAGGAATATATCCCCGCCGTTTTCAATAATTACCTGTCTGCAGCCTCTCTTCAGGAGGTCTCTGCCTATAAATTCGGCCATTGCTCCGGCGACTGCGGCCATCGGACCAACATTGGCGGCCTTTGCGGCCTGGGCCATTCTTCGTATAACCGGATGAGACTTCAACTCAACCGGAATCGGTTTAAGGCTAGTGAGGAATCTCCTGTCGCTTCCGATATAATCTTCTATCTGCCCACGATAGAAACGAATCCTCTTCTTTAGATAATCCGTTTCTATCGACTTATCAGTTAATACTTGAAGGTCGGTCTCCTGGATACAGATGCGTCTTGAATACAGATCGGCTGAAGCCATCCGCCGGCGATAAAGACGCTCTTTGAATTTAGAAGATTTCATATTAACAGATCCTCGGCAGCGCCTCACCGCTGGACATATCAAGCAGCCTCTGGGCACCCATAACAGTCTTTAGTATTACGCCTCCGGCGCGCCCCTTGCGCACTTCGCCAACGATTCTTGCCCTTCTGCCCAAAGGATGTCTCTTAAGCTGGCTTAAGACCCTTCCGGCATCTCCTGCTGCGCATATAACTACCGCTATACCTTCGTTTGCGATATAGAGCGGTTCTATACCCAGGAGTTCTCCGGCTGCTTTAACCTGGGAAGAAACCGGTAAATTCCTCTCTTCGATGAGCATCTGCAGAGAGCAAGCTTGGGCAATCTCATTTAAGGTGGTAGCCACTCCTCCCCGGGTAGGGTCACGCATAAATTTGATCTGGACCTTTTTTAGAATAGGCAAAAGAAGATCTCCCAAAGCAGCGCAATCACTCTTTATATTAAAACCAAAATCCAACCCCTTCCTCTTGGCCAGCACTGAAAGCCCGTGCCGCCCGATATTACCGGTAATTATTATTTTGTCTGTCGGCCGAATGCTCCGCGCAGATAGATCACTGTCGGCGACGATCCTGCCGATTCCGGAGGTATTGATGAAGATTTTATCGCAGGCGCCTTTCTCCACAACTTTAAAATCTCCGGTCACAATCTTGATCCTGGATGACTTTGCTTGACGGCTGATTGAATCAACGATCCTCTCTAATAATGCTAAATCCAGCCCTTCTTCAACTATAAATGCCAGAGAAAGATACTCCGGCACAGCGCCCAGCATTACCAGATCATTAGCAGTCCCGCAGACCGCCAGTTTTCCGATATCCCCGCCAGGGAAAAACAGAGGACTGACCACAAAGGAATCTGTCGAGAAGGCCATACGCCCTCTTAAAGTTAGCCTGGCGCTATCAGCCAGCTCAGCTAAAACCGGATTATTAAGCTTCTTAAGCAAGACCTCTTTGATAAGCTGATGCATAGAGCTGCCCCCGCTGCCCCAAGACAACAAAACTTTTCTTGAATTCATTTTAGCCACAATTTATCCCCTCTGTTTCTAAATCCTTCTTGAGCTCCTTGCTGCCGCCAAAGACCGCTGCTTTTATACCCAGTTTCCTGGCGCTGGCCACCAGTTCCTTTCTGTCATCAGTATAAAAAGACTCCCCAGGAGCTAGATCTAAATCATCTAAAACCTTCCGGTATATTGCCGGGTCCGGCTTAATCAGCCCCATTTCACAAGATGCAAACACGCGAGAAAATATGCCGAATATCGGAAAATGCTTTTTTACATATTCAAAATGCAGGGTATTTATATTAGACAATACAACAACCTTGTAGCCGCCGCTTAAAATATTGGCGATATTAAAAACTGTCCGGTTTTTGGCACTCTGGAAGAATATTTCATTCCATATCGGCACAAAGGTCTGGTAATTGATGCTCAAGGCCAACATATCTTTTACCCGCAGGAAAAAATCATCCGGAGAGATCTTCCCCTGCTCAAAAAGCAGTGTAACTTCGGATTCAAAGAATAAGGAGAATATCTCCTGAGGACTTTTTTTGCAGAAATGCGAGATTCTCCGGGCAGCAATCATATGGTCAAAATCAATCAGCACATTCCCCAGGTCAAAGATTATAGCTTTAATCATAGTTGTGCTTTATCAGTTATTCTTGTCCTTTGTTTTTTTGAAGAGGTCGAGAAACTTATCCTCATAATCCTTATAAACATTCCATTTATCCAGCTCGATCTTGAGTTCCTTTGCCTTGGAGATGTCGTTCTTGGCCTCGCCAAAGAGCCGTTCAATTTTATCTTTTACCGAAAGCGGTAATTTTGTCAGCTGTCCAAGAGACTTTTTTATCTTCTCGATCTCCTCTTCCCCAATAGGAGCAGCGCTTGAGCCCCCGAGCTTCAGATACTCCAGCAGCTTATTAATCTCTTCCTCCATAACCGTAGCCTGCTGTAATAGTGCGGAGTGATCGATCCTCAGGCCCAAAATCCTCCCTAACGCCTCTAAGAGTGCTGCCGATGTCCTGGGATTATCGATCTGGATAGTATAAAGTGGAATATCGCCGAGAAGGCAGAATCCGTCTATCCCGGAACGCTTAGCGAAACTCAAGAATAACCCGTTCATCCCGCTGATCTGCCCGTCCTT
>JADHWA010000020.1 GCA_016783715.1 Candidatus Omnitrophota bacterium
GTTTGCACGCGAACATGGCCTTTGCAGCCGCTCTTTAATGCAAAAATCAGCGCCCCTGCAACGCTACCTGTTCCGCAGGCAAGGGTTTCATCCTCTACGCCTCTTTCATAAGTACGGATAGCAATAGAATCGCCGCTTTTGACTTCGACAAAATCGGCATTGGTTCCTCGCGGCATAAATCTTTTGTGATAACGGAGCTGCCTGCCGATACTTTTTACATCAATCTTATCCAGCCCTTCACCAAACACTACTACATGAGGCACACCGGTATTGATGAAGTTTACCCGCATCATCCTGCCGGCTATCCTCACCGACAGGTCTTCTTTTATCTCTTTAGGAGCAGTCAGCCCGACTTTAATCTTATCTCGAGAGACCTCTGCCTGGATAATTCCGGCCTGGGTCTGTATCTTAAACAATTTTTTCTTTGAGTGCTTTGGTGTATGCCTTGCTAAAAACAATGCGGCACATCTGGCACCGTTACCGCACATCTCGGCCTCTGAGCCGTCAGAATTGATAATACGCATCCTTGCATCTGCGCCTCTTATGCTCTCAATAACCAGTAGCCCGTCTGAACCGACACCTTGTCTCCTGTCACAGATCTTCCTGGCTAGACTCTTGAGACTGCTGCCAAGAGCAGGCTTTTGGGAGAATCTGTGGTCTACTACCACAAAGTCATTACCTGAAGCTACCATCTTCACAAATGTTATTTTTTTCATCCTATATACCCGAAAGAAATGGCGGTACCTCCTCATTACGCACCAGGTCCTGGTTTGATTCGCGCCTTCTAATTACAAAGACTCGATCCTTTACTACCAGAAGCTCCTGGGGCCTTGGCCTTGAGTTGTAATTGCTGGCCATAGTAAAACCATAGGCGCCGGCGCTCATTACAGCCAGGTAAGACCCTTTCTTTAATGAGGGTAGTTTTCTTGCCTTGGCAAAGAAATCCCCGCTTTCGCATATCGGGCCTACTATATCGACCTTCTCCCTAGCGGCTCCCGCCTTTCCTAAAGGAAGAATCTTATGATATGCACCGTAGAGAGCAGGCCTTATTAAATCATTCATCCCGCCATCTACAATCACAAATTTCTTCTTAGGGGTAGATTTTACATAAAGGATCCTGGTTACAAGGATCCCGGCGTTACCGGCGATAAAACGCCCCGGCTCTAAAATAATTTTAAGCCCGGTCCTCTCTAGAATCGGGAGGATCTTATTGGCATAGACCTGGGCTGTCTGAGGAGTCTCCTGATTATATACGATCCCCATCCCCCCGCCGATATTCAGAAACTCTAAGCCGATACCCATCTTCTCTAATTTAATAATAAACTCCGAGACCTTCCTTACAGCACCCACAAAAGGAGCGCTGGTAGTAATCTGGGAGCCGATATGGATATGCAGGCCGGTCAAATTGACCCGTGAAAACTTCCTGCGTAAAAACAGAATTCTTTGCGCACTCTCAAAATCTATACCGAATTTATTAGTGAGCTTGCCGGTGGTGATATACTTATGGGTCTTTGCCTCCACATCCGGATTAATCCGGATTGATACCTGCGTAGTCCTTCCTAACCTGGCTGAGATACGATTGATATTCTCTAATTCAGGTAAGGATTCTACGTTAAAACTTAAAATCCTGCGCCTTATCGCCTCTTCGATCTCACGGTCTGTCTTACCCACGGAAGCATAGACTATCCGCTCTGGAGGGCACCCCACTTTAAGCGCCCGGAATAACTCCCCTCCTGAGACGATATCAAGCCCGGCCCCCTTACAAACGAGCGCCTTAAGGATGGCCAGATTAGAATTGGCTTTTACCGAAAAGCAGATCAACGGATTGACGCTGCTAAAGGCTCTCTGGATTTTTACAAAGTGGTCAATCAGAGTATGGTAACTATATACATAAAGCGGCGTACCAAATCTCTTAGCCAGGTCTTCTATCCTTAACTTTTCGCAAAAGAGTTGTCTTCCTACATACTTAAACTGATGCATTTATCTTCTTCCCCCAAACTGCAATTTGTCTGGCCACTAACTTAGGATTGGTCCCCCCGTAAGATTTTTTTAGATTTACCGAGGCCCAAGCATTCAAAATCTTCTTTACGTCCGGATCCAAACTCAGAGAATATTTCTTAAGCTCCCGATTGCCTAGATCTGAGATCTTCTTGCCTTTGTCCAAACAGTCTCTGACCATCTTTCCTACAATATCATGAGCCTGCCGATAAGAGAGCCCTTTCTTAATCAGGTACTCTACTATATCAACTGAAAATAAGGATTCATTTTGCAGCCGCGCGACCATCGCTTCCTTCTCTACTACGATATTTTCGAAGAGAGGCGCCAATATCCCCAGAATCTCCTTCATCGTATCAATCGCCTCAAAGAGAGGCGGCTTATCCAATTGCAGATCCCGGTTATAAGAAGTGGGCAGCCCCTTCATCATCACCAATACACTAGAGAGAGCCCCCTGAATCTTGCCGCTTGAACCCCTGATCAGCTCCAGAATATCAGGATTCTTCTTATGCGGCATAATACTGGAACCCGTACAAAACGAAAAATCGATATCAATGAAGTTGAATTCCGCGGTTGACCAGAGAATCAGGTCTTCAGAGATTCTCGAAAGATGTACCGCTAAAATCGACAGATCGGCTAGGATCTCAATTATAAAATCCCGGTCGCTTACGCTATCGATACTGTTATCCGTAAGTTTGGCGAATTTCAGCTCCCTCATTACAAACTTTCTATCTATCGGCAATCCGGTTCCGGAGAACGCGCAGGCACCCAGAGGCATCTGATTAACCCGCTTTTCGGCATCGGCTAACCTTTCTTTATCCCTCTCTAGACACTCCAGGTATGCAAGTAAATGATGCCCTAAAAGTACGCATTGAGCCATCTGCAGATGCGTATACCCGGGGATAACTATTGTCTTATTGCTTTTGGCGAACTTCAATATCGACTTCTGCAATAGGGTAATCAGCTCTGAGGTCTCCTCGATCTCGTCCCTCAAATACATCTTCATATCCAGGACCACCTGGTCGTTTCTTGACCGGGCGGTGTGTAATTTATCCGCCGCCCCCTTGATTTTTTTCTTAAGCATCTGTTGTATATTAGAGTGGATATCTTCTGCTTGAGAGTCAATCTTCAACTTCCCCTTCGCCAGCTGCTCTAAGATACCCTTTAGTCCTTTTACGATCAGATCAGCATCATGCCCGGGAATTATCTTCTGATTTTTGAGCATCTTCGCGTGCGCAATGCTGCCTAGGATATCGTACTTAGCCAGCCTCTGATCATAAGATATGCTGGAGGTAAATTTATCGGCCAGGGCATTGGTCCCCTTAGGAAATCTTGATCCCCACAATTTTTTCCCCATTTTTTCCCTCTTATAATTTTTGTTCTTTAGGCTATTAGCTGTACGTCCTAAACTATACGCTAAACGCTATACGCTATTTTTTATACGGCAATCCCCAGAGCTTGATAAAACCTTCGGCTAGCTTCTGGTCAAACTTATCACCCTTACCGTAGGTGCTCAGCTCCTTCTTGTAAAGCGAATGAGTCGACTTTCTTCCTACCACAGAGCAGCTCCCTTTAGATAGTTTTACTCTTATGCTTCCTGTTACCTGGCTTTGAGTAGCTTCGATAAAACCATCCAATGCCTTCTTCAGAGGTGCATACCATAGGCCAAAGTAGATAAGTTCCGAATATTTCAGCGTTACTATCTCTTTAAAGTGCGCTAGCTCTCTATCTAAGACTACGCTTTCAAGATCCTTATGCGCCAAGTGCAGAATTGTCGCTGCCGGAGCCTCATATATCTCTCTGGATTTTATCCCCACCAGCCGGTTCTCTACTGAATCCACTCTCCCCACACCATGGGCCCCTCCGACCTCATTAAGATAGCTGATCAGATTCTTTAATTTCTGGCTCTTACCGTCTATCTTCTTTGGAACCCCCTTCTCAAAATAAATATCAAGGTATTTGGGGTAACTGGACATATGACTTGGGCTTTTGGTGATAAGGTATGCATCATCCGGTGGTTCAACATCTAGGTCTTCTAATACGCCTGCCTCGATACTTACCCCCCAGATATTTCTATCAATACTGTAAGGCTTTTTCTTGCTGACATCTATGGGGATAGAGTGCGCTTTGGCATACTCTATCTCCTCTTCTCTGGACTTAAACTCCCATATTCTTACCGGGGCCAGGACCTCTAATTTCGAATCTAAGATCCCCGCGGTAACCTCGAACCTGACCTGATCATTCCCCTTTCCTGTGCAGCCATGGGCGATAGCATCCGCCTTCTCTTTATGGGCGATCTGGACCAGATGTTTGGCGATCAGCGGCCGGCCGAGTGCTGTGGCCAGGAGATACTTACCTTCATATATGGCATTTGCCTTTAACGCCGGCATGCAGAAATCTTCGACAAATTCATCCTGAAGGTCCTTGATATAGACTTCAGATGCGCCGGCAGCCTCTGCCCTCTCCTCAATGGCATCAAGGTCTTCCCCCTTCCCTAATCCCTGGCCGAGGTCAGCTACGAAACAGATAACCTGATATCCTTTATCTTTCAACCACCTGACAATACAGGAAGTATCCAGCCCTCCTGAATATGCTAATACAACCTTTTTCATATATTACTCCATTTTTTAACTTATTTTATATAAAACTCAAAGCGCAAAGTGTAAAACGCAAAGTTTAAGTTCAAAGCTTAAAATTTTTCAATAACTTTTAGTTTTACGCTTTAGTTTTGCGTTTTGCGCTCTACGTTTTACGCTTTTCTTATCGATTAAGCAGCTTGATCAAAATCGCCTTCTGCACATGCATCCTGTTCTCAGCCTGATCAAATACTATAGAATTTTTCCCGTCTATTACTTCATCGGTGATCTCCTGCCCCCGGTGCGCAGGCAGGCAATGCATAACCAGGCAGCCCTTCTTGGCTGATCTTAATAAACTCGAGTTAAGCTGATAAGGCTTAAAGATCTTTTTTCTCTCCTGGGCCTGGTCCTCTTTCCCCATGCTCGCCCATACATCTGTATATACTACATCAGCTCCCTTAACTGCCAGAGCAGCGTCGCTGGTGACTCTAATACTGCCGCCTACTTTTTTGGCCTGATCCAAAACTTCCTTTTTAGGCTCGTACCCGCAAGGGGATGCTATATTAAGATGCAATCCGGTCCTGGCCGCAGCAAAGACCAGGGATGTGCAGACATTATTACCATCCCCTACGTATGCCAAAGTAACCCCTTTGATCTTCTTAAACTTCTCTTTTATGGTATAGACATCTGCCAGCCCCTGGCAGGGATGCGAAAAATCAGAGAGCCCGTTGATTACCGGAACCCTGGATGCGTCTGCCATCTCTAAAATATTCTTATGCTCAAAGGTCCTTAAGACTATCCCGTCAACATACCTGGAAAGCGTCTTTGCTACATCCTGGACTGACTCTCTTACCCCGATGCTGACCTCATGAGGCGCAAGGTAAAACGAGTTACCGCCCAACTGATACATCCCTACCTCAAAAGAGACCCGAGTCCGGTTAGACGGCTTCTGAAAAACCAACGCCAGAGTCTTGCCACTTAGCACCTTGGTAAACTTAGCCTTGTTTTTCTTTAGTTTAGCGGTAAGCTCAAAGATGTCCGCAACATCCTTGTTACTTAAATCTTTAATTGAAACCAGATCTTTCTTCACCCAGCTCTTCCTCCTATATATCCCCCGGCCCTTTGGAAGGGCTGGGTTGTTTTTTGATTACCTCCTCTAAAATCCTGATCGCTTTATCAATATCCTTCTTGGAGACGTTCAAAGCCGGCATCAGCCTTAAGACTACCTCATGGGTACAGTTAATCAGCAGCCCCTTTTGCATACAGTCCTCTACGATAGACTTACCGGGTGAGGACAGTTCTACCCCTAACATCAGCCCCTTCCCCCGGATCCCAAGTATAAGCGGATATTTTTTCTTAAGTGCCTCCAATTTTACTAATAAATACTCCCCCATCTCTTTGGCATTTGAGAGTAGCTTCTCTTTATCTATAGCCTCCAAGACCGCCAAAGCCGCCCGAGATATCACCGGTCCTCCGCCAAAAGTCGAAGCATGCATACCGGGACCTAAAGTATCGGCGATCTTAGCTTTAGCAATCATCATCCCGACAGGTAATCCTCCGCCTAAGGCCTTGGCCAGGGTAACTATATCCGGGGTTATTCCATAGTGTTGATAACAGAACATCTCTGCGGTTCTGCCTACTCCGGTCTGAACCTCATCGACAATCAATAGTAAATTCTTCTG
This sequence comes from Candidatus Omnitrophota bacterium, assembly GCA_016783715.1. Lineage (GTDB taxonomy): Bacteria > Omnitrophota > Gorgyraeia > Gygaellales > Profunditerraquicolaceae > BS750m-G15. The sequence goes on from JADHWA010000020.1 coordinate 6,254, forward strand.
GTCGCACAACTTTCTTGCTGCCAGAACAAAATCCTTATCTGCGACATTGATCCCGCCTTCACCCTGTATAAGCTCTAGCATTATCGCAACTGTCTTATCACCGACAGCATTTTTTAAAACTTCCAGGTCATTAAATTTAACCGTCTTAAACCCTTCCGGCAGAGGGGCAAACCCCGTCTGATATTTCTTCTGGCCCGTTGCTGCCAGGGCGCCCAGAGTTCTGCCGTGAAAAGAATTCTCGAAGGTTATAATCTCAAACCTTCCTTTGCCAAACTTTCTGCTGAATTTTATCGCTGCCTCATTCGCCTCTGCCCCGGAATTACAGAAAAAAACCTTTGCCGGGAAGGTTAATCTGACTAATTCTCTGGCCAACTTTGCCTGGGGAAGCTGGTAGTAATTATTAGGAATAAAGATCAATTTGGAGATCTGGTCCCGTACCGCCTGCATAACCTTAGGGTGACAGTGACCAAGATTCCCCACTCCCCACCCCGGGAAAAAATCCAGATACTCTTTGTTATCTATATCCCAAAGCCGACTCCCCTTTCCCTTGACAAAGATCAAAGGCGTCTTGGTATAAGTCGGCATTATATTTTCTTTATAGATATCAAACAGTTGCGGCTTCTTCATCCTTGAATAATCTCCGTTCCTATACCCTGATCGGTAAAAATCTCCAATAGAAGGCTATGAGGAATCCTGGCATCGATAATATGGGTTTTTCTCACCCCTTTCCCCAACGCCTCAATACATGCTCTGACCTTGGGAATCATACCCTGTTGAATAATATTATCCTCTATCAACTCCTCGGCATCGCCGGTATTGAGCGTCGACAAGAAAGAGTGCGGATCCTCCGGATTGCGCATAATACCCTTAACATTGGTCAACAGGACCAGCTTCTCTGCCTTTAAATCAGCCGAGATACCTGAGGCTGCCTCATCGGCATTCACGTTATAAACCTTTTTATCGGAACCTTTACCGCTGGCCATAGGCAGAAGCACTACAATACTGTCTTCTCTTAACTGGCTGCGTATCGGCTCGCTGTTGATCCCGACAATATGTCCGACAAACCCTAAATTAACCTTTGCTTTTTTCTTTTCGGCCAGGATTATCCCTTTATCTTTGCCGTTAAGGCCTATCCCTTTTGCTCCCAGCTCATTAATCTCTTCGACGATAGTCTGGTTAATCTTAAACAGCTCCTCCTCCACCAGCTGTAGCGTCTCTTTATCGGTCACCCGCATCCCATCAACAAACTCGGCCTTCTTGCCGCTGTTACGTACTCTCTCGTTGATATTCGGGCCGCCCCCGTGAACTAGCACCGGCCGCAACCCCATAAAACTCAAAAAAACAATATCTTCTAAGATTCCCTTCCTGATTTTTTCATCGCTTAATATACTGCCGCCGTATTTTATCACTACGGTCTTCTTGTGGAACTCCTTAATATAAGGCAGTGCCTCTATTAAAACGTCTGCTTTTCTGATCGCTTCCTGAACCATATTAAATGAGCACACAACTTACGAACATGCCACCCGGCTTTATCGGATGCGCCGGTGTGCCGCCTTCTGCGGCAAGTGTGAGTAAGTTGTTGTGCGAATTTAACCCAGCACTAATTTTTAATAGAATGCCGAGTTATACTTGGTGGTTTATTTTTCTATCTACTCCTCTTTTATGAAACAACTTAATTTTCAAAAATTAGTGCTGGGTAAGTTCACCCCGCCCTTTTGGAGCTTATATCCCTAGTAGCATACCCAAAAGGGCTGGGCTCACTTAGTTATATTCAGCGTTAATCTTGATATATTTCGGCGTAAGATCACTTGTGTAAATAACAGAACTCCCGCCCCCCTGATTCAAATTAATCTCAATAACAACCTCTTTTCTCTTAAGCGGACTCACCTTTACTTTGAGCTTTTTCTCATTCAGTGCTGCGCCGCTTGAGCCGCAGGCGGCAATAATCCTGCCGAAGTTAGGATTCCCGGCGTAAATAGCCGTCTTTACCAGATTAGAATTGGCTACCGTTAGCCCGACCCTCTTTGCCTGTCCCTGAGTCTTTGCTCCGGCTACCTTTATCTGAATAAATTTACTTGAGCCTTCTCCATCCTTAACGATCATCTTTGCCAGCTCAAGACACACCAGAGATAAAGCTTTCTTAAACAAGACGGCTTTCTTATCGCTATTAATTAGCGGATTTCCTGCTAAACCATTAGCCAGCATAGTAACCGTATCATTGGTACTCATGCACCCGTCTACGGTTATACAGTTGAAAGATTCATCTACCGCAGCTCTTAACACCTTACCCAAAATTATCTTTGAGATATCGGCGTCGGTAAAAATAAACCCGAGCATCGTAGCCATGTCCGGTGAAATCATCCCCGAGCCTTTAGCCACACCGCAAATAGTCACCTCTCTGCCTGAAATCTTGACCTTAACGCTGAGGGCCTTGGTAAAGGTGTCGGTGGTCAGGATCGCTCTCTTGGCCTGCTTAATCCCTTTTACAGAAAGACTTCTGGCTAATTTCGGGATAGCCTTCTTGATCTTATCTACCTTTAAGGGCCTGCCAATTATCCCGGTGGAAGAAACCAAAACGCTTTTAGTCTTAATCCCTAAAACATCTGCTACGGCCTTTGCCACCCCGAGCGCATCAGAGGTTCCTCTGGGGCCGGTAAAACAATTAGCATTTCCGCTATTTACAATAATCGCCTGATGGTAACCGGAGGCCTTCAGGTGCTTCCTTGATACAGATATCGGTGCGGCCTGTATCTTATTGACAGTAAATAAGCAGGCTGCCCTTGCCGGAACCTCTGAACAAAATAAGGCCAGATCAGCCTTACCGCTCTTTTTGAGCCCACAATGTAAACCAGAGGCTATGAAGCCTTTGGGAAGATTTGCATCTTTAAGTAATTTCATACTAAGCCGGTCTTTTCACAGAAATTATACATGATATTCATATTTTGTACGGCCTGCCCCGAGGCTCCTTTTAGGAGATTGTCGATCACCGCTACGATTATAAGCCTATCAGAAAATTCCTGAATACCGATATCACAATAATTTGTCCCGACAACGTCCTTAAGCCGGGGATTATGCCCCTTGGCCTTAATTCTGACAAACGGCTCTTTCTTATAAAACTTCTTATATAAACCGAGGAGGTCAGCTCTTCTTGATTTGTGGAGCTTGGTCTTTTTGACATAGATCGTCTCTAAAATACCCCTGCTTAAGGGCAGTAGATGCGGGACAAAAGTAACCTTGATCTTCTTTGTCGCCAACTTAGAGAGTGTCTGATTAATCTCAGGCATATGCTGATGGATATTTACTTTATAGGCTTTAAAGTCTTCGTTGATTTCAGAGAATAAAAGCCCCTCGGCAACCTTTCTTCCTGCTCCGGTCACCCCTGATTTGGCATCAATTATTATTGAATCCGGATCGATAATACCAAGCGCCACCAAGGGTGCCAAGGCCAGAACCGCCGCAGTCGGATAACATCCGGGATTAGCCACAAGTAGCGCATCCTTTATGTTATTCCGGCAGAGCTCCGGCAATCCATATACAGCCGTTTTTAGATTCGCCTTATCCTTATGTTTAGTTCTGTAAAAATCCTGATAAACCTTGGGATCTTTAAGGCGATAGTCTGCACTCAGGTCAATCACCCTCTTTCCTGTTTTAAGCAAAGCAGGGGCTATATTTTGTGAGACGGTATGCGGCAAAGCCAGGAAGACCAGGTCACAGTTTTTCTTGATTACCTCTAGATCCGGCTGATCACAGATTAAGTCGATCCGATTTTTAAATTTCGGAAAGATCTCTGAAATCTCCTGCGGGGCATCTACCTTGGCGGATAAGTGCGTTACTATCACACCTCTGTGCCCAAGCAGCAGCTCTAATAAAATCTCTCCGGCGTAACCGGTTACACCTACAATCCCTGCTCTAATCATCTTATCTCCTGTAAAAGCTTTAATCTGCGTAATCTTTTTTACTCTGTGTAATCATGCATCCTGCCGCTCTTTCTTATTATAGGATGCTAAGTAGTTTGATTAAATCATATTAAGATAAAAACCGTCGAGAGTCAAGCGTTTTCTCGTCGGGCCTCCGACGGTAATGTAACGCCCACCACCACCAAACCACTGCTACCTAGATTTACCCGCCACAAGGCGTGGCGGGTTATCCGCTCGAGAAGTTTATATACTACGCGAATTTGCTCTTGACGAAGGCGGATAAAAAAATCCCGCTTCATCAGCGGGACTATTTATTCTCTATCTCTATGGTCTATCTTTATTCTCTACATTTTACCTCTTCGTCCACTGGAAGCGTTTGCGTGCCCCTTTCTGCCCGTATTTCTTACGTTCCTTTGCGCGCGGGTCACGGGTAAGAAAACCCTGCTTACGTAAGATATCTTTAAATTGCGGGTCTACTGATACTAGGGCCCGGGATATCCCCAACCGTAAAGCACCTGCCTGTCCGGTGAGGCCTCCTCCGCATAAATTGGCAACTACGTCAAATTTTTCCATATTATTAGTTAGTACCAGGGGCTGAACTATAATAATCCTGTCTGTTTCGCGCAGGAAATACTTATCCAGCGGAAAGCCATTCACGACCACCTTACCGTTACCGCCGGCAACAAGCCAGACCCTGGCTCTTGCTTCCTTACGTCTTCCGATTGCCGTAATTCTTTGATCAGCCTCTTTCATGAATTATTTGACCCCTTCCAAGTATCTTTCTTAACCAATGATGAGGAGGAATGTGTAATATCCATACCCCTCAATTATTTTATCTCCAATATAACCGGTTTTACATCTTTATGCGGGTGTTTATCGTCCGCATATACCCTTAATTTCTTTATTGTATCCCTGCCCAATGGCCCCTGAGGTAGCATTCTTTTGACCGCCAGCTTCATCACCGTAGTAGGACTCTCTGATAGCATCCTCTCCAAAGGCACCTCTTTCTGGCCGCCGGGATAGCCGGAGTACCTGCGGTAAAGCTTCTGCTTAAGCTTTCGTCCTGTCACCATTACCTTTGCGGCATTGACTACAATTAC
>JADHWA010000021.1 GCA_016783715.1 Candidatus Omnitrophota bacterium
TAGAGCAGAGGTCCAAGCGCATGCAGAAGGAGTTGAAGCTGCAGGAATTATCCGCATCACTTGATGCGCTGACCGGGGGGTGTTTCTCAACAGAGACCATCCACAGATAATATAGTATAGAATTTATTTAAAAAAAGTAGTATAATACAAAATGTAAGATATTTCTGATCAATAATTACCCACCTTCGTAGAAAGCCACGGCCGTAAGGCCGCAGATGAATGCATAGTGGGTAATCCACCGTAGCCAAAGACGAAAGTTCTTTGGCGAAGGCGGATACTGCTTCGGCGGGTTTCGCCGAAGCAAGTGAAGATGCTTTTGGCCGATAGGCCATAGAGCTTCACTAAACTTAAGAGGAAGATATGACCACAGAACGCCGTAAATATATCAGGATAAATAAAATACTTGTAATCTCATATCAGGTAGTCAAGACCTTGATGCGTCCGGGTGCAATGAGTAGGGATATCTCAAAAGGGGGCATTCGTTTGGTTTTGTCTCAAAACCTGAACTGCGGGGATGTGCTGGACATAGAAATTTTTATAACAGAAGGAGAACCTCCGATGAAAGCGCTAGGAGTGGTGGTATGGATTAAAGTAAGAGAGAGTAGGCAAGACCCATTTGAAGTGGGGATAGAGTTTACCAAGATCGATTCATTGGATCGCCTCAGGCTCTATAATTATCTGCGTAAGGAGTATAATAAGCATAAAACCGGAAAGATTGATTGGCTGGGATGATCAAAAGGAGGGGATAAGAGATGACAGAGACTCAGAAGAAGACTCTCGGTATGGCTGTTGCTAGTTTGATTTTAGGTTGCCTCTTTATTATTCCTTTCTTAAATTTGCTCACCGGCTTGGTGGCGATTACATTAGGCGTGATCGCATTGATTAAGATCTCCAATAACCAGGATACGCTTAGGGGGAAGGGATTGGCTATTACCGGGATATCACTGGGGGCATTGGGGATTCTGATGATCCCTGTTTTAGGCCTTCTGGCAGCGATTGCTATCCCGAATTTCCTAAGGGCAAGGATCAACGCTATGGATGCGGCTGCTGAATCAAGCGTCAGGATGCTCTCTTCGGCGATAGAGAGTTATCAGGCCTCAAATGGCAGCTACCCACTATATGAAGAGGAGCTTTTTTCTGCTGAACCACCCTATCTTCCGGATAGCTTTCGAAACAAAGTAAGGATGGGTTATGTATTCACGGTAGAATTAGACGGTGATGACTATAGGATCTCTGCGGTCCCTGAGGACTGCGGGGCCACCGGAACCAAGAATATAATCTTTCAGAACGGGGAGTTGATCCAGCGGAAGTGTAAACCATCTTATAAATAGCCGGTGAAAATCTGGCTACCTGGCCCGGGAGATGGCCGAATAAAACTTGACATTGCCGACAGTTAAATGATATATTGTTAACAATGGGAAAAGTACCGTTTAAAAGAATATTAGTTGTAGATGATGAAACAGATATCCTGGTTTATGTAGCCAAGATTCTCCGCCGAGAGAATTATGAAGTAAATACTACCGCCTCCGGCAAGGAAGCCTTGGAGATCGCAAAGAGGCTTTTGCCTGATCTGCTCATACTCGATATCATGCTCCCTGATATGTCGGGCGATGAGGTGGCAACTGCACTAACAGAAGATCCCGCCACAGCCGAAATCCCCATTATATTTTTGACCGGAATCATAAGAAAAGGTGAAGAGAGCGAAGGATTAAAGAGCGGCAAGCATTATGTATTGGCAAAGCCAATAACAAGCCAGGAGCTATCAAAGGTCGTAAAGCAGGTCTTTTACGGCTAGCCTCATAAATCCCCCATCAGTTCATTAAGATAACATAGTAGGCCTTATCTTGGAGATAAAAAAAAGATATATCATCGAGGCAGTAGCCGTCTTGATTGCCCTGGGAGTAATCGCCTTCTTGGGGTGGCGTAAGATGGCAGTAATCTTCTATAATCGCGGTATTGATCATTATGACCGAGGAGAATATTCAGAATCAATACAGTATCTCCAGAGGGCCTTAGGGATCGACCCGGATAATACAAAGATCCATTATACCCTGGCCAATGCCTATATCCAGACAGAAGACCAGGATAAGGCGATCCAGGAGTACAAGAGAACCCTTGAACTCTCCGGCGATTACGCCCCTGCATATTTAAATCTGGCGCAGTTATATCTGAATCGCCAGGCATATGAGCAGCTCTTTGAGATAATCGTTCAGGCAAAGGAAAACGACAGATTTACAGATGAGTTAGCAGAAGTCTTCCGGGATGCCACTTTTCAATATGCCTCAGATCATGTAAGTATGGGTATTGAGGCGTTGATGAGCAATAACCGCAAGCAAGGATACGTTTATTTGGAGAAGGCAATCAAAATAGATCCTGACTTTGCATATCCAAGCTATGTCGCCGGATTCTTCTACTACAGGGATCAGGATTACCAGAGAGCAAGAGAGTTAGCTCAGGATGCAATTAAAATAGACTCACGTTTTGGGGCAGCGTATAAACTTTTAGGAGATATTCAATTTTGCCAGAGAGATTTTCCGGCGGCAATCCAAGAGTACGGGATGGCGCTACAGTTTAATTATATTAACCCCTATCTGCAAAATGATTTGGCACTGGCCCTGATGGAAGAGGGTGAATATCAGGATGCGCTTAGGCACGCCAAGGCTGCTGTAGGTGCCCTGCCGGAGAACGTAAACATGCTTTATAATCTGGCCTGTTTATATCGAGATAACGCAGATACACAAAGTGCAATCTCTGAGTTTAACAGACTGATTGCCGGGCATCCGGACTATCCAAACGCGCATAACGATCTGGCTGATATATATCTCTCCGTTGGAAGGACCAGCGATGCAGAGAAAGCCTATCTTAAGGAGATTGAGTATGCATCAGTTAAACTAAGCTCAGATCCCAAAGACGCGGTAGCCCTAAACAGCCTGGCGCGCGGCTACAACGGGGTTAAGAAATATGAGCTGGCCAGGGGGTTCGCTCAGGATGCAATAAAAAATATGCCTAATTACCGAGAGGCCTACGTAACACTTGCCAAGATCCAGGAGAATCTCGGTGACCCCAAGGGTGCCCAGGTTACTTTAAAACAGGGGGAGTCTATAACCGCTAAGGCCAAATATATACCCCAGGCAGTAATTTCTTTGGACGATATTATTCTTGACCAGAACTATACAGTAGGCATAGACGGTTTAAAGTAACGACACAAGAATAGCGGCTTTTTGATTATTAATTATTATTACTCATAAGGGCAAGAGAGGCCTTTTTATTTTAAAGAGAAAAAAATAAATTTAAAAAAGTTTTTTGAAATTCCCCAGGAGGCAGGAAATGAGATATATTAAGATTGGCATAGCTTTATTAATTCTGTCTGCTTTTGTTTTTCAGGGGGCACCAGAGGCCCTGGCGGATGGCTCGGTACGAAGCAGGCTTTATCAGACCGGGCTTGCCTATATTAAGTATTTCCAGGATCGGGCCATGGATCAGGCTAGCGGATTTGGCGGGCTGACCCGCAGTTACCAGTTATATTTAGGGGGACATAGTCCTGCCGACATAGCTTTGATTGAAAACGGAGCGATCAGTTATGATCAGACTATTATTGGTAGAATCTCCCTGTCAGGGGGCAGGACGGATATCCTGGATACTTACGTCGCCTATTTTAATCAGCTCAGCGACGGCAACAACCCCCTGATTAATGCCAATAATAATTACTATGACGGTAGTCAAAACGTACTTAACTACGGGCCTTACAGGGCAATCAGGATTGATGGCCGAGATGTACCGGGATGGTGGAATAGCTGGGATTGGGGGATTGATACCGGAGCGGCTGCCACTCTTGTGATGTATGCCCTTGACGGATATGATTTCTTTCAGAGAGTAGAGTACCGGGATCTGGGGGTGCTCTTCGGTGATTATATATTAAGGCTTCAGGATGCTGATGGCGGGATAAGGTACGGTCCGCGCGGCATGTTTCATGTAAACGGGCCTGACTTTTTCTGGAACCTTAAATCTACCGAACAGAATGAGCGTATATTGTGCGCTTTAGATGCTCTTTATGAAGCCACCGCTGATATTCGCTATTCACAGGCAGCCGATGCCGTAAAGGGATGGCTGAAGCAGATGTATGATGCCAATGTCCATCTCTTTCATACTGCTGCAACATATAATGGTTCGCAGTGGGTAAAGAGAGGCTTTGATTACGTGGCCACGGATGTGACGGCACTGGCGCCGCTTGAGACGATGTTTAATGATGCGTATTTCGGAGTGACCGAGACTGCGCGGCAGGGGGAGGTTGACGCGATGTTTGCGGCGATAGAGCAGAGGGCTGCCTTTTTGGATCAGGATAATATGCCAAAGTTATTCCGTTTCTCGCTATCTCAGACTGGCGATTATGGCTCTGTGGAGTGGTCATCCCAGATGGCCTTGGGCTATTTGAGAGCAGCTCAGATCCATGATCAGCTCGGCAACACCACTAAAAAAAGGGAGTATCTTAATAAATACAATGCGCTGGTAAATAATTTAGACCAGTTTTTTTTCACTCCTTCAGACGATCCTGATTCGCAGGTAGCGCCTTACGCATCATTTATCGACGGTAGCGTTGCCGGTGGCGTACCTACGGGGACCGGTTACTATACCTTTAACTGCCAGGCGGCACTGGCTTCTGCCTTTTATGCCTTTGCTAAGGCCGGATATGATCCGGGTAAAGTAGGGGGAGGGGTTGGTGTCCCCCAGGATAACTCTGTGCTAAACTTAGAGTCAGTACCCTGGTATCCGGCAAGCCCGCCGTATGATTCATCGGGAGCTGCAGTTGCGCAGATGATTATCAATTTCATGAGGCTCGGTTCGAGCATACCTTATTCAGAGCTATCACAGGAGATGATTTATGAATACGCTAAAGACCCGAATCCTTACAGCGGTGAATTAAAGGCCAATGAGGTTGATAAGGCCCTGGGGCATTTCGATCCTTATGATTCTTTAGTTACGGGATGGGCGGATATCTATGATGCCTGGTCTGACGGTAATCCTTATCAAGGTTATAATTTTACCGTGAATGCTTATGATCCAAATTCAGGCCAGGATGCGATAAACGAGTATATGCGCGATATCTGTCACTGGATGGCCTATCCGGTTAACAAGGAGGACTGGTGGAGGGGCGGTGAGTTAGTTGCGCAGCCGAATACACCGGCGGCAGTTCCGATTTATGGTAATTATGGCAGCTGGGTAACTATAAAAGGTTATGCCGCTAGCGCTGACCCTTGTCCTGAGCCCCGTACCAATCCTTTTTATACCCCTGATTTTACCGTCTATGGCTTTTGGGTCAAGGACCCCCGGCTCAACGGCATCGGAAATGACACCTATAAAACAGCAGCCGAGTGTGTCTCTACATATTTTAAACCACTGGTCTCCACAGATCTTTATAACGGAAAATATATACAGGTAGCCGAACCTCCCCTGGTGCGCAGCCGTGCAAATATTAGAATCAAGAGGCCTCGAGCGGATATGGCTAATCTGAGGTTTATCGGAATAGAACCACCCCAACGCAACTATTTTAGAAGATTGTTTGACGGTATTTTTGGAGGGGATGGAGAGTCGCCAGAATTTTTAAAGGATAAGCATAATTGGTCAGACCTGGTCGATCAGCACCTGCTTTCTGATCAGGGTGCGGTCGCAGCCTTCAAAGACACCGAAAGAGGCGATCCCCTATTTGTAAGAAGAACCGATAATCAGGATGATTATTACCTGGTGCCTTTCGGCAAGAAGAGGGGTTGGAGAGGATTTCTGACTTCCGGGGTAATCATTCTCGATGCCGAAGACGGACATTTCCGGGAAGCCAGCTGGACAGGGAGTCCGGAGGTATTTCTTCCGTTCAGCGAGAGGCAGGCATTCCAGATGGTACGTAGAAATATTACCAGCAGCTTCTTTAATCAGTTAAGGAGGATTTCTTATTTTTATCGTAGTCAGCGGCTCTTTTACTATTCCCCGGTAAGGATCCTCTACTATAACTATCTGCGCCTGCTTAGCTATTTAAGTAATGCCGAGATGGAGCTTCGTTGGCAGCCGGATAGCTACTCTATTTCTGCATATAGGCCTTATTGGCAGATCAACGCAAACGGATACCAGTGGCATGTTACTCAAGACGGCCAGGTAATTCCTCAGTTTAGCTACGGTGTGATGCTTGCGCGGATGAATGCCAACAGGAGGTATATGCAAAGGTTCCTGAGAAGATAGAAAGCTCCTGTGAGGCTCAGAACAAATCTTCGTACAAACTACTTGCAATCAAATCATATTTGTGATAATTTGAAATCTCACCCGCCAATATATTATTAACCTTTTTAAGGTCTCTGAAAAACGCTTAATTTTAGGTCAGAGACCTTTGATTACGGAGATTATAAAAGATTACGGAGATTACTTTTGTTGATAAAATTATCGCTGTAATCTAAATTAATCGTTGTAATCAGAGAGCACTGCCTAATTTTGGATTATTTTAGTGCTCTCTTTTTAAACAATATCTAGATATGGGCCTACTAAATATAGATGATAACAATTTTAAGAAAGAAGTATTGGAATCCAAACTGCCGGTAATGGTTGATTTCTGGGCTCCTTGGTGTGCCCCTTGCAAGGCAATCTCTGGGGTTATCGAAGAGCTGGCCAAGGAGTACGAAAAGAGGCTTTTGGTTGCCAAGGTCAATATCGATCAGAGCTCGAAAGTTGCAACCGACTATGGTATTATGTCGATTCCTACGGTGATGTTCTTTAAAAAAGGGAGCATTGTCGGGCAGGTTGTCGGGGTTGCAAGCAAGTCGGATTTCAAGAAAAAGATAGAGTCCAGCCTCTAAAATTAAATGAAGAGAGTATTTATTGCCGCCACTAAACAGAACGACGGCAAGACCACTGTTTCATTAGGCTTAATCCGCAATTTTCAGCATCGGATTAAGAAGGTGGGTTTTATCAAGCCTATCGGTCAGCGATATCTCCAGGAACAAGGGGTAAAGATTGATGAGGATTCCTGGTTGATCGAGGAGGTCTGCGGGATAAAGTGCGGACTTAAAGATATGAGTCCGGTTGCAGTAGAGAGGGGATTCACAGAGAGATATATTTCCCGTCCGGATAAGCGAACTATTACCAGGCAGATTAAAAAGGCATACAACCGGGTATCAAGAAGTCAGGATTTGGTAATTATCGAAGGCACAGGGCATGCCGGAGTGGGATCGGTGTTCGATCATTCTAACGCCTATGTAGCAAAACTCCTCAGGTCCAAAGTTATTATTATATCTTCGGGGGGGATCGGACGGCCGATCGACGAGATTGTACTAAACAAAGCACTCTTTGAAAAACAGGGGGTTAAGGTCTTGGGGGTAATCGTAAATAAAGTTTTACCCTCAAAATTTGCCAAGATAAACAACCTGGTGAGAAAAGGCTTAAGAAGACAGGGGATAGATGTCTTAGGGGTGATCCCCTATAACCCGCTTCTTGCCTCTCCGACAATCGGTCAGATTCTTGAAGAGACCAACTATAAGCTCTTCTGCGGAAAAGAATATCTTGATAATCCGGTCTCAAGGACTTTAGTCGGGGCGATGAAACCGAAAGATGCCATAAAGTATATAGTTGACGACAGCCTGCTGATTACCCCGGCTGGCCGGGAAGACCTGATTATGGCAGCACTGCAGTGTTTTCGTAATGCCGATAAAAAGAAAGCCAAGATATGCGGGATTGTCTTAACCGGAGAGAGTAACACAGGCAGTATGATTATGCAGTCCCTAAAGCAGACTAATATTCCGGTGCTTCTGGCCGAGAATGATACTTACTCGGTGGCTTCACGTATTTATGATTTAACTGTAAAGATAAGGCCGCGCGATGCAAGTAAAATTGCCGCAGCAGTTAAAATGGTAAAAAATAACGTAGACTTGAACTTTATATTAAAAAGGATGTAGCATGGAGACTATCAAAAAGATCCGCCAGAAAGCAGCCAGTAATCTAAAGACGATCATCTTGCCGGAGTATGATGATTCCCGCGTGCTAGAGGCTGCTAAAATTATCGACTCCGAAGGCATTGCCAAGGTACTATTATTGACTCCTGATAAAGTTTGCCCTAAAGAGAAGGAGCGTTACATCGATGAATTTTACCGGATTTATAAGGGGAAGGATTATACCCTTGAAGCGGTAAAAGAGTTATTCAAGGGAACGTTATATTATGCAGCGATGATGACACGGGAGGGGAAAGCCGATGGGATGGTCGCCGGAGCCAGTCATACTACGCCGAACATGGCTCGTGCTGTAATCAGGTGTATCGGGGTCGACGAAAAGATTACCATAGTCTCCAGTTGTTTCGTAATGGCTGTCCCCGACTGTGCCTACGGCGAAGAGGGGACTTTTATATTTGCCGACTGCGGGGTAATCCCTGAGCCGAATGCCCGGCAGCTGGCTTGTATATCAATGGCAACTTCAAAGATGGCTAAGAAGGCGTTAGATTTAGTCCCGCGGATTGCGGTTTTAAGTTACTCTACAAAAGGTTCAGCAAAGACTAAGTCAGCTGAGAAGATCGCTGAGGCAATAACCTTATTTAAGGAGATGGCCCCGGGGATAATGATCGACGGTGAAATGCAGGTGGATGCTGCGATAGTTCCTGAGGTAGCCAAAATAAAATACCCGGAGAGCTCTCTTGCGGGCAGGGCTAATATTTTGATCTTTCCGAACCTGGAAGCCGGTAACATCGGTTACAAGCTTGTGCAGCGCCTTGGGAAGGCCGATGCCCTGGGACCTTTATTCTTGGGCCTGAAAAAGCCTGCCAGCGACCTCTCACGCGGTTGTCTGATCGAAGACATCGTAAATTCAGTGGCGCTCACCGCAGTTATGGCACAATAGAGATGAAGATATTAGTAATTAATAGCGGAAGTTCATCGATAAAATATAAGCTCTTTGGGATGCCGGCCCAGAAGCTCCAAGTTAAGGGGGCTATTGAGCATATCGGGGAGCCGCGCTCAAAGATTAAGGACCATTATACCGGCCTCAAGGAGATCCTTCAGAGGAGTTCCTCTGTCCATGTAGTCGGACACAGAGTTGTGCACGGGGCCGAAGAATTCCGAAAACCGGTTGTGATCAACAATGCGGTTATCGCCAAGATCAGGCAGGCGGCAGCATTAGCTCCTTTGCATAATCCGGCTAACCTGGTGGGAATCCTGGCAGCAAAGAAATTATTGCCCGGGGTAAAGCAGGTAGCGGTCTTTGATACCGCATTTCATCAGTCTATACCGGAATATGCCTATATTTATGGGCTGCCGTATAAATACTACACTAATTACGGTATCAGAAAATATGGTTTTCACGGGACCAGTCATCATTATGTCGCGCATGAAGCTGCCTCGAGGCTAAAGAAGCCACTATCCAGATTAAAGATTATTACCTGTCATTTAGGCAATGGCTGTAGCATTACCGCGATAGACAAAGGCAGGTCTGTGGATACCAGTATGGGATTTACTCCTCTCGAAGGGTTGATTATGGGGACCCGTTGCGGAGATATCGATCCGGCACTGGTAACCTACCTGATGCGTAAATTCAAAATGAGTACCCACCAGATCGATGACCTGCTGAACAAAAAGAGCGGCCTTAAGGGGATCTCCGGGATAAGTAATGATATGCGGGTACTCCAGAAACGATATAACAGGAATAAGCGGGTCAGATTGGCTATCGATATTTTCGCTTATCGCGCACGGAAATATATCGCTTCTTATATCGGGATAATGGATGGAGCCGATGCAATAGTCTTTACCGCCGGTATTGGAGAGCACCAGGGGAGTATCAGAAGCAGGATTTGGCGTAGGGGGGGCTATTCATACCTAAAGAAAAAACCGAAGGTCATGGTTATCCCTACCGATGAAGAGTTGATGATCGCTAGGCAGACCTATGAATTGGTCAAATGACCCCGCACCCAGCCCTTGCATGCAGAGGTGGGGCTATCTGTTCATTTGAGATCCCTCGCCTAAACGCTTGTAAATTTCTTACGAAATTTACCTACGCAGGCTTCGGGATCAATTCGACCATATGATTTACGCTCCTTAGCAGTCGCGTAAATCATGGTCTCATTGAAGGAGAAAATATAATGTTAAGGACGATGTTAAAATCAAAGATACACCGTGCACACGTTACCGAGGCCAACCTTTATTATGAGGGTAGCATCACCATAGATGCGGAATTGATGTCGGCCGCAGATATAATTCCAGGCGAAAAGGTAGAGGTCTTAAACCTCAGTACAGGGCAGCGCTTGGAGACCTATGCAATTCAAGGTGGCCCGGGGAGCGGTGCGGTCTGTCTTAACGGGCCGGCAGCAAGAGGTGCCTGTGTCGGTGATCAGGTAATTGTGGTTTCCTACCTGTTCGCAAATGATTTAGAAGCCAGGCAGATAAAGCCAAAGGTGTTGAAGGTCGATGAAAAAAATCGAATTAAGGATTAGGGTAATCGGTGAGCCGGTGTTGACTCAAGAAGCAAAGACGGTCAAAGAAATTACAGATTACCACCGGGAGGCCTTAAGTCAGATGAGCCGCCTGATGTATGAATCATCCGGTGTAGGTCTGGCAGCACCGCAGATCGGTATCGGCGAGGCGATGTTTGTGGCAGATTGCGGTAGCGGCCTTTATAAGCTGATTAATCCGAAGATCAAGCGTCAGGAGGGGGCTCAATCGATGGAGGAGGGCTGCCTTAGCCTTCCAGGAATAAGTGTAGAGGTCGAGCGCGCAGCAAAAGTAATTTTGCAGGCACTTGATGAAACCGGTAAGTCGGTAGTGATCGAAGCAGATGATTTGCTGGCAAGAGTCTTTCAGCATGAAGTAGACCATCTAAACGGAAAGCTTATCCTGGATTATGCTTCAAGCGAAGAGAGGGCAAAGATTAAGAAGAAGATGGAGAACTTTAAGGAGA
>JADHWA010000022.1 GCA_016783715.1 Candidatus Omnitrophota bacterium
CCTCTCGCCTTCAAGAATTGAAGGATTCCTGTAGGCGCTGATCGCAAAACGGCTGATCGCAGTTGGCGAATACTCATCCCCCCGTATATACTTGGCCGGATCTATATGCTTTCTACTGGCACGAATCTTCACCAGTTCATTGCCTAACTTACGTTGGTAATCAAACCATTTCTTAAGAACAATGGGAATCACCCCGAAACCAGGTTCTGTTTTCAGCGTAGGTAGAGCTTTTAGAAGACTAGATTCTTCTTCCGGAATAAGCCCCCGGCAAAGAGAAAGAAACTTATCGTAATTTAGCGGAGGTTGGGCGCCGAAGGTAAGCATCGGCAAACTGGAGATTAGGTAAGTATAGTATGACGGCATAAACTTATCTTGGAGTTTACTTGGAGATTGCTTAAGAAGCCTAAAAAAATATCAAGCAATCTCTTGATTGCAAAGATTAATTCAGAGGTCGCTAATAAATTTTCGGGAATTTTTTCAGCGACCTCTACTTGCCCTTCTTGGGGGCGGCGTCCTTTAAAACTTCCTGTAGGTCCGGCTCTAAATTGGCCGCTAGATACTCGGTCAGGGCCTTATCGGTAAAGTCAAAGTGCGATTTATTATCATCATAACTAATGACAAAACCTCCGGAGATCTCATCTACCCCTCTTATAGCCAGCCCCTTCTTGAGCTGACTTTTTAGCTGTGCTGCCAGAAGTTTTTTTACCTTTGCTAAATCCGATTCAGAGACGGTAATTATAATCTTGCTCCCTGCTTCCTCATAGCCTTCTATCAACTTTGCGATAATCTTGGCCATCTCTTCTGCCGATAACCCACCGCGGACATCTGTGAGTATTATTCTTTTTAAAGTATCCCCTATCTCCTGCCTGAGGCTAAGCAAGAAATCGCGGCCTGCCTGTTTAAGGGAAGCAGTAGCGGCCTCCTGCCTGCGCGCTACCTCTTCTTCGGCACCTGAAATCAGGCCTTGCGCATCTTTCCTGGCTTTTTGAATGATCCCGGCGGCCTCACTCTGGGCCTTAGCCATAATCTCCCTGGCTTTACCCTCTGCGGCCCTGATCCCTTCGTCCTGGATTTTCTCAATTAAATCCTTCAATTGCTCAGCCATAATTCTTCTCCTGGTATAATCCTCAGGCATAATCGTGGATTATACCTGATTTCAGACATCATTATCTTTTTTCTTTATATAATGTCTATTATATGTTACCCGAGAAACAAATTCAACCTTTAGATATCTCCCAGCAGCTCCTCTGCCGCCCGCAAAGGCTGCTTAGCCCTAAGAATAGGCCGGCCGATAACCAGAAAGTTGCTTCCGGCAGATACCGCATCCTTTACAGTAGCCACCCTCTTCTGATCATCGTGCCCGGACCTACCGGGCCTGATCCCAGGAGTTACCGTAACAAATATTCTCTTAATCTTTTTCCTTAGAAGCGGTATTTCTTTAACCGAACAAACCACCCCGTCCAAACCGCTCTCAATCCCTACTCGAGCCAGAGTCAAAACATTGCTTGAAGTCGTCTTTTTACTTGTCAGCACCGTCACCCCGATTAACAGAGGCCGCTTGACTTTTAATCTGCCGGCCTCTTCACGCGCGGCTATAACCGCCTGCTTTAACATATCCTGACCGCCCAGGATATGAAGGGTAAGCATCTTTACCCGTAAATTAACCGCAACACGTACAGCCGAGGCAACCGTGTTGGGGATATCAAAAAATTTCAGATCCAGGAAAACCTGGGCACCCAACTTGTGGATAAATTCGATAATCTCCGGGCCGCAGGCAGTAAAAAAATGTATTCCTACTTTGAAGATTTTAATCTTTGGGTAGAGCTTGTTGATAAAGTGCTTGGCCTCCTTGAATGTATCGACATCAAGAGCAAGGATTACCTCTGGCTGGGCTGGGCTAACTTTTATTTTGCGGCTCATAAATTAAGGCTTCCGGATAGGTATTTTATATCCTTAATTCTATTTCTTCGTAAATACTTTCTGACCCCCTCGATAATTTCTATCGTTACCCTCGGGTAGACAAAGTTTGCGGTCCCCACACTGACCGCAGTTGCCCCTGCGATCAGGAATTCTAATGCGCTAAGGTCATCTATTATACCACCCATTCCAATTATCGGAATTTTTATTTTCTGGTAGGCCTCCCAAACCATCCTTACTGCAATCGGCCTGACTGCCGGGCCACTAAGTCCTGCGATACCTGCGGCGACCTTTGACCTCCTGCTTTGAGCATCGATACTCATCCCGGTCAGGGTGTTGATCAGAGAAACCGCATCACTCCCTGCGGCTTCTGCTGCAACTGCAATCTCTGCGATATCGGTGACATTCGGAGAAAGTTTTGTAATCAAAGTTTTCCTGGTTGCCTTCCTGACTGTTTTTACTAAATCATAAGTTGCTTTCGAATCCTGAGAGATTAACAGCTTTGTAGCCTGTGGACTATCGACTATGGACCGTCGACTAATATTAGGGCAGGATATATTTAACTCCAGGGCGGCGACCGCCTTAATCTTATCTAGGCGCCTGGCCAACTCCACAAATTCTTGCCAGCCTGCTTCTGAGGCAATGCTGACGATTATTGGCACCCCGGTCTTTGCCAGAAGGGGGAGCTTTTCTCTTATGAATGCATCGATCCCCGGATTCTCCAGGCCCACTGAATTTAGCATCCCCGCCGGAGTCTCACAGGTCCGCGGGGGAAGATTCCCCTGGCGGGCCCTTAAGGTAATCGTCTTGGTGACAATCGCCCCCAGTTTTTTTAAATCAAAAAAATCGGAGAACTCCCGGGCATACCCAAAGGTTCCCGAGGCAATCATCACCGGATTCTTTAATTTGAGCCTGCCTAAGCTTATACTGATTTTTGGCTCCATAGCCCTGTCCTTTCATTTAGCTGATATCTCTTTGTCATTGCGAGCGAGATACCGTAAACATACATCCGAGCGAAGCAATCCCGAGAGATCGCCACACTCCCTTCGGGAGCTCGCGACGCTTCGCGGATTGCTTCGTCCTGCTTCGCTCCGCTCGCAGTCCTCGCAATGACGGGTGTAAATTGCGCACACCCGTCATTTACCTAAAATCATCCGCAACGATATAGCCAGTAAGAATATCCCGAACATTTTCTTTAATGCCGGCTCAGGAAGATTCTGCACTAAATGGGCGCCCAGCAGCCCGCCGACAAAAAACCCGATACAGATGAATACTGCCAGATTCAGTTTTACGTTCCCGCTGTAATAGTAGCGCATTGCTGCCAGTAGGCCAATCGGCGGCACCATAATCGCCAAGGTAGTCCCCTGTGCCTGATGCTGACTTAAACCGAACAGATATATCAGCGCCGGGATCAAGATCACTCCTCCGCCGATCCCAAAGATCCCCGCTAATATACCTGCAACCACCCCTAAACAAATATATGATAATGGATTCATCCCTACCCTCCCTGGTTCCAGACTATTTCTTCTGCCGGAAAAACCGGCCCCTCCTTACAGACTCTTTTAAATCCATCTCTTGTTCTTACCGCACAGCCAAAGCAGGCCCCTATGCCGCAGGCCAGGTGCTCCTCCAGTGAAATCTCCGCCGGGATATTATATCTTATCGATAACCTGCTGATAACTTTTAGCATCGGCCGGGGTCCGCAGGCGTATATTCGGGTTTCGGGTTTCGGGTTTCGGGTTTCACGCAACAGATTATTCAATAAGTCGGTGACTTTGCCCTTAAAACCTCTTGAGCCGTCGTCGGTGGCAACCTTTACGCTGCAGCCAAATTTTTTAAATTCCCTTTCACAAAGAATCTGGCTCTTAGTCTTTGCTCCAATCAAAACTACAACTTTACGCTTTGCGCTTGGCGTTTTGCCCTCCATTAGTTTTTCTGCAAGAAAAACTAATGGAGCCACCCCCATACCCCCGGCTACTAAAATTAGCGTACAGCGTTTAGCGGTTAGCGCATAGTTAAACCCGTTTCCCAACGGCCCGATTACATCAAGACGACTGCCTGGCTGCTTCCGGCAGAGATGCCTTGTCCCTGCACCAACTAGGCTATATAAACAATCAAACGTATTTTTGTTTACCCTATGTATGCCAAACGGCCGACGCAGGAGTATTTCGTTATCGGCAGCAACTTTTATCTGCACAAACTGCCCCGGGGATGCAAAAGCAGATATTTTCCTGGAAGCCAGCCGTAGAAGAAAATAACTCTTCCCTACCTTCTGATTGGATAGAATCTTAACTTCTTCCTGCAGCTTATCGCCCAATAAGAATCCTCCATAATATAATGCCCAGAATAAGCACGCTGGTCAGCACTAGAGAAATCAGCTCTTTTTTAATCCAGCAGGACTTAATCTTCAGGTACCCCGGAGGCGAAGACTTGAAGATACTCTTTAGTGAGGGCAGAAAAATCGGCGTACTCCGGCAATAACTCTCAAAAATCTTACCGAATCGTAGACGTAAAAGTTGCGCCTCTTTATTCATCTGTGGAATATAAATCGATAAGTAGACCGTAACAAATATCGCCATCACCCACCAGTGAAATAGTGCGGTAACAATTCCGGTCCCAATCAGTAATGTCCCCAGATACATCGGGTTTCTGGTTAAAGCATAGATTCCGGAAACTATAAGAGTATTCCCGTCAGGATTTAACTCTGACTTAAGTCCCCGTGCCCCGATGCGCAAAAAATAACCCAATAGCAATAATAAAAACCCGAGAATGCAGGAGATAATACTCCGTGAATCCGCCAGAATATATCGGCCGAACACCGCCAAAACCACAAGTGCCGCCAAAATTGCCAATCCCTGAATTCGTATCCGCTTTTTCATATTTAATGAGCACATCACTTAGCGAACGATAAGTGAAGCTAAGTGATAAGTGCGAATTTAACCCCGCACCCAAACAAGTAGCAGTATATACTTGTCTGGGTGCGGGGTAAGTTCGGCCTGACCCCGCCTTTACATGTAAGGGCGGGGTGGCCTCACTTACTTTTGGCACTTGGGACAAAAATATGTCCCTCTGCCTCCTAAACTAATCCTCTTTATCGGACCCCCACACCTTAAGCATGCCTTTCCCCGGCGAGCATATACCTTATGATACTTTACATAACTCCCCGACCTACCGTTTACCTGCACATACTGATCTACAGAGGAGCCCTTATGACGTATTGCTTCTGTTAGGGTATCTTGAATCTCTTTAAATAACAATCCTTGTTCTTTCTCTGATAGCGAGTTGGCAGCTCTGGCCGGATGTATCCTGGCACGAAACAATGCCTCGGCGGCATAGAGATTACCGATTCCGGATATAAAGGTCTGGTCTAACAACAAAGGTTTAATCTTGGTCTTTCTGGCAGCAATCATTGTTTTAAATTTATCCAAGCTAACTCCTGATGGTTCGGGCCCCAACTCCTTTATAAACTTTAAATCCCGCCAATCATCGACCAGGCGCAAATCTCCAAAGAGACGCTGATCTCTAAAGTCCAGGTATCTGCCATTTGAAAACTTAAAAGCCGCCCGGCAATCCCTCCCCACTCCGGGATAGATTAGTTGGCCGGTCATTTTAAGGTGTATCGCCAGCGTCTTGCCTGAAGAAAGCTCTAAAAGTAAGAGCTTTCCTTTTCTCAGGATTCTTTTAATCCTGACATCTCTAAGCCCATTAATAAATTCCCTTCTTCCGGGTTGACGGATTACTTTTGGATTATATACCAGTACTTCAACGATCTTCTTGCCGCAGACCGCCCGCACTAACTCTCTTTTTATCGTCTCTACTTCCGGTAACTCCGGCATTATCCCTCTATCCTGTCAGTAAATAAAGCTGCTGGTTATGAAATTATCTTAATCCAAACCTCTCTGGAGCGCGGACCGTCCCCTTCGCAAAAATATACCCCCTGCCAAGTCCCTAAAGCTAACTTACCCCCCTCTATAAACACGCTCAGCGTTGGGCCAAAGACTGAGGATTTGATATGACTGTCAGAATTCCCCTCAGCATGTGAATATCCGCTATCGGCAGGCACCAAGGCGTTCAGACACTTTATAATATCCTGCCTTACCGAAGGGTCAGCATTCTCGTTAATCGTTAAGGCCGCTGTGGTATGCGGACAGAACAACAAACAAGCCCCATCCTGAATTTTACTCCTTGAGATTATCGCCTGGATTTTATCAGTGATGTCGATCAGCTCGACTCTCTTAGCTGAATTTAAGCTAACTCTTTCCATGTTTTTTAATTTTTATCCCCTTGTGGTAATCTTGCAGCGCCCTGACCTCCAGCTTCTTTTGCGCCAAAGCCAGAACCTGTAAAAATTCTTCCGTCCTCAAGTACAAGCAAAGCCTTCATCTACAACTTCTCCCTCACCCTCTCTATCGCCTCTTCAATACTGTTAGCTTTAATCACCCCCGGAATATCCCAAGAATTAAAGCTGATTACAGGTATTCCAAATTGCAGGCAATATGCGATCTCTGAAAGGGTGCCGGACTCGCCCGGTAGAGCTACTACTACATCAG
Source organism: Candidatus Omnitrophota bacterium (assembly GCA_016783715.1). Classification (GTDB taxonomy): domain Bacteria; phylum Omnitrophota; class Gorgyraeia; order Gygaellales; family Profunditerraquicolaceae; genus BS750m-G15. The sequence goes on from JADHWA010000022.1 coordinate 6,468, forward strand.
CCCCCTTGACTACCAGTACATTTCTGGCTAAACCAAGCCCGGTAGGGAGCGCAATATCAATAGACTTGTTAGCATCGCTCTTTTTATAGCCTGGTAATACGCCAATAGTTAGAAATCCATTTCCGGCCTTAAACCCCTCGCAGGCTGCTTCCATGATCCCGCTTAACCCGCCTGTAATGAGAACGTCAGCCACTTTTGCCAGTTTTTTGCCCAATTCTTGGGCTAACTGCTCCACTTCTGTGGTACATTTGTGACCGCCTATGACACCCACGATATTCTTTTTCATAACTTATTTATCTCCTTATAGATAGGCAAAATAATAAATCTGGCAATTTTAGAGACCTTGCGGCAGGCAGGCGGCAACGTTGACTCAATAATTTATGAGCCCGGAAAGCATTTTACTGATTTCACTAAGGTTCTCTTTTAGCGCTTTGTGTTTTTCTTCGCCTATCAATTTCTTCCGTTTACACAACTCAAGAATTGGAACACATTCAAATGCGGAACCGCGGGAAATCCTGAAGAAATTCTTTCTGTCTGCTTTCCCATATCTGCCGTTTCCCTCAGCAATGTTGGTAGCAATCGACAACGCCGCTCGATTTAGGTGATCGCTAAGATAATAATTACCCTTTGAGAAGCCTCCTGTCAAATTAATGATTTCGTCAGCAAAAGCGATTGCTTTCTGATAAACTTCAAGATTCTCAAATAAAAATGCCATATATTCCTTTTTGAACAATAGAACAATTGACCATTAGACCGCAATTGAACACTGGTTCTATTGCTCTATTTTCTATTGTTCAATTGCTCTGAAAATTTTGCCTATGGCTAAATTTTCTGCCCCTGACAGGAATACGAACCTGTCGTCGCTTTCGCTCCTCCCCAAAGGGGCTCTGCCCCTATGGCGCTCGCTCGCTGTTACCCCGAATGCGCGGGGAAACTTTTTCCCCGCACCCCTTTTAGGTTCGCCTCCTGTCCTACATATTAAATGCCCCTGACAGGAGTCGAACCTGTACGCCTAGCGCCGGAGGCTAGTGCCCTATCCATTGGGCTACAGGGGCGCGATCTGCTGAATCTCAGAAAGGATAAAATCCTTATCTTTTACTCTAAACTGCTGGATGGAGAAACGCCTGAAGCCTTTAGCTCCTTTTTGCGATAATGCCCTTTGCATATAATTAAGACAACGGGTATTCCCCGTTCCACTGCCATATGTAGTAAAAATAATTACATCTTTACCCTCTATCCCGCTGCACTGGTCAAGATAGGTATTTACTGCCGGCACCGGAGCAAAGGCCCACACCGGTGTCCCCAAACAGATGCGATCGTAACCGGAGAGATCAAGTTTGGCCTCTTTGATCTTCCCCCGGCTGTGCTTTAAAGCACGCAGCGCCTGAGCGAAGAAGCTCCCAGATTCATCGACCGCCTGTAATCTTAGAATATCAACCTGCCCGCTGCGCCTGAGGTCTTCAGCCAGAATATTTGCAACCTTATGGGTATTCCCGCTATAAGAATAATAGATAACTATATTCTTAATATCCACTCTCCGCGTATAAGTCGAATTTGCTTATATCCCTGCCGATCTTTCCGTGCTCTAATTCACCTATCTGGACTTCAAAAATACGAGTTTGGCCGTTTCGCAGTCCATTGACCACGAATGCCGCATTGGCTACCGGGATCGTCCTGATAAACAGAACCATTCTGAATGATACTACGTTATAGTCTTTACCTGATTCGTTACTTACCTCTCTTTTTACCATCAGCCATTTCTCGGCGTCGTGCTTTTTAATTTTTACGTTATTGAAATAAAAACGTCCGGTCATGCCCCTTAAAACAGGCTGAGCTGCTTTTCTCCATCTTTATCTTCATCCTTGTCGCCAAATATGGAGATGATTCCGTATTCTCCGTCGAAGCCTGCCTTAATATCGACTTGCCCTTTGCGCATGCGCATAATCCCTTCTACGACGCGCGGAGAGGCTCCTTTCAGCAGGTCTTCTTTAGATAGATTGGCCAGGATATTGAATTCCGTCTGAAACTTAGCTACCGCCGCTCGGTACTCCTTCTCCACTGCCTGAGAACTCTTCCCCATCCCCTTGGCTGCGGCGATAATCTCATCCAGGGGGACAAAATTTTTAAAAGGTATGGCATTGCTTGGGGTGTAGCCTTCAGGACGGTCAGCCAGCTGGTCTACGCGGTTCATCACCCCCACAGTTACCACCTTACCACACTTCGGACACTTCCCCTGATGCTCACCGGTCTCCTTAGGAGACCACCTGATCCCACAGTTACGGTGCCCATCAAAGTGGTACTTCCCCTCCTCAGGGAAAAACTCCACAGTGTATAAAAATCTCTTTTTATCCTTGGTCTTTAGAACCTCGCGGATTGTTTTATAGTCCAAGTCGCAATCAAAAACATTTGCTTCGCGGCCGATCTTCTGCGGGGAGTGAGAGTCGCTGTTAGAAACCAGAGTAAATCTATCCAGCGCACTCAAGCGCCAGTTCATCGCCGGGTCAGAATTACCACACCAAAGGGGAATGCCATTCCTACGAATATAGACAACGTGATTAGAGACAGTAACACAAAAAACCGACCCATTATAATTAATCCAAGATTCCACATAATTATATTTTTTAATTGTTGAAGGTAAGATTATCGGCCTATTGCGCCTGATAAAGAATACTATCCAGGCATCATTTCTTTGTCTATATATTTTTTTACAACCGGGAGAAATGAATTTCTTGCCTTTTTTATACCCTAACTTGTAATAAGCTGAAATCCCTATTTTTAAAGCTATCTCTTGCAGGTCATCTCGCAGACGAATAGAAGTAGTAGTCGCTGATAATCCTTTCTTAGTTCGTCCATAAACATGGCCATCGCCTTTAATATAATATTGCAACAAGGTTTTTAAAAATTCTTTAGAAAGAGACTTTATATCTGAGGGTATGAATTTATCATAACATTTACCAAACTGCTTTAAGTAATGAAATAATTGATAATTTCTAACCCTGATGACACTCTTTCTCTGAAAAACTCTATAGCCAAAGCCTTCAAGCAATTGCCTCATTTCCTTAAGCAAATCTGCATCATTATTACATACGCATACATTGTAATTCCCATCTTTACCCTCAGTGGTCCATCCTTCTGCGATCCAGAAACCAAAAAATTTCAGCCAAGATCCCATAGGTAGCAATCTTTCTTTTTTGTTGCGAAATCCCGAATAATATTGACTACCGTGTTTCATCCTAATAGCCGGCAATATAAAATATTCTGGATTTTCTCCACTCCATTTGCCATCTTTCTTAAGTCTCTTTGATTTGCCAAAGAGTGATTCCGCCTCTTTTAGAAAATATGGTTTTACATTCCGAAAGTCACAAGGAGAATATAAAAGATTATGGTTAGGAGTCACTAATAAATCAACCTGTTTTGTCTTAAGCCTATACATCTTCCCCTTATACCTATAAGTAAAAATTTTGGTTGGGGCTTGAAATTCGATTTTGTTGGTTTTAATATCTAAACTGCAGATTTTATCAGAATAACGAACTTCTTTGAAGTGCTTCCAGCCATCTTCGGTTAAAACCTCTGTTTTTTCATCATAACAAGATAAACCGGTTTCCAGGGCAAAAATTTTAGGCGTTTGATCTTCAAAACAGTCCTCAATCCGGTCAAATCCGGACATCGACCCAAAGAGGCTGAACCAGGGGGTCCAGATATGCCCCGGGATAACCATACAGTTCTCATCAATGTCAAAGACGATCCTGGCAAGTTCTGCGGCATCCACACCTAAAATAGGCCTGCCGTCACTGGCCAGGTTCCCCCGACGGCTTAAGGCCTGATTTATCTTATCGACTGATTTGAAGGAAGGACTCAGGACCATATTATGAATTCTGTAGGTCCGGCCCTTTTTAGAATAAATGCTGCTTATCTCAGAGGAAAGGATAAAATGAGTATCCTTATGTTTATAGAGACCGTTACCTAAATCCTCCAGATTGTGTTTAAGCTCTTCCAGCCAGAGGTGGTGAGTAAAATCCCCTGTGCCTAAAAGGGTGATCCCCTTTAATTTTGCCCACTCGGACAGATGGACGACATCCATCATCTTGCTGGTGGCGCGTGAATATTTGGAGTGAATGTGAAAATCGGCTATGAATTCCATCTGGATTTTATTGTCGCAAGAAGAGCTTCCTTTGTCAATCTCTATTCTGGTAGGCTATCTTACCGGAAACCAGCGTAACTTCAACAACCCCAAAGAGTTTTTTACCTAAAAAACAGGAGTTCTTTGATTGAGAAGCAAAATCTCCCTCTCTGGGTATCCATTCTCTATCCGGGTCGATG
>JADHWA010000023.1 GCA_016783715.1 Candidatus Omnitrophota bacterium
AGCCCTCTAGTATATGGGCCCTCTTGAGCGCCTTATCCAACTCGAACTGCGTACGCCGACGGATAATCACCTTGCGGTGCTCTATATAACAATCCAGCACCTGGCGTAAATTTAGGATCTTCGGCCGGTTCTCAACCAGGGCCAGCATGATCACCCCGAAGGTGCACCCCAGATTGGTATGTTTATAGAGCTGGTTTAAAACAATCTGGCTCTCGGCATCGCGCTTTAACTCAACCACAATGCGCATCCCGTCTTTATCCGACTCATCGCGCAGATCAGAGATCCCATCTATCTTTTTATCATCTACCAATCCGGCAATCGCTGTGACAATCCCGGCCTTCTGCACCTGATAAGGTATCTCGGTAACCACGATCAGGTCCTTACCGTTCTTCTGGTGCTCGACGGCCGCCCGGGCGCGCATACTAAGCTTTCCCCTGCCGGTAGTATACGCAGACTTTATACCATCCCTGCCACAGATAACTCCACCGGTCGGGAAATCAGGCCCTTTGATATAGCGCATCAGCTCCTTGATTTCAGCGCCGGGATTATCCACTAGATACATAATCGCATCAGCCACCTCAGCTAAATTATGCGGCGGGATATTGGTAGCCATCCCGACAGCAATTCCGCTTGAGCCGTTTACCATCAGATTAGGTAAGGCCGCCGGAAAAAGAAGCGGCTCTTTTAATGAGGCATCGAAATTTGGACCAAAGTTAACCGTATTCTTATCGATATCCGCCAACACCTCATCCGATATCGTAGCCAGCTTGGCCTCGGTGTAACGCATCGCTGCTGCTGAATCTCCGTCGATAGAGCCAAAATTACCCTGGCCGTCAACCAGAGGATAGCGCAGCGAGAATTCCTGAGCCATTCTTACCAGCGTCTCGTAAACCGCCATATCTCCGTGAGGATGGTATTTACCCAAAACCTCGCCGACGATGCGCGCGCATTTCTTATAGGGCTTGCTATGCTCTAATCCCAACTCCTGCATCGCATAAAGAATCCGCCGGTGCACAGGCTTCAGCCCGTCACGGGCATCCGGGAGGGCGCGGCCGACGATTACGCTCATGGCGTAATTTAAATATGAATCCTTTACCTCTTCCTCAATACAAACCGGAACTATTCTTTCTTTATGCGTATACATATCTAGACATCCAGATTCTTTACCTGATGAGCATAGTTTTCAATAAATTCACGCCGCGGTTCAACCTGATCCCCCATTAACACGGTAAACATCTTATCTGTCGCAACCGCATCCTCCAGGGTAACCTTTAAAACCGTTCTTTTCTCAGGGTCCATAGTAGTATCCCATAGTTGATGAGGATTCATCTCCCCTAAGCCCTTGTATCTTTGAATATGCATCCCCCTGGAGGCATTCTCCTGAATATATGAGAAGACTTCTTTAAGCGACAAGAGGTCTTTACCCCCCTTCTCATTAATGATCCTGTAAAGGGGTTTTGGCTTTTTAGCCTTATCCCTCTTCTTGCTCTTACCCTTCTTCAGAGACGCATCCTCTGCCTGAGGGGCCCAGCTGTAGGTCGAGATATCCAGGTTCATCTTCTCAATCTTAGAGATGATCTGCTCAATCTCCTGGGCCTCGAATAGCTCAAGGGTATCCTGCTCTGTATCCTTCTTACCTATTAAGCTTGCTAATTCCTTATCAGAGTAGACAAAATGGGTAACACCCTCCACTTTTACCCTGTATATGGGCATTTTTTTGGTCTTTTGGTGCCTAAAAGTCAGGTATTTTGAGAACTCTACTCCCTTCTTGCCTAAATTATTCCCTATCTTCTCCAGCTCAACCAAGAGCTGTAAGAGCTCTTTAAATTGGGTGTCGGTGAAGGTCTTCTTGCTTTTCAGGTGCACGAACTTATGCCCCTCCCTGCCAAGCTCCAGAAGCAGGTCGTTCATCTGCTGCTCGGTCTGAATATACTCCTCCCTCTGCCCCCTCTTGATCTTATAGAGTGGTGGCTGAGCTATATAAACATAGCCTCCTTCAACCAGCTTAGGCATCTGGCGGTAAAGCAGGGTTAAGAGTAGGGTCCGGATATGTGATCCGTCAATATCGGCGTCTGCCATCAACACCACCTTATGGTATCGCAGCTTGCTTAGATCAAACTCCTCCCCCACTCCGGTGCCAAGTGCGGTAATAATTGTGCGGACCTCCTCATTAGAAAGGATCTTATCCAGACGCGCCTTCTCCACATTCAAAATCTTGCCCTTGATCGGCAGGATCGCCTGAAAGCGCCGGTCACGTCCTTGTTTGGCACTTCCACCGGCACTGTCACCCTCGACAACATACAATTCACAAAGAGATGGATCCCGCTCCGAACAATCCGCCAACTTACCCGGCAGGCCCGCCCCCTCCAGTGCGCCTTTGCGGCGAGTCAACTCACGTGCCTTTCGTGCTGCCTCTCGGGCACGTGATGCTACAATTACCTTATCGACGACTTTATTGGCGACCGAAGGATTCTCTTCAAAATATGTTGCCAGCGCTTCTAAGCTGGTCGAAGCCATAATACCATCTACTTCGGAATTTCCCAGCTTTGTCTTGGTCTGACCTTCATATTGGGGATCGGGGATTTTGACGCTGATCACCGCAGTTAAGCCTTCGCGCGTATCATCGCCGGATATAGAAATATCCTCTTTAATCAGGTTCTTGGACTTGGCATATTGATTTACCGCCCTGGTCAGCGCAGACTTAAATCCAGAAAGGTGTGTGCCGCCTTCGATGGTATTAATATTGTTCGCAAAAGAGAAAATATTCTCTGCGTATCCGTCATTATACTGCAAGGCCGCCTCTATAATCACCTCTCCTTCGCTCTTCTGGAAATGAATCACCTTTTTATGCAAGGGGTTCTTGTTCTTGCTCAGGTGCTCTACGAATTGGATGATTCCCCCGGCGAACTCAAAAGTAGCTTCTTTATCACTCCGCTCATCCTGCAGCTTTATCTTTAATCCTTTATTAAGAAAAGCCAGCTCCCTTAACCGCTGCGAGAGGATATCGTAGGAAAATTCTATTTTGTTGAAGATTGTTTTATCGGGCTTAAAGGTAATTTTGGTGCCTCTGGTCGCACTCTTGCCGATAGTGGCAAGCTTGCTGGCAGTCTTACCGCGCTCATAGCGCTGATGATAGATCTTACCGTCTCTTCTTATCTCAACTTCCAGCCAGTCGGAGAGCGCATTCACCACGCTCACCCCCACACCATGTAAGCCGCCGGAGACTTTATAGACCCGGTGGTCAAATTTCCCACCGGCATGCAGCTTAGTCAGAGCCACCTCTACCGCGGGCTTCTTCTCGGTCTTATGTATATCGACCGGGATCCCCCGTCCATCATCCACAACACTGACGCTGTTATCATGGCGTACAACCACAGAGATGCTGCGACAAAAGCCGGCCAGTGCCTCATCTACGCTATTATCCACCACCTCGTATACCAGGTGATGCAATCCGCGTGTCGAGGTGTCCCCGATATACATTGCCGGCCTGAGCCTTACCGCTTCAGTTCCCTCCAACACCTGAATATTGGTGGCGTCGTAAGCCTTCTGCTCGGCCCGGGCCTTCTCTTTTTGCACAACTTTCTGCGGCGCCTGTGCTACTTTATTTTTCGTCTGTTTTTTTGGCACTTTATCTCCCCCAAAGAAAAACGGATATTTTTTAAACCTCCAAGGGCCGGCGCAAGTCTTGCCAGCATTTCTTTCTTGCGCAACCCCAGATAATAAAGCCAGGTCGAAGAATCAACCTCGACATATAAAACCCCTTTAGTAAAATTACTAACTCTTATATGCTCAAATTCTTTCTTCGTCAAGATTTTTTTTAATAATTCTTGGGGGTTCTTCTCAGAGGCCCCCTTTTTCTTCTCAGCCAAAGAACGAATTACACTATTGATCGTGTCCTTGATCTGCTCCATAATTAACCCAGGCGCATCGGCAAAACAACATAAACATAACCGTTAGTCCTAATCACCCCCGGTTTTTCACTGTCTGTCACCTCAAAGGCGATACCATCATCCGGGAGATTCTTCAACACATCTATTAAGTATGATGGATTAAAACCGATCACAGTCTCTTTTCCTTTATATTCTATCGGGACCTCTTCGCGCGACTCGCCTATATCCGGGGTTGATTTAGATACAACCATTTTATCCTTAAAGACCTCTAATTTAACCGCCTGGTAATCAGGGGTGGACAACAGCGCTGCCCGCTTGACCGCCAACAGGAACTCTTCGCGATCTATCTTTATCTTGTTTTCGCTGGCCGCCGGCACAACCTGCTTAAAATCAGGAAATTCCCCCTCTATCAGGCGGGAGACCACAACCACATTTCCCAGGTCGAACATCGCCTGGTTGCCGCCGAGGACCAAAGACAGCTCCCCCTCTTCTTTAAGGTTGCGATTTAACTCCTGGATGGCCTTGATTGGTACTATTATGCTTAAATCTTTATCGCCCTCTTGTTTTAGCTTTTTCTCGATAACCGCCAGGCGCTTTCCATCAGTTGCAACCAGGGTCAGGTTGTTCTTCTTCACTGAAAAGAGTATGCCGTTTAAAATATATCTTGCCTCATCAAAAGATACAGCAAAAGAGGTCAGCCTTAACATGTCCTTTAAGACTGCCTGTTCCAGTTTTATTGCTTCCCTGTCTTTAAATTCCGGCAGCCGGGGAAACTCATCCCGTGACAAACCCATTATCTTAAACTGGCAGGATCCTGTCTCAATAACCACCAGGTTGTTCTTCTTTGTTACTATATTGACCTCGTTTGTGGGTAATTCCCTGATAATATCGCCGAATCTTTTAGCCGGTATAGTGATCGCACCTGCTTCTTTGGTTTCCACAGGTATTACACAGCTTATTCCTATATCGAGATCCGTGGCTGTTAATTTTAACCCCTTGGATTGAGACTCAATTAATATATTAGATAAAATTGGTAAAGCTGCTTTAGATGTTATTATGTTTTGTACTGTTTGTATACCAGATAACAACACTTCTTTTTCCACAGAAAAATTCATAATTAAGCTCCTGTTATTATTTAATTATAATATACTAAAATAGTAGTGGTAGTAAGGGGTTTACTTTTCTGTTGAAAAATCTATTAACCCCTAGCGAAGCAATGGCTTTCTGGAATTACTCCTTGGGGATAAGCCCTTAATTTACTGTTGAATAACTTTAATAACTCTTTCAACCTTTTCCTTCAAGGGTGTGTTATTTATAACCTGATCCTTGATCTTATTATAAGAATGCAACACTGTAGTGTGGTCCTTCCCCCCAAAGAATGCGCCTACCTCCGGCAGCGATAAGTCTGTTAACTCCCTGCTTAAATACATTGCGATCTGCCGCGGCAAAACGATATTTCTGGTTCTGCGTTTGGCCTTAAGGTCAGCCATGGTTACCCCAAATTCTTCGGCAACGCAGCGCTGGATAAAATCGACGGTAATAAGTTTCTGAGGTTCCCTTAAGAGGTCCTTTAGAACCTCCTTGGTTAACTCCAGGCTGATCGGTTTCTCCTCGAATAGTGCATATGCGATAGTCCGGATCAGGGCGCCCTCAAGTTCTCTGATATTGGTTTTGATCAGGTGGGCGATAAAATCAATAACGTCATCCGGAACAGTTACCGGCTCCCTCTCGACCTTCTTCCTAAGAATAGCCACTCTGGTCTCCAGGTCCGGCGGCTGAATATCGGTAGCCAGCCCCACACTGAAACGCGAAACCAGTCTGTCCTGCAGGCTGGAGATCTCTTTAGGCTGGCGGTCGCTGGATATAATGATCTGCTTGTGTGCATCATATAGGGTGTTAAAGGTGTGGAAGAATTCCTCCTGCGTTGATTCCTTTCCGGCGATGAACTGAATATCGTCGACCACCAGAACATCGACATTATTCCTGTATCTCTGCCGGAAGGCTGATGTTGAATGACGCTGGATGGCGTCAATCAACTCATTAGTAAAGCGCTCGGAAGTGATATAGCATATCTTTGCATCCGGGGCATCTTTAATAATCTTGTGGCAGACCGCCTGCATCAGATGGGTCTTCCCCAGCCCCACCCCGCCGTATATAAATAAAGGGTTATAGGTTTTCGCCGGAGAGTTAGCCACTGCGAATGAATAGGCGTGTGCGTGGCGGTTTGACTGGCCGATTACGAAGTTCTCAAAAGTAAAGCGCGGATTTAGGCCTGCCTGTTTCCGTGTGGCCTGAGTATCTCTGGTAGCTCCCCTCTTCTCCTGCTGACTCTTCTCGCTCTGTGGGGGCTCTTGCGCAACAGCCAGGTTAATCTTGATCCCGCCCTCCCCCTCCTGCTTTATCACCTCTTCCAGTACCAGGCGGTAGTTGGTATCCACCCAGTCTTTAAAGAATCTATCAGGTGCCTCGATAATCAGGCCTTGCGAGTCTGAGTACTGTACCTTCAGCGGCGCTATCCAGGTCTCGAAGGTTGCCTGCCCCAGCCTCTCCTTCAGCCGGTCCTCGATATGCGGCCACACTTTTTGAATATTCATATCTTTATCTCTTCTGATCTCGCTATCCACAGCTTATTCACAACTTGCATAAACCTGTGGATATTCCCTCGGAGGGAAGAATCTGTATGCAGTTAAAAAAGTTAAGCCTCTGTATTATATAATAAAATGTTTAGGAGTCAATAGAAAATTTTAGATCATAGGCCATGGAATCCGGGCGGTAGAGTCTGCCCCCGCCGATAGCGGGCACAGACCACAAGATACAGCAAAGATTATAGCCATATTTGCCTAGGCCGTCCGCCCATGGTTTCCACCCAGAAAAAAAACATATAAACCATTGACGGACTGCAACTTTATGTTATAATAAAAAACCTATTTTCGAAATGAGGACTATATCATGAAAAAGAATATCAAAACACCGACAATAATAGTCGGCAAGAGGTCTCAGGGTTTTCGTAAAAGAATGCGCAGTAGGTCCGGCCGGGCACTCCTGGCTCGTCGACGAAAAAAGGGCCGAAAACGCCTCTGTAATTAACAGATGATCAGAAGAATAGCCATAGGCCTGGTTACCCTGTATCAGGGGACGCTCAGGACTATACTGCCGTGTTCTTGCCGTTTCCAGCCCAGTTGTTCGGATTACGCCAAGCAGGCATTCATAAAATACGGATTTTTTAAGGGAGTGTGGTGTTCGTTTAAGAGGTTGGCCCGCTGCCATCCTTTCTCCGGGAGATCCGGCTACGACCCACTACAGTAAGGATATACTATGGAGAAACGTCTAATTCTAGCAATTGCTTTATCTATGTTGGTATTATTGGCCTGGTCAGGCCTGGCGCCTAAAGAACCTCAGCCTGTCCCTGTTCAGGAGTCTAAAGCCTCTCAGATAGCCACGCAAAGCGAAAAAACAGCTATCTCTAAGAGAGATCTCGATAAGGGACTATCCTCTTTCGAAGAGTCTATTTCAGAGGAGACACCGGTAAGTCTTACGACTGAAAAATCCGATTACAATTTTTCAGAAAGCACTGCGGCACTAATAGATGTAGCATTTACGGAGTATCAGTCTGCCGAATTGTCATTAAAATACGGGTTTCTTATTAAGGATGAGGATCTTCTGTTTATGGAGAGGTCATCCGGACGCGGTAGGATCTCCTTTGTCCACAGGGGTGAAGGCAAAGAGATAAAAAAAGATTTTGCCTTTGATGGCGATAATTACAGTGGCGAATTCGTCCTGACTATTAAAAATATGTCCAATCTGAAATTGAAGATGGATATACCATTAGTCTTGGGGGTGATGAATTTTAAGGATCCGTTGCAGAGTAGATTTCAAAGCGTCTTCATAGCTACTAAGGATAGGGAGAGGCATATAAGTCCGAAGAAAGAGATTGAGATTGAGGGAGCGCAGATAGTTGGATTACGAGATAAGTACTTCTGCCTTATTGTCCAATCTGAATTTCCCGAAGAGCAGAGTAGTGTTTATATAAAGCGGCTGAATGGGCAGGAATCCGAGGTCGGGCTCTTTTTAAATGATTTAGCTTTACAGCCTGAAGAGGAGGCCAATATAAAGTTTCAGATCTACTTGGGGCCACAGGATTTAAATCAAATCAATCTGGTAAATAAGGGGTGGGGATCCATTGTTCACTATGGCACCTTTGATTTTATCTCTCAACTGCTCTTACAGCTCCTCACATTCTTCAATAATATCGTGCATAATTGGGGTTTGGCGATCATTATGCTGAGCCTTTCCGTCTATATTATCTTATTCCCGATTACCCTAAAACAGATGCGTTCGATGAAAGGGATGCAGGCTCTGCAACCTCGAATTGAGGAGTTGCGCAAGCAGCATAAAGATAGCCCTCAGAAACTTAATAAGGAGACGATGGAGCTCTGGCGGGAACATAAGGTTAATCCGTTTGGGGGGTGCCTTCCGTTGATCCTGCAGATGCCCGTATTCTTCGCTTTATACCAGGCGCTGGCTAGATCAGTAGCCTTAAAGGGGGCTAATTTTCTCTGGATCAAGGATCTCTCAGAGCCGGATAAGCTCTTTAAATTACCATTTACACTGCCGATATTGGGGAATTATTTCAATATTCTTCCAATATTAATGGCGTTGTTAATGGTCTTCCAGCAGAAAATTACGATGGGAAAGGGCGGTGCAGGAAGCGCAGAGCAGCAGAAGGTGATGATGATGGTAATGCCGCTAATGTTCGGGGTTATCTTTTATAATATGCCAGCAGGGTTAGTCCTTTATTGGTTCACCAATAGTTTATTAATGACAATGTATCAATACAAGATAAACAGGATGAAATAGGGATGAAGAAGAGTATTGAGATAGAGGGTGGTACGGTAGAAGAAGCTGTAAAGAAGGCGCTGGAAGAGTTGCAAATCTCTCGCGATAGAGTAAAGATTGAAATTTTATCTGAGGAGAAGAAGGGGCTCTTTGGCATGCCCGGCGCAAAGCCCGCGAAAGTAAGAGTCAGCATTAAAAAAAATACTTGACATGCAGGATGCGGAATAGGATAATTGGATTTAGGAATAGTTCATTTTCAGTTTGGACATTTAAATGCTCCGCGTGGAACATTTCGTAACTATTTAATTTTCAATGGGTAAGGTAATTACAATTTGTAATCAGAAGGGCGGGACCGGTAAAACTACCTCAGCAATTAATATTGCTGCCTATTTAGCGGTAGCAGGGAAGAGGGTTGTCCTTATTGATCTTGACCCCCAGGCGAATACAACTAGCGGAATAGGCATCAATAAACATAATGTCCAGAAAAGCACATACCATCTACTCCTCGAAGAAGCGAAATTTAACGATATACTCCATCCCACTGCAATCAATAATCTTGTGTTAGCCCCATCTAATTTAGATCTGACCGGCGCAGAGGTAGAACTGGTAGGAGCTCTTGGGAGAGAGTATCGTCTTAAAAGAGCTCTGCAGGATGAGAGAGGTAAATATGACTTCATTATTATTGATTCCCCGCCGTCACTGAGCCTGTTGACCATAAACGGATTATGCGCTGCCGACTCGGTGATCATTCCGGTGCAATGCGAGTATTATGCCTTAGAGGGGTTGACCCAGCTGAATAACACTATAAAATTGGTAAAACAGAATATTAATCCATCGCTGGAGATAGAAGGCGTGCTTCTGACTATGGCTGATTACCGTACCAAGCTCACCAAGGAAGTTATCCAGGAGGCGAGGAACTATTTTAAGGATCGGGTTTATAAGACTGTTGTCCCAAGAAATATACGGTTGACTGAGGCGCCGAGTTTCGGTAAACCGATTTATCTTTACGACAAAGAATCATTAGGCGCAAAAAAGTACGAGGAATTATGCAGTGAAATTTTAGAGCAAACGAAGCCCGAACTTACGGAGCTGGAGCGAACGTAAGTTCGTTGGGGGGGGTCAATTCGCAGACGCTGATAGATAAATTAAACGATAGACGCTATCCTTGACATCTGAGATGTCGAGGATCTGCTCATTCAATTTAAGGAGATTAATTATGGAGCGAAGAGCGCTAGGTAAGGGCATTGGGGCGTTAATCCCGGAGAAAGAAGATGTTTCGAAGAATGAAATCATTTATATCCAGATTGATAAAATTAAACCAAATCCTTTTCAGCCGCGCGAAGATTTTGATAGCCAGAGTATTGAAGAGTTATCCCGTTCCATAAAGGAGAAGGGGGTTATCCAGCCGCTATTAGTCAGGCGCAGAGGAGATGCCTATGAATTAATCGCCGGTGAGCGGAGGCTGCGTGCTTGTAAGTTGTTGCGTATCAATGAGATACCAATAATTGTCAGGGACGCTAATGACCGTGACTCATTAGAGCTGGCCTTGATCGAGAATATCCAAAGGGAGGGGCTTAACCCCATAGAAGAAGCGCATGCATACCAGCACCTGATTGATAAGTTTAGCGTAACACAGGATAAGATCAGCGATGTCTTAGGAAAGTCCCGCGCATCAATTAGTAATACATTGAGGCTTTTGAAATTGCCTCATGAGATTCAACAGGAGATAAAGAAGAAACGGCTCTCCTTTGCCCACGGTAGGGCACTGCTTGAGATAGATAATATAAATCAGCAGCGGTTCCTGGCCCAGGAGGTAATCTCCAAAGGGTTATCGGTTAGAGAACTCGAAAACCTGATTAAAACAAGAAGGCCAAAGGGGATCAGACAGAGAGTAGCAGCTGCGACAAGGGAGCCTTGCCTGGCTGTGTTGGAAGAGCAGCTTCAGCACACACTGGGTACAAAGGTGAGGATCACAAAAAGAAAGAAGCGGGGCAATATACAGATTGAATTTTATTCACAAGAAGAGCTTGAGAGAATCG
>JADHWA010000024.1 GCA_016783715.1 Candidatus Omnitrophota bacterium
TCCATCTTAATTGCATACTGCAGGGTCAAATCAAGTTCTTTACCTTTCTCCTGGATAAACTGATCATTATTAACTAAATTTACGATCGCCTCGATATGCTCCCGGGAGAACATCTCATAGGCCTTCTCGTGCCCCAAGCGGTCTTTTAGCTCTTTATCAAGATCATCAAGTATCTCTTTCTTAAATATCCTTGCGGTGGCAGCAATCTTTACCGCCTCCTCCAATGTCTCGATCAGATTAAATGCTTCTTTAAAGGTCTTACCCATTGCCACTACACCGTGATTCTTCAAAACTACCAAATTACTTTGTCTTAATGCCTCAACTACGTCTTCCGGCCTAGTCACCGCTGGAGTCTCCTGCTTTACCACAGGAATTTTGCCTAAATAAAGCTTGGTTTCGAAGGTAAGCAGTTTGATATCCGAATATACAGAAAAATAACCATTGGTAAAAGCCGGATGGCAATGAATCACTACCTGAGCAGGAAAATTCTTATAGATTAACCTATGCAGAGGAAATTCCGTGGTCAAGCGATCATTCTTCTGGTCATGCTCTAAATCTATCTTTAGGATATCGGTATCCTTTAATGCCCCTAACTCTGTTTGAGTAGCGGTAATCAGGATCTTATTATCCTCTAGCCGGATGCTTAAGTTTCCAGCACTACTTACCACCAGATGCAGCCCATAAAGCCTCTTACCGACCTCAATGATCTCATTCTTAAGCTGTTTCTCTTTTGCTAAAATCATCTCTTTGTCTCCAGATGGATATGTTTGGTAATTAGTCTCTTGGGAGTCACATCAAAGGCCGGATAATATCCTTTTACACCCTTAGGTGCAATTGACTTTCCGCCGAATTTTAAAAGCTCCTTCTCCGGACGAATCTCTATCTTTATATCTTTACCGCTGGCGGCGGAAGATTTCGGCGGGCAGATCACATAAAAAGGTATCTTAAAATGCCGGGCTAAGATTGCGATCTGATAGGTTCCGATCTTATTGGCGATATCGCCGCTTTGGGCTAAATTGTCAGCACCGACGATGACTCTATCGATCTTGCCTTCATGCATTACCTGCGCTACCATATTGTCGGTGATGATTGTAACTTCAAAGCCCGCACGGTTTAACTCCCAGGAGGTTAGTCGTGCTCCCTGTAAGTACGGCCTGGTCTCTGTAACATAAAAACTTATTTTTTTATTTTTCTTGAGGCAAAACTCAGCGATTAAGGGCATCAGGCCGCTGATATTGCAATGAGTTAGAACTACATCCTTGTTTTTTAATAATTTGCTTGCCTCTTTGGCCTGCTGGATGCGAAAATTCTTTAGTTTCTCCAGGAACCCTAAAATACACTTTTCTACAGGCAACTGGGCTTTGTCCCAACCGAGAACCATATCGGTGATAACCTTAAAAGGCAGTGTGGGCCGGGAGGCATTAATCGTATTGGCTACCTTCTTTAGCAGGCTTGAGAGATTTTTCCTTCCCTTATTCTGACGGATAACCAAAAGGAAGATATAGAATACCAGAATCACCTGGCCGACTGCCCGCGTCTTCATCTCTTTTATAGCCCGGGCTGCCTGCCGGTAATCCTTTACCTTAATATATTTAATCTTATCCGGCAGAAGCGTCTCATCCAGAATATAGATGGTACTTCCCTTTAATTGTATGGGCCAAAATAGAGGTGAGTATTTCATTTATTTACCTTCAAGTTTTTTTACAGTCTCTAAAGCTATATTAATTAAATTGGTTTCAGCCATATAATAGAGCGGGTTCATAAAACCCATCTCACCGGTGATCACGTTGTCGCTGACCGAAAGGATCGAGCCTGCCTTAACTTTATACAGCTGGCAGATCGTCAACAGGGTCGATGAAACCATATCCACCGCCATTGCACCCTCTTTACGCTTGGCCTCTACTATTTCTCTGGTTTCACGTAAAAGCGCATCCGTAGTCCAGGCTGTACCGCGGTGTATTGCTAACCCCATCCCCTTAGCTGTTTCATATAAAGTATCGGCGATTTGCTTATCCGCCTGAGTCTCGAAGCTGCTATCCACATAATAAGGAGTAACCCCGTCACCGCGGATGACCTTATCCACCACGATCAGGTCGCCGACCTTGATCTTTTCATCAAGCGCGCCGCAGGTCCCGATGCGGATAATATTCTTGATCCCGGCATTGCACATTACCTCGGTGGTAATTGAAGTATCAGTCGAGAATCTTCCGCCGTTTATACCGGTGATTTTAATCCCCTGATAGTTGCCGGTATACATAGTGTACTCCATAAAGGAGAAATTACGAACCGGATTCTCTACCTTTTTCATCAGAACATCCAACCGATCCCTGGGACCCGGAACTATCGCGTACTTCCCCACATCCTCCGGCCTCAACTGCACCATCGCCGTCAAATCCTTCCCCGTCATGTGTATTTCCTTCTGCATCTGCATAGTTACTACTCCCTTCAGTTTTTAAGTTGTTTAGCGGGTCCTGTCTTGGCTATTTTCTCGCGGGGACGTTTGTTGCGCCCCAGCGTGTCGCAACTGCACTCCGTTGCGGCCCATCGCTCTCACCGACTTCGTTATAGCAGGTGAACCTTGCCCGCTCAGGGCCTCCACAGGCCCCTCTCGAAAACAACCAAGCCACCCGCTAGAAACATATTTATCTAACTGTCTGTTGTCAAAAATGTGTCTGCCGTTTTATCGAGCAAATGGAGGTTTTAGCCAATGGAGCTTGAGTATTTTCGGGAATCCTGGTGGAGTGAAAGCGACAAAACCAGGATGGCGAAGTTGTCTGAGCTATATTTGCATAGAGCAAATATAGCGAGTTCTGCAGCCACCGAAAATACGAAAGATCATTGGCGTAAAAACCGACTCAGAGCGAGAGAAAATGGCAGATACATTTAAACTATCAAAGATTCAAAATACTTGCTATATTGCCACCTAAAATGGCGGACTTATCATCCTGGCTTATCTCTAAGCCTTTTACTGCATCAAGGGAGCCGGCCACATCCTTCTTTGCCGGCCAATCACTCCCCCATAAAATATGCTTTGGCCCAAACAGATCCAACGCCAATAGAAAATTAGTTTTAACTTTATCTCCGCCTGTATCCACATAAATATTCTTTAGATACTCGGAAGGATTGCCCCCTAAATCTTTGACAAAATTTATACCCCTTAACATCTGATATGTGGCATCAAAGCGATGCTGCAGGAAACCGATCGCCCCGCCAAAATTGGCAAAGACAAACTTCAGGTCAGGATAATCGCGCAGAACGTCCGCCATCAATAATTTACCAATAGACATGGTAATATCAAAGATAAATTCTATAACCGGCATCAGGAGCGGATCTTTTACCCGATCAAAACCAATAGGATTTACGATCTGGGCATGTACAAAAATCGGAATATTCTTCTCCTGGGCAACTTTGTATACCGGCAGGAACATCTCATCGTCTAAGAATTTACCGTTGTAACTTGAGGCAAGTGATAGCGCCTTAAACCCAAGCTCTTCAGTAGCTCTTTTTATCTCCGCAGGCATACCTTTAATATTATCAACTGGCAAGATCGCCGCACCCACAAATTTATCCGGATATTCTTTTAAAATCTCTGCGACATTATCGTTATAAGTACGCGCTACCTGGCTTATGCTGCCAAGTTTTAAGTGCGCATCAGAGGTTGGATAACTTAAAACTGAGCGCTCAATACCGGCATCCTGCATCAGCTTCAAATTCGCCTCAATATCACCCCAGCCTTTATGATAAAAGTGGGCATTTGAAATTATCTCATCCGGTAACCAGTGACTGTGACTGTCGATTATCTTCATCTTAATTATAGATTATTTAGAGAGTTCTGATAGAATCTTATAAAAACAGAACTCTAATTAATCAGAGGTCGCTGATGTATTCTTCTTAGTGTTTTCAGCGACCTCATTTAAAAAACTTGCTAATTTCTCCTTCATCAGCTCTTCGCACTCAAAGAAACCGCTGTTATGCCCGCCGCGAATCTCTAAAAATTCTTTTGGTTGGGCAGCCGCATCATAAAGCTTCCTGCTCAAGCGGTACGGTACAATCTCATCATTAATACTATGAATCACCAGCTTAGGAGCGCTAACGCTCTTAATCTTGCCTACCGAGTCAAATCTACTTGAAAACACCCAGGGAGGTATATAGGGATAAATAACTTTGGACATATCTTTACCGCTTGAGAATGTACTCTCTAAGATCAGGGCACGAAGTTCATTCTTGCTGGCCAGGTCGACTATTACAGCTCCCCCTAAGGATTCACCAAAACCGATTATCTGATTAGATTCCACGCCCCTAGCTAAGAGATAATCGTATGCTGCCTGAGTATCGGAATATAACCCCTGCTCTGAAGGGCTCCCCTGACTCTTCCCATATCCGCGGTAATCAAAAACCAGAACATTGTAACCTAAATCACAGAAGGCTTTTACCTTCTCCAGCCGATGAGAGATATTCCCGGCGTTACCATGACAGAAGATAATCGTTGCCTTCTCTTTAAGGACGGGGACAAACCAGGCGTTAAGCTTTACCCCGTCTCTGCTATCAAAGAAAACATCCTCATACTTTAAACCTATATCTTGCGGGGTAAGCTCGATCTCCCCAGACGGATAAAAGATGATCCGTTTTTCAGTAAACCTGAGGTACGCAATAATTACCCCCAGTACCGCCGGGATCAATAGAATCTCTAACAGTATCTTCATCTTCAAGATTTACCTCTTCTCCTGCCGCTCTTCCATAATTCTCTTAAGCATCTCTTCCTCATAAGCGGTCTTTACCATAACCAGGCCCTTCTTGCCCATCTTGCTGACAATCGCCTTCTCAATAGCCCCAAGCTTTAGAAGAAGAAATTGATACTCCGGATTTAATTTCTTGCCCTCATATTTCAGGCTCAGTCCAGCCTGTTCTTTATTACGGATATACTTATCAAAATCTCTGAGCTGGCTAATCAAGTTTTTATCCTTGTCGGATTTTCTGATCTGGTTAAGGATAAGTCTATCAATTTCCAGCTGAGTAAACTTGCGTTCAATCTTATCTATCGCCTCCCTGGTAACCTTATAAAACCATACTAGATAGCGCTTCTGAAGGCTTTTAAAATCATCTCTACCTATGGTATTATTCATTCCTTAATCACCTCTACCTGATCAAAGTAAAAGGTCCCTTTACCCGGGGCCAAAGGTTCAAATTGATAGCTTTGAACTGGAAAATCCATCTGGCTGTTATTATCCGCTGAAGCCGGCTGCCAATCCGAGCGGGCGTAAAACTGATCAAAGGGAAAAACTACCTGTTTCCATCCATCGAAATCATCGGTAATGATATAACGCCACATTTCACTTCCGGCATCTTTTAAGTCAAAGGCGATGCTGCTGCCTGAATTTTCTCCGTATACATAAACAGAGATAGCATTATATTTATCCCAGTCAATATCCTTAACTTCTGTGGTCCAGCCGGCATTGCTTGCATCTAAGCCTGTGCCTCTTGCTATCCACATATGTCCGCCATCAACTGCCATATATACAACCTTAACTGATTGGTCCCCTTGGTTTTTTATACTACTGTCGGTGTTTACTTCAACGCTGGAATCCCCTCCGGATCCGAAATCAACTGTTCCCTGCGGACCGCCGCTGACTGCTATCTCAAGATTATCGATTAACAAGGCATCATTAGCATTTAGGATTCCGGACTGAAAGAAAAACACTGCTGCTAGAATAACAACCAGAAAAAACAAACCTACTATCTTCATGATCTTCTCCTTTTTTAATTTATTTACTAGGATGCGCTTGTTTAAAAGGTATCACCGGAGCGGTCCAGGGTGTCTGCTGGTTGATCACAGCGATCTCCAAAGGACAGACGTTTGCCGGAACGGTGAGCGCAAAATTTATTGCATTCTCTATCGCCTCGGTGGTCATCAATCTTGATTTATCTGCGGTTATCTCTTTAAGCTTGCCGGTTAACTCCGTATCAGTCACCCCGGGTAATATAGAGGTAACCTTTATACCGTGATCACGCACCTCCCAAAAGAGCCCCTTAGAGAATGCACGCAAACCTACCTTTAATGAGCCATAAACGATAAAATTCCTCGGCAAGGGGTCGCAGAGAGTGGAACCTGAGACCATATTAATGATTGAACCGGACTTTTGTTCCATCATATCATTAATCACCAGACGAATCAGACGCACATACCCCAGATAATTTGTGTGTGCCAGTTTCTCAAAGTCTTCGATTGGCTGTTTGTGGAATGGAGACTGGCTGGAGACCCCGGCGTTATTAATCAGGATATCGATTTTGCCAAACTTCTCCTTGGTCTTATTAACTAAATTCTCTAAGTCCCCTAATTTTGTGACATCGCAGGGCACAGGAAGTACTTCTACCTTATAATTTTTACTGATCTCCTCGGCAGTCTCCTTTAAAGGCCCCTGATTGCGAGCGGCAATGGTCAAATTTATCCCTAATTTTGCGCAGGTGCAGGCAATAGCCTTGCCTATCCCGCGGCTTGCGCCGGTAATGATTGCACTTCTCCCTTTTAAATCAGTAGTCATTAAATCCTCCTCAATTCCCCCGTTTTTATCAAATCTGGGAATTGATCCCGGGCGGCGATAGTTTTATTATCAGCCGCGCGGGATCTTTGTTTTAATTAAGTAATTTCCCCCGCTATACCAATGCGGGGAATTGATCCCGGGCGGCGATAGTTTTATTATCAGCCGCGCGGGATCTTCCTTTTTTTAATTTCTATTCACAAGCAACCGCTTACTAAACAATAATAATAAAAAAAGACAGACTAAAAAAACCGTAAAACCAAAAGCAAACCCCTTCTGCATCAGGATCCCGCCTAATCCGGCCCCTGCCCCGCCGGCGATAAACCTTACGCTGCTATTCAGGCTGGCTGCCTCATTCACGTATTCCTCTGGCAGATCGGTAAGCATCGTAGACGTCCCCGAATGATTAAAGGTCCATCCCAGCCCCCAAAGCAACATAACTACAGCCAGGATAAGAAAGGGCAGTTTTAGGGCCAATAAGGTTATTGAGAGGATCATAAATAGTAGCCCCAAGCTGACTGTCTTGACCCGGCCTATTTTATCCGCATAGAAACCTCCGATTGCCTCCCCGAAAATACCGCTTAATACGGTCAGGGTAATCAAGATGCTAATTAAAAATTGAGATAGAGCATATTCTGTTGAAAAATATACCCCCAGCCATTGTTGAGTGCCAT
This sequence comes from Candidatus Omnitrophota bacterium, assembly GCA_016783715.1. Taxonomy (GTDB): domain Bacteria; phylum Omnitrophota; class Gorgyraeia; order Gygaellales; family Profunditerraquicolaceae; genus BS750m-G15. The sequence continues at coordinate 7,211 of JADHWA010000024.1, forward strand.
GGTAGATCAGACTGACAATGAATATATAGGTAAAGATAGAGATTATCCGCCTATCTTTAAGGGCCTCTAAATACCTGACTCTAAAAGCCCCAAGGTCTATCTTTAAATTGGGTAAATAGAAATATGCCAGCGGCCAGAAGAGTATCCCGGCTATCCCTGGGATCAAATAGATAAACCTCCAATAGATCACCCCGCTCAAGATTAGACCTAAGAGTGATGAGACAAAGGCAAGACTAAAGAACAATCCCACGGACTTTCCGCGGTTTGTGCTTTCGGTATGGTGGGCAATGTATATCAATGACAGCGGTATGACCGAAGCGCCGAAAAGCCCCATCAGGAATCGTCCGGCAAAAAGGGTATTCATAGTCCTGGCCCCTGCAGTCAACAGACAGGCCAGGGAAAACAACAATGAACAGGTTAAGAGGATTCGTCTAGCATGAAATGTCCTGGTCAGCGGCCCATAGATTAATGCTGCAAATCCATAGGTGAGCATATAAATCCAGATAACCTTGCCGGTTAAAAATTGAGAAAGAGCAAACTCTCCCGCGATAGAAGGAACCAAGGCGGTGGTGGCAACCACACTAAATGCCATAACCGCCGCCTCCAGACATAGGATGATAAAATTACCTCGCCTCACGTTGCCGCTTCTTTTTCTATGATCTCTTTAAAGATCTTTAAATTCTCTTGCGAATGCTTATTGATAAATCCCTCTACCTGCTGGTCATTGAATTTGGCCTTAGGGTCCATCTCAAAGTGCTGGATCCAGCTCATTTCAATGCCTTCGGTCTTAGGAGTATAGAGCCAGATGATTTTCATATACTTAAAAGGAAACTGCGGCTCTTCTTTCTGCGCATAGGCAAAATTCTTATCCTTGAATAATAAGCGCCATGACTGCCAGGTATTATTTTCATCGTCGGTCAGCTTAAAGGTAATTTTATTGCCTTCTTTTTTGACCACTTCGGCCTTCTGGTATTCTCCCCCGAATAACTCTGTCCAGCGCGGGATATCATTTGAAATATCAAATATTTTCTCGTAAGGCGCATTAATAATTATTGAATTGCAAGTATGCCCCATCTCAATCCTCCTTAATGAGCCCCACCCATCAGCGGGGCGAATTAATCTCTCCCCCGCTCATGAGCGGGGGAGAGATCTCTCATTTATAAAAGCGCTACCACCCTTGACCAGGCTGCGCCGGTCCTCTTGATCTTTATCGGAAAACAGTTAATCTTAAAGCCAAACGGCGGGAGTATATTTAAGTTTGCCAATCTCTCGATATGTATGAATTCGCGCTTGCGGCCGTGAAAGTGTGCCGGATATAACGGCTTCTTCCTGTCTATAAACTCTTTTAACATGAATTTGTACGGTCGGTCAATACCCATAGTATCAGTGCCAAATATCTTAATCCCCTTATCCAGGAGATAGTCAATCGCGGAGATATCAATCCCGGGATATTCACTGAAATATTTCGGAGTGCCAAAAAATTTATCCGCACCAGTCTCAAGTAAGACGATGTCCATTGGCTTCAATTCATAATTGATTTTTTTTAGTGCGACTTCTAAATCATCTTTGGTAATTACCTCAGCGGGCTTTTTATGCCTTAGGTCCAGGCGTACCCCGTCTTGATAGCACCACTCCAAGGGAATCTCCTCTGCAGTCTTAGAAGGCCTGTTTTCAGAGCGTGAGCCGTAGTGAAATGAGTAATCAAGGTGGGTGCCGATATGTACGGGAGAGTGCACAACTTCCAGAGAGAGAAATTCCTCATCGGGGAGATCCTCTTTCCTTAAGATGCGCTTACCTAATAAATACTTGATCCGTCCAATAAGGGTCTTACCCATAATGATCCGGTTAAACTTGGCAACACCTGCCTTATGAGATACCCTGTCAATCTCCAGGTGATGTACCTCAAAGGCCTGATCATCAATTGGTAAACTTAAGTCTATAATTCTCATTAGCTAGGCAGCTTTGACTGGATAACATTGGTAATCTCATTGATCGTAGAATTCTTGGTGATCACCTTAGGATCCAGTTTTGTATTAAACTCCTTCTCCAGGGCGATAACCGCCTCAACCATCTCGGTCGAATCCACCCCTATTCCGTCAACAAGGTTTATGTCATCCTTCAGCTCTTCAGGTTTGATCTTTAGTAGGTTAACAAAAACCTGCTTTATCCTGTCTTTTGTCTCCATTAATTACCTCCTTCAATGAGCGCATAACTTAGCGAGTGTTAACGAAGCTAAGTCATAGCGTCCGTTGTATATCAGTCTATCAGCGTGCGCGAATTGAACCCAGCACTAATTTTATACCTACCGCAAATGACCTCTTAAGCCTATTTCTTATCAGAACATAAATCCAACACATCTCAGTAAAATTAGTGCTGGGTATAATTCGGACAGCAATTTACGCTCACTTTGTTCCGTAAATTGCGCCCTCATTATATTTGTACTTCCCCTTTCGTAGCCGCTGCTTCCCACTTGCTAATTCCGGCCATAACATCCTGGAAGCAGAGTTTCGCCAGTATATCAAAATTACTCTCCATGATTCGATTTATTCTGCCCGGCTTAGAGAAGAATTCACGCATACACCAGGAACCTAACCGGCCAAGCTCCTCAATGGAGAGATGATCCGTAGGGATTACCGGATGCAGGAAGTCCCATTGGCTAAAGTCTACTTTTTTGGGGTCGATCCAGTTCTTCTTCATTGCAATCCTCCACATCGGCGAATTGGGCGCCGGTGTCACGTAGCCTACCCATAACACATCCGGATCAACGTTATCGGTAAATTCAAAGCGCTGTTTAATAATCGCTTCGGTATCATAATCAAAGCCCATCATGATATCGGCTACAATGGCGATATCATTCCTGCGTAGGATCTCAATGGTCTTTTTGATCTGATCTATAGTGGTGCCTTTGGCGATTTTTTTCAATTCCTCCTGAGTAGTAACCTCGATCCCGAATACGCCCATAAATAAACCTGTTTCTTTCATTAACGGTAAAATCGATTCGCAGTTGACCCAATCCACTGCCCTGCCCAAGGAAACCCACTTAATGGGATTATTGCTTTTCTTCTTTAATTCGCAAAATTTCTTTACTCTTTGGGGATCTACATTGAAATTATCGTCCTGAATAACCACTACTTTAACCCCGTACTTCTGATGCAGTATATTCAACTCTT
>JADHWA010000025.1 GCA_016783715.1 Candidatus Omnitrophota bacterium
AATCGTATTGGAACTGATAAACTCATTGCCGTTTATCTCGATGGCGGTAACAATTTTTCTTGTTTTTGTTTCCAGGAAATTAGCGGATTCGGCACCAGTAGATTCATCCTGCGCCGAAGCAGGAAGGATAAAAGATATGGCTAAAATAAATGATACCAGAGCTGTAACTAATTGCCTTCGCATTTTTTATTATTATATTCTAAATTAAGTTAATAATCAATCCTTTTCTTGAGGCCTCTGGTAATCTTTCTTTATCAATCCAGAGACCTCTGATTACATAGATTTAGTAAGATTACATAGATTCTTTTGAGTGCCTTAATCTCAGTAATCAGTATTTTAATCTCTGTAATCAGAGAATTTTAGCTTACCTTCTACCTACTCAATTCTCGCGATATTCTCAAAACGCGTATATTCCTTGATAAATGTCAATTTCATCGACCCTACCGGCCCATTACGCTGCTTGGCGATGATGATCTCGGCAGTCCCCTGATTATCGGGAGTTGGATTGTAGTATTCCTCCCTTAAAATAAGCACAACTACATCGGCGTCCTGCTCAATCGCCCCGGACTCCCTCAGGTCGGATAGTTGGGGCCGGTGATCCGTGCGCGACTCCACTGCACGGGATAGCTGGCTGATTGCAAGCACTGGAACATGAAGCTCTCTGGCCAGCGCCTTTAATGAACGTGATATCTCGGAAATCTCCTGTTGCCTATTCTCAGTATACGCGGTTCCGCGCATTAACTGCATATAATCTAAAATAATCAACTGAATATCATGGTGCGCTTTAAGGCGTCGCGCCTTGGCCCGTAATTCCATTACCGAAATTGCCGGTGTATCGTCAATGAATATCGGAGCCTCAGAGAGCTTTCCGGCGGCGGCAGTCAGACGCGGCCAATCGGAGGTTGAAAGATACCCGGTCCTTACCTTGTGGGCATCAACCTTGGCATGTGCACAGAGCATTCTCTGGACCAGCTGCTCCTTTGACATTTCAAGGCTGAAGATCGCAGTGGGGCATTTTTCAATAATCCCTGCGTATTCTGTAATCCCTAAAGCAAAAGCACTCTTACCCATTGAAGGCCGGCCGGCGACTATAATCAAGTCCGAAGCCTGCAAACCGGAAGTCTTCATATCAAAATCTATATATCCGGTAGGCACGCCGGTGACGTGCTCCTTCTTCTGATACAGGCGGTCTATGGTCTCAATAGTGCTTTTAATAATCTCTTTTAAAGGGATGTACCCGCTGCCGTGGCGTTTATCGCTTACTTCAAAGACCAATTGCTCGGCGGTATCCACCACCTGATCGATGTTATGTTGTGAACCGTAACAGAGGGAAACGATCTTAGTGGCGTTGTTGATCAGACTTCTTAGGATATTCTTTTCTTTTACTATCTTTACATAATGGCTGATATTGGCTGCGGTGGGTACCGAATTTGCCAGGCTGGTAAGAAAACTCACTCCTCCTATCTCTTCAAGAATCCCTTTGCGTTTTAGCTCATCGGTAAGGGTGATGATATCAACCGCCCTGTTAGCGCTGTAGAGCCCGATGATCGCATCGAATATCTTTTTATGCGTATCTTTATAAAAAGAATTGCTGGTCAATGTCTCGGCTGACACGGAGATGGCGTCTTCATCCATCAATAATGAACCCAATACCGCCATCTCTGCCTCCAGGTTCTGGGGAGAGAGTTTTTCTAGGATTGTATCGCTGGGCATATTAAATGAGCGCATAACTTACGAACACGCCACCCGGCTTTATCGGATGCGCCGGTGTGCCGCCTGTGCGGCAAGTGCGAGTAAGTTATTGCGCGAATTTATCCCCCCACCACTTTTGATAAAAGTGGTGGGGGGTAAGCTCGGCCTCACCCAGCCCTTGCATGCAAGGGCTTAGGTGGCCTCGCTTACTTCTTTACGATCCAGATCTTGATCTTTGCAATAACCTCAGGATGCAGCTTTAGTGTGGCCTCATATATCCCTAAGGCCTTTATCGGCTCATTCAGGGTAATACAGTTTTTATCGATTTCAAACCCCTCGTCCTTCAGGACGGCGACTATCTCCTGCGGGCCTATGCCCCCGTAAATTTTGTCCTCCTCCTGGACTAATACCGGAATAGTCAAGGAGAGCTCGGCCAGCTTATTCTTTAAATCCTCTGCCTCTTGCTTAACTTTATCTATCTGCGCCTGCTTTTTTTGCTGATCTTCCTGGAGCTTGCGCAGATTACCCGAGGTACAGCTGACTGCCATGTCGTTTGGAATGAGAAAGTTTCTGGCGTAACCGTCTTTGACTTTTACTACGCTGCCGGTTTTGCCTAATCTATCTATGTCCTGTTTTAAGATGACTTCCATATCAAAAACCTCCAGACCTTTACCTTTTGACTATACGCGGCTATAAGGAAGAAGCGACATGAACCTTGCTCGCTTTAATGCTTCCAACAGCCTCCTCTGATGTTTTGCGCAATTACCCGAAATCCGGCTGGAGAGTATTTTTCCTCTCTCCTTAATGAAATGCTCCAATGATTTGATGTCTTTATAATCAATACTCTTTACTTTATTCTTACAAAAACGACACTTTCTTTTCCGCGTACCAAAAAGAGACTTTTTTTTCTTGATCACTTTTTTGCCACGGGCCCCTCTACCCCCCCTTGAACTCTTAGTTCCCATGCGTGCCATCCGCTTTCCCCTCGCTTTCTTCTAACCATGTGCTCTCTGTAGTCGAAACCTGCTCCTCCGGAAGCGCCTCCGGCTCCTCTGCCGGTTTTTGCTGCTGCTGGGGCCCTCCCAAGAACTGGATACGCTCCGCCCTGACTTCGATCGTGCTGCGTTTCTGTCCGGCTTTATCCTCCCAGTTTCTTGACTGAAGCCTTCCCTCGATAAATACCGGACGCCCTTTTTGCAGGTATTGGTTACAATTCTCCGCCTGTTTATCCCAGGCTATTACATTGATAAAACAAACCTCTTCTTTTAACTCCTGATTTCTGTCTTTATATCTGCGGTTGACCGCAAGGCGCAGGGTTGCAACTGCAGTTCCCTGGGGGGTATAACGCAATTCCGGATCCCGGGTCAAATTTCCGATCAACAGAACTTTATTTAAATTAGCCATAATCCCTCTCCTATTCTTTTGAGGTAATCATTACCCTCAAAATATCTTCATTTAGCTTATAAGCCTGATGCAGTTTGGCAACTGCTTCCGGGGGGAGAGTGAAAGTTGCCAGATAATAAGTCCCCTCGTTATACCTCTTGATCGTAAAAAACATTTTCTTCTTCTCAGTCCAAATATCGGAAGACTCTAGCTGGCCGCTGTTTTTGGTGATTACCTCGCCGATCTGATTAATCAGATTCTGCATTGCATCTTGCGGCAGATCAGGTTTAATAATAAACATTCCTTCATACTTTCTCATTATGGTTATCTCCTTCTTTCTATTGTTAAGAACTTAAGAATTAAAGCTATTCATGCAGTTCTCTATTCCATCAGTAAGCCACGCCCGGCAGCAATCACAGGCTTCTTTAAGCATCAGGCTTAACTGCTCCTTCTGTCTCCTGCCAAAAGGCTCCAAGACATACTCGCTGACATCTGCCTGCGGCCTTAAAGGACGCCCAATCCCTACACGTAACCGGGGAAAGTCATTGCACTCTAAGGAATCGATGATCGATTTCAATCCCTTATGTCCCCCGGATGATCCGCCGGGGCGCAACCTCAGCCTTCCGAACTCTAAATTAAGATCGTCGCAGACAATTAGGAGGTTCTGGGGAGCAATTTTATATTTCTTGACCAACCCGGCAACGGCCCTGCCGGAGAGATTCATAAAGGTAGTCGGCATTGCCAATAATACCTCCTGGCCCTCTAGCTTGACTTTTGCGCTCAAAGAACTTATGCCGCTGTCCCGGCGGAATCTGGTTGTCCGCCTTCCGATTATCGACTTTATCACCAGAAACCCGATATTGTGCCTTGTCCGGCTGTAACTGATTCCTGGGTTCCCCAAGCCAACAATAAGCTTCACCCAGCTCTTCCTCCAATATATCTCCCAGCTCTATGGAAGGGCTGGGTCATTATTTTTCTTCCTTCTCTTTTTCTTTAGGCTTGGATTCCGCTGCCTCCTCGCCTTCGGCGAGAACTTCCTTCTTCTCCTTGATTACTTCAGGCTCTTGTAACTCTTCGCCTTCAGCGCCTTCAACAGGAGCAATCTCTTCCTCCTTGATCGGGGCAACAACCGATAAGACCACCGCTTCCGGATCAGTCAAAACCTTAACCCCCGCCGGAAATTTTATATCCTTCACATGAATCGAATCATTCATATTTAATTTACTTACCTCTACCTCGATCTCCTGGGGAATATTCATCGGCAGACACTCAACCTCGATCTCCCAGAGGATATGCTCCAGAGACCCGCCCTCCTGCTTGACCCCGATCGGCTCACCCTTTGCGGCCACAGGGACATTGACCTTGATCTCCTCAGTCAGGGAGATCTCGTTGAAATCAACATGGATTATATCCTCCCGGACCGGATGGTACTGAATCTGCTTAATCAGACATGAATGCAACCTATCCTTCTTGTCCTTGTCGTTTTTAATCCTTAAGTTGATTACCACATTCTCCAGACCGTGTTGATGCATCAGCTGCACCAACTCTCTATGCGAAAGCTTTATCGGGTGCGTGCCCTTATTATCGCCGTAAATTACGGCGGGGATAAACCCCTGATCGCGTAGATGTTTTACTTTACTCTTGCCTATATCCTGCCTTAAGTGTGCGTCTAAAAATATCTTTTCCATCTCTTCTCTGCTCCGTTTACCCAGCCCTTCCTTACTTCGGGAGTGTTTCTTCGTAGTAGGGAAGGGCTGGGTTAAATGTGTTAATCAAATAAAGAGCTTACTGATTCTTCTTTGTGAATCCTCCTGATTGCCTCTCCTAGAAGCGCTGAAATCGATAGAACCTTTACCCGCGGGTGCGGCTTATGATTCTTCGCGGGGATTGAATCGCTGACCAACAGCTCCTGGAGATCGCTGCATTTTCCAATTCGCTCGATCGCCGGACCGGAAAGAATACCGTGGCTGATCGTGGCACGAATAGTTTTTGCCTTTGCCTTCTTTAACGCCAAAACAGCTTCCACTAAAGAGCTCCCCGTGGCGATCAGGTCATCAACGATAATCGCGTTTTTATTCTCCACCTTTCCCATGATATGCATTGCCTCGGTCTCTTCGGGGGAGACGCGGCGCTTATCTATAATCGCCAGTTCCGCCCCTAACCTCTTGGCATAAGCACGGGCCATCTTTATCCCGCCGACATCTGGGGAAACTACTACTATATCTTTAAGATTCAAATTTTCCAGATATTCAATGAAGATTCCCACCGCATAAAGATGATCAACCGGAATATCAAAGAATCCCTGAATCTGACCGGCATGCAGATCCATGGTTAATACTCTATCTGCCCCTGCCTCGGTAAGAAGATTAGCCACTAATTTGGCGGTAATCGGAACCCGCGGCTGATCCTTCCTGTCCTGCCGGGCATATCCGAAGTAGGGTATCACTGCGGTAATCCTCTGCGCCGAAGCTCTCCTTAAGGCATCGATCATGATCAAGAGCTCCATCAGGTTGTCGTTGACCGGAGGAGATGTGGGTTCGATCACGAATACGTCTTTACCACGCACATTCTCATCGATCTGGATACGGATCTCGCCTTCAGAGAACCTGCCCACAAGCGCCTTGGATAATTTTATCTTCAAAAAATTACAGATGTCTTTGGCTAGCTCCGGATGCGCGTTTCCGCTGAATACCGCCAGATTATTCATCTTCGTCTGCCTTTCTTTAGGAGGTCTCTGAAAATCTTATCCATGCTAAATCAGAGACCTCTGATTGCACAGATTAAACAAGATTACAAAGATTTTATCATGACGGAAACTTAATCTCTGTAATCTGTTTTTTAATCACTGTAATCAGAAAGTTTTTACTTTTTTCTTTTTGAGACTTTCTTTAGGGCAACAGCCGGAACACCTACAACAACACTGCCGTTGCCTACAAAAGTATTTTTCAATACAACGCTCCCGGCTCCAGTTTTAGCCTGCTTGCCGATTACAGCCGGCGCGACTATTACGGTATCGGAGCCGATAAAAGCCTTGTCCTTAATTTTCGTCTTGTTTTTACGAGAACCGTCCCAATTGGCAGTCACACACCCGGCGCCGATGTTTACCAGCTTACCGATCTGGGTATCACCCAGATAGCTGAAATGTTTCGCCAGCGTCCCTGAGCCGATCCGGGAACGTACAACCTCGATAAAATTACCTATCACGCAATCGTTTTCTAGGCGGGTACCTTCTCTTAAATGGATGAAGGGGCCAATCTTACAACGGTTGCCTATTTTAACATTATTCTCTATCACTGTAAAGGGATAAATCGTAGTATCCTGGCCGATTTTGACGCCATAATCGATGAAGCAGGAGTCCGGATCCACGATTGTCACCCCGCTTTCGGCGATCTTGCGGTTAATCCGTTTACGCATAATCTTGGCTGCTGATGCTAGATCCAGGCGCGAATTTACCCCTAGAGTTTCGTTTATATCTGAAGCCCTCAGGCCGTCAACCAGAGCACCCCTTTTATAAAGGATCTCCACAGCATCAGTAAGATAATACTCTTTATTGCGATTGTTTGCTTTGATATATCTTAAAGCCTCCTGTAATTTATCCTTCTTGAATACCATAATCCCGGTATTTATCTCTTTGATCTCTTTTTGAAAGTCATCCGCGTCCTTCTCTTCGGCAATACCGCAGATGCCGGAATATTCATCTCTTAAAATCCTTCCGTAACCTGCCGGCCGGGGAGCGATTGCGGTCAGGACGCTCAGATGCGAATTACTCTTGGCGTGAAAATCAAGAAGTTTCCTAATCGTCTGGCTGCTTAATAAGGGCGTATCGCCGTAAAGCACCAGGATATCCCCTTTAAAACCCCTTAGTTTCTTGAGGGCGGTCTTTACGGCATCAGCGGTACCTAAGAGCCTTTTCTGTAAGCTCGCTTCTACCCCATGCGCTGCCAGTACTCCCTTGACCTGCTGATGCTTATATCCTACGACTGCCACACTCTTTGAAACTTTGAGACTCTTTACCAGATCAAGCGTAAACTCCAGGATCGGCCGGCCGCAGATCGGATGGAGCACCTTGGGCAGAGTTGATTTCATCCGCGTGCTTTTACCGGCGGCTAAAATTATACAGGCGATTTTTTTCTTCATATTTTATCCCCAATTAGTCCCGCCTCATAAACGGGCGAATTATTGAGCACAACAATTTTAAATTCAGCGAAATCCCGCGTAAGCGGGAATCCCGAGCCTCTCTCTATCAATATCCAGAGGCGGGGGATCTTCATCTATTCTTTAATCATAAATTAGCTGTTGAACAATAGAACAATTGAGCATTAGACCGCAATTGAGCATCGGTTCTATTGTTCTATTTTCTATTGCTCAATTGCTCTACCAATTTTTGGCACTGCCAAAAATTGGTTGGGACGTCTGGACTCGAACCAGAATAGCGAGACCCAAATTCTCGTGTCCTACCATTGGACGACATCCCAGAATCTATTCAAAAAGGTCAACCTTAACCTACCGCTTTTGTCCTCTCCTGCTCAAACGTATCCAGCACTCTCTTCTGCAGGTACTCGCGGAAAGACTGAGTTATGGGATGAGCGATATCTTTCTGGTCTGCTGAAGCACCAGAACCCTCCTGCCCGAGCGGTGCGGTGACAAAAGGAAGTTGTCCGCCACATTGATTACAATACTTGCTGCGTGATTCATTTTTAAAGTTACACTTTGGACAGGATTGTTTTATCTTTCTTGAAGGCATGGCTATAAAAAGGCCTTTACTGCCTTCGATAACTTTTATATTTCTTACCACAAAGGCATTATCAAAGGTCACGGTAGCATATGCCTTTAGCTTTTTATCGGGTGAATCCTTTAAGAACATCCTAACCTCGGTAATCTCCATAGCATCCTCCTCTTGCTGCAGCCTCTCCCAAAACACAAAAAAACTTGGCTAACCTTTAGCGTGTTTTGGTTAGGAAAACCCTCCAGGACCTAAAACCCTTTAGCTGCTTAAACCTTCTTACGGCCTCCTTTCTTGAAGCAATGATCGAAAAAAAAGCCGGACCGCTTCCGGACATTAGGATTGCTTTCAAACCCAAATTCCGCAGCTGATTTTTTATGGAGTTTAACTCCGGGTATTTTTTTATAGTAACTATCTCTAACCCGTTGTAAAAACCTGAGTTTGAGCTCAGGACTAATCTTTTCCTGATGCTCGAAGTTAGTATTTTAACACCTAATTTTGGCCTTGTCAACCTGGCCTTTTTATTATCTTTAAGCAGGTCCCAATGCCTATATATTGAAGGTGTGGAAACTGCCAAATTCGGAACAACCAGAATATGCCAGAGCCTACGGCTTTTAAGGGAATTAACTATGCTAATCTTCTCCCCCCTGCCGTGGCCATAAGCAAATGGCGCATCATGGACAAAAAAAGGCACATCGCTGCCGATTCTTGCAGCAAATCCTGCTAATTTGCTGCGGGAGAGTCTTAAATTCCACAATTTATTCAATCCCATAAGGACACTTGCGGCATTACTTGAGCCGCCGGCAAGGCCGGCACCCACCGGGATATTCTTTTCGATGTGGATCCGCAGCCCCTCACTGATTCGGTATTCCTTTCTTAAGAGTTCTGCTGCCTGATAGGCGAAATTCTTTTTATCTTTTGGGATTAGACGGGAATTACTGATGATGGTGGTCTTACCGCCTGCGGTAGGATTTAAGGTAATTTTATCGGCGAGGTCAATTCTCTCAAAAAGCGTCTTAATATTATGGTAACCGTCTGCACGTTTATTTAAGACTTCCAGATAGAGATTTAATTTTGCGTAGGAGTGAAGGACCACTTAAGTTTACGAAAGAAGTGCTAAAACTGCCTTTTCAATATCCCCAACTTCAAGATTATATTCCTTTAACAGCTCATCTGGATCACCGGACTGGCCGAACCTACCCCGGACTCCTATGCGTAGCGCTTTTACCGGATAGTTTTCCGCGATTACCTCATCGATAGCAGAGGCAAGTCCGCCGCTGATATTATGCTCCTCACAGATCACCAGGCCCTTAGTCTCTTTGGCCGCCTTCAGGATGGTCTGGTTATCCAGGGGCCTGATTGTATGCATATTGATCACCCGGGTCTTTATCTTTTTCTTATCCAGGAGGTTCTTGGCTGCTTCCAGCGCCCTCTCCACCATAATCCCGCAGGCTATAATCGAGGCATCGGAGCCTTCAGAGAGCACCTGCGCTTTTCCTAATTCAAATTTTCCCTTATTTTCGATCGTGGGGACTTTCGCCCTCCCCAAACGGATATAGAAAGGACCACTCTTCTCCAGGCTGGCGATCACTGCCTCCCTTGTCTGGGGTGCGTCGACCGGAACTATAATATTCATGCTTGGAATAGCCTTCATAAGAGCGATATCCTCAAGGGCCTGATGGCTGGCTCCGTCGGGACCGACGGTTATCCCGGCGTGGGTTGCAACGATCTTAACGTTGAGATTATTATAACCGATGCTGTTTCTTACCTGATCCCAGGCCCGGCCGGTGGCAAAGATCGCAAAACTAGAGGCAAAAACTATCTTACTGCAGGTAGCTAAACCTGCGGCAGTAGCCATCATGTTCTGCTCTGCCACGCCGAAATTAAAGAATCTCTCCGGAAATTCATTGGCGAATATTTTTGTACGCGTAGAGCTGGAGAGGTCGGCATCAAGCACGACGATGTTTTTATTCTTCTTGCCTAACTCTACAAGGGTATTACCGTAAACATCTCTCTGATAAAGCAATTCTGCCATTTTATCCTTCTCACTCCAATTCCTTCATTGCTTTTTCGGTCTCTTCTTTACTCGGGGCCCTGCCGTGAAAATCACAGGTATTCTCCATGAAAGATACCCCTTTGCCCTTTATGGTATGGGCGATAATTATCGACGGTTTACCCTTGGTGGATTCTGCCTCCTTATAGGCAGAAAGGATCTCTTTTATATTATGTCCGTCGATCTCAATAGTATGCCAGCCGAATGCCTGCCATTTAGCAACCAAAGGCTCTAATTCCATGATCTCAGAGACTCGACCGTCAATCTGAAATCCGTTATAATCCAATATCGCGCAGAGGTTATCGCGCTTGAAATGACTGCCGGCCATGGCCGCCTCCCAGATAGTCCCTTCCTGACACTCACCGTCGCCTAAAAGGACATAGACGCGGTAATCCTGCTTATCTATCTTTGCTGCCAGGCTCATCCCCAGCCCGATAGAGAGCCCCTGGCCGAGAGAACCCGAAGCAACCTCCACACCGGGAGCACAGCTATCCGGATGCCCCTGCAAAAGTGAACCCAT
>JADHWA010000026.1 GCA_016783715.1 Candidatus Omnitrophota bacterium
ACCGCCAGTTACCTTGAATTATTCAGCTCCGGGTTATTAATGCAGATAGTAATCTTGAATTTTATCTTTTTTCTGGCAGTCTCGCTTTTGGTTTCCTTTGTGGTGATGCTTACCATGCGCTTCTTCTTCAAGAAAAAGGTACCCTCTGTTAAAGACAGAGTATTTATGCCCATAGATTTCTATGTCACCATTGCCTTATCTTTGATTTTTCCCTGGCTGATTATAATGATCATACTGCCGTTAAATCTGTTATCGGGTGACCCTATGGGCCGGACCGGGATAATGCCGGAGTTGTTTTGTATGACCGCCAGCGGCGTTCTATTGATGGTCTTCTGCCTGTTATTCCTGAAAAAGAAATATAAGCTGGATAACCGGAGGCTGGGGTTCTTTTCGCTGGGGATAAAGTATGACCTTTTTCTGCCGATTCTGGTGGTGATGGCTACGATATCTATAGGCATGCTGTTTTCAATACTGCTGACTGTCATCGGAGTTGTGCTTCCTGAGACGATGAATGAAAGAATAGTCAGCAATGTATTCGCAGATCAGAATAATATACAGCTGATTTATTTATTCGCGGTTTTTACCCTGATTGGCCCGGTCAGTGAAGAGATAGTCTTTAGGGTCTTCATACAGAATTTTCTAAAGAAGCACACCAATACCGTATTTGCGATAATAGTAAGTTCGCTACTCTTTGCTGCGTTTCACCAGAGCATCCCGCTGATGCCCTATTTTTTTATCATCGGTGTGATCCTGTCACTTCTTTATACAAAGACCAAGAGCATAATCCCCAGCATGGTTACACACGGTATATATAATTCGATCTTTTTGTTTATCGGGATTGCTTTAAGAAACACCCAATAGGTGGTATAATAATTATTAATGATTACACAGATTGAAAAGCATAGATTACAGCGATTAAGACAAGAAAAAGATAAAATCTGTGTAATCGGTTTTTATAATCTGTGTAATCAGGTATAATCCATAGTTATGCCTGATTATTATACCAGGAGTTAACTAATGCATAAGATAGTTCTTTTGCGCCACGGTGAAAGTATATGGAATAAAGAAAACAGGTTTACCGGCTGGACCGATGTGGATCTCTCCGAGAAGGGATTAGAGGAGGCTAGAAAATCCGGAGAGCTGCTCAAAAAAGAGGGATATGTATTTGATCTCGCCTTTACCTCGGTACTGAAACGGGCGATCCGCACCCTCTGGATAACCTTAGAGCAGATGGATCTAATGTGGATCCCGGTATATCGCAGCTGGAGGCTGAATGAGAGGCATTACGGCGCCCTACAGGGGCTTAATAAATCAGAGACCGCCAAGAAGTTCGGCGAGGAACAGGTTTTAATCTGGAGGAGGAGTTATGATGTGCCGCCTCCGAAGCTCGGGGAAAACGATCCCAGATTCCCTGGGAGAGACCCCCGGTACCATGATCTTGATCCCAAGGATGTACCGCTTACCGAATGCCTTAAAGATACCGTAGCAAGATTCCTTCCTTATTGGCATGATACCCTGGCACCCGCGATAAAATCAGGCAGGAAGGTTATCATCGCCGCCCACGGCAATAGCCTGAGGGCCCTGGTGAAATACCTGGATAATGTAGGGGAAGAGGCGATTGTCAAATTGAATATCCCCACCGGCATACCGCTGATATACGAATTGGACGATACCCTGAAGCCGATCAAGCATTATTATCTCGGTGATCCGGACCAGATTAAAAAGGCGATGGATGCGGTAGCTAAACAGGGTAAGGCAAAAGGATAAATTCTCCCTTCCTTTATAATCCGATGGATAATTCAGAGTTAGAGAGGGTAGCAGAGGTTGCCAGGATTTTAAAAAAATCAAAAAGCATCCTCTTTATAACCGGTGCTGGAATCTCCGCAGATTCGGGGCTGCCGACCTACCGCGGAGTCAGCGGTCTCTATAATCGGGGAGAGACCGAAGAGGGGCTGCCTATTGAGATGGTCTTAGCAGGCCAGATGCTTGCCAGCCGTCCTGAGATTACCTGGAAGTACCTGGCTCAGATAGAAAATAATTGCCGCCAGGGGCGATTCAACCGCGGCCATGAAATAATCGCGCGAATGGAAAAGGAATTTGAGCGGGTCTGGGTCCTGACTCAGAATATCGACGGATTTCACCATCAGGCAGGATCAGAGAATATCATAGATATCCACGGAGACTTGCATAAATTGTTCTGCAAAGCCTGCCAGTGGCAGGAAACCGTGGATGATTATAGTCAACTCCAGATCCCTCCGAAGTGTCCCGCCTGCGGCGGCGTAGTGCGGCCGGATGTAGTTTTTTTCGGGGAGATGCTTCCAACTGAAAAACTGGAGATTCTGCAAGCCCAGTTGCAAAAAGGCTTTGATATCTATTTCTCAATAGGGACTACATCGGTTTTTCCTTACATCCAGCAGCCGATTATCGATGCTAAATATAGAAAACTCACCACTGTTGAGATAAATCCGGCAAAGACGCAGGTTTCCGATATTGTTGACATAAGGATCCCTACAGGTGCTGCGGATGCACTGGATGCTATCTGGAGTGAATATCTAAAACTACCCTAAAGTCTAGCTTTCTTTTTTTTTGCTCAATCTTAATGCCGCTGACAAGCTGTTCGCTTAAGTCGGTTTCTTAACGCCAAAGGTCTTTCGTTCTCTCGGCTCCTGCGCAACTCGCCCGTCGGCTCCGCCAGGACGGGCTCAGACATGCTCGTCGTCCGAATGCTTGTCGCGTTCGGATTCCCTCGTTTACTCAAGCTGCTTTGGCTAAAACCTCCATTCGCTCTCACCTTGCCAGTGGCATTTATTCAAAATATTAAAGAATTCTTGCTTTCTTATGCCTGACACCATCTCAAGAGGAAATGCCGCGCGCGCAACTGTTATTAGCGGGTGGCTTGGGTGTTTTTGAGCGGGGCGTACGAGGATGCCGAGCGGGCACGGTTGCCCGGCTATAAATTATTGGGCAGAGCGAGGCACCGCAGGCGAGCGAAATTTTTCCAGGCTGGGGAAAAATGAGCGTCCCCGCGAGAAAATAGCCAAGACAGGACCCGCTACATTGTGGCGAAGGCATTTCATCGTTTTTTATAAAACATTTCTTGACATAAATGAGGCGAGAGATAGAATATAATATTAAGAGCAAAAAGTTTATAGATTGTAGAATAATTTATGATGACAAAGTGCAAATTCATCGTTTTATCGACGATCATTGTTTTATGCGCATGTTTACTAATCAAGGAGGCAGAGGCTAATATGCAGTTAACCTGCCCGGAATTTAAAAATAATCAGTCGATACCTAAAAAATTTTCCTGTGAAGGTCTGGATATAAATCCGGCTCTGGATATCACAGGTATCCCTGAGGGCACAAAGAGCCTGGCTTTAATCGTGGATGATCCGGATGCCCCTATAGGGACCTGGGTCCACTGGGTAGTCTTTGATATCCCGGTAGTCTCCCGGATTGATGAAGATAGCACACCGGGCAAGCTTGGGATTACTAACTCAGGAAGACCGGATTTTCACGGTCCCTGTCCTCCTTCGGGAACTCACCGGTATTTTTTTAAGATTTATGCTCTGGATAATGTGCTTAATCTGAAAGAGGGAGTAAGCAAAGGTGCCCTGGAGCAGGCGATGAAGACGCATATATTGGATAAGGCGGAGTTAGTCGGCCTGTATCAGAGAGGGAGTTAAAGGAAGAATTAATAGATCAATTATATTTAAGATCCCTCGCCTAAGCGCTTGAAAATCTCTTGCGACATTTTCGGCGCAGGCTTCGGGATCAATTCGCCCCGCCGTAGGCGAGGCGAATTGAGGAGAAGATATGACAAAAAAATTTGTCAAAAAAATCACCCATGGGTTACTGATTCTACTTTTTTTGTTATCTTTCCCGTGCATTTTGGATGCCGCCGGTACCCCGGATAAAGGTGATGCCGTAAAAAGAGCCCTGAGTAGAATGGAAGAGGAGTCCAGGATGCTTGCTCAGGCAGTCTCCAATCAGGCCCGGCCGAAGAATGCCTATCCCTACCCGGAGAGATTAGAGGAAAAAGTCACTGATCAGCCCGTAACTTTTAGCGCCGACTACTATCTGCTTTATATGCCTACGACTTCTTTCGTGGCGCAGCCGGGTAAGATGAGGATTGTAGATCAGGCAATGGAATTCGGACTGGAGGTTGATGCAGGCCGTCTTCCGGTAGAGCTTACATTGGAGAGCCGCTACATTAATCTAAATGACAAGCAGTCGATAAATCTTGACCTTCCTGCTAAACTGACAGAGGTGGCTTACGGGATGCAGACAACCCTTCCGGTGGCAGATGACACTTATATGCGCCTTGAATTCAAGCCCAGTTATGCCAGCGATAACTGGAATCATCAGAATAACACCTTTAGGATGCCGATGAATACTTTTCTGATCCATCAGGCAAATGAGCGTTTGATTTTTGTCGGAGGAGTCGCGGTTACCCCGGGTTATGAGGAGCCGGTCTGGCCGATAGCCGGGCTGATTTATAAACCGACCGACAGGATAGTTTTTAATCTGGTGCCCAGCAGGCCCAATGTCGTATATTCGCTGAGTGACCGTTTGGACCTCTTCCTTGAGGGTGATATCAACAGTACTGAATACAGGGTCACCAAGGATGGATATAAGGGTGCGATCCTGCGTTACACTGAAACTCATGTGGGAGGAGGGGTAAAATTTAATCTTGGTAAATCTCTGACCGCCTCTGTCTCTACCGGATATATGATGAACCGTTATCTGAAGTATCGGGACTCCCTCGGCAAGGTGAATCTTAAGAATAATGCCTACTCTGAGTTTCGTTTTGAGATGGGTATATAATAGAAACTCCGTATTTATTCTACTTGACAGCCCATATTTTTGTGTTAATATAAAAATGTTGAAAAGACAAAGACGTCCAACCAGAAGCAGAATGGGGGGTCGTCTTTTTTTGTTTTTTTGAGCTGCTTAAAATTTAGTCAAAATCACTATGAAGATACTACAGAAGAAAATTTTAACTCAAACTCCGGATACCCGAATTACGCAGATAGAGGTTGCTGCACCGGAAATCGCGGTAAAAGTAAAGGCCGGACAGTTTGTCATGGTCATGGTCTCGGAAGTCGGAGAGCGTATCCCGCTTACGGTGGTAGCTAGTGACCGCAGCAAAGGCACAATTACCCTGATCTTTCAGGAGATGGGTCTGACTACCAAGCTTTTAGGCCGGCTAGATTCAGGGGATTCTTTATACGCCTTAACCGGCCCTCTGGGGCATGCTACTGAGTTGAAAAAATACGGAAAGGTAATTTTGGTGGGGGGAGGGGTTGGTATTGCCGAAATCTATCCTGTCGCTAAGGGGCTTAAAGAAGCAGGTAATCAGGTATCTACTATTTTGGGCGCAAGGAATAAATCTTTATTGATTTTAGAGGAGGAGCTTAAGAGTCAGTCCGACGATTTTTATATAGTTACCGATGACGGTTCCTCTGGCAAAAAGGGATTTACCACCGATATCTTAAGAGAACTCCTAGGGGGCGGGAAGTTTGACCTGGTCTATGCGGTAGGACCAATCCCGATGATGGCCAAGGTATCCGGTATTACAAAGGCATCAGGGGTAAAGACAATAGTTTCTTTGAATGCCTTGATGGTGGATGCAACTGGCATGTGCGGGTGTTGCCGTGTGAGCATCGGAGGAGAACTTAAGTTCAGTTGTGTTGACGGGCCGGAGTTTGACGCCGGATTAGTCGACTGGGAAGAGCTTACGAGAAGGAATCAGGTTTACTTCGAGAAAGAGAAGCATATCTGTAAATTGAATATAAAATGAAGAAAGTTCCCCAACAGGCCAGAGAATTAGATCCTGACGAGAGAACCGGGGGTTTCTCTGAAGTCGTCGCTACTTATACAGAGGAGCAGGCGTTTCTTGAGGCCTCACGTTGCCTGCAATGTAAGGATCCGGCATGTATATCCGGATGCCCCGTGGGCATAGATATTAAAAAATTCATCGCGCAGATCGTCAACAAAGACTACCGAGGAGCATATCTTACCATCAGAGAGAAGAACAATTTTCCTTCTATCTGCGGCAGGGTCTGTCCTGCGGAATATCAGTGCCGCAAGACTTGCGTGCTTACTAAGAAGGGGGAACCTTTCGCGTCGGCCCTGGCGATTAATATTCATCTCCTGGAGCGTTTTGCCGGTGACTACGGCATGCAGGAATGCAGCCAGGCGCAGGCTGTTGTTTCGCCAGCGAAGAAGAAGATCAAGGTCGCTGTGGTCGGCTCGGGCCCTGCGGGATTATGTTGTGCCGGCGAATTAGCCCGGGAGGGGATAAAGGTAACTATTTTTGAAGGACTACATAAGCCGGGCGGAGTCCTGCGTTACGGGATACCGCCTTTTCGGCTGCCATCAGAGACTCTGGACTATGAAATTAATTCTCTCAGGAGAATGGGTGTGGAGATTATGTCGAATTCTATTATCGGCAGGGTCAGGAGCATACCCGAACTTTTTAAAGATGGCTTTGCGGCGGTCTTTCTGGGGCTGGGTGCCGGGACCCCCTCTTTTTTAGGGATTGAAGGTGAGAACCTTTGCAATGTTTATTCGGCAAACGAGTTCCTGACTCGGGTAAATCTGATGTCTGCTCATAAGTTTCCTCAGTCGCATACACCTGTTAATATAGGTACGGAGGTCATCGTAGTCGGCGGAGGCAATACAGCCATAGATGCGGCTAGAGTCGCTTTGCGCCTGCAGAAGATAGAGGGTATAACCCCAAATACTACTATATTATACCGGCGGACAGAAGTCGAGATGCCTGCCAGAAGGCTGGAGATCAAACACGCCAAAGAAGAAGGGGTAAAGATCAGGACTCTGGTTAAGCCTACGGGTTTTTTCGGGGATCAGTCGGGGTTTATAAGAAAAGCCAGATGTTTAGAATGTAAACTGGGTGAGCCGGATAGTTCAGGCAGAAGAAGGCCGGTGGAGATACCCGGAAGCGATTTTGAGTTAGGGGTGGATCAGGCGATAATCGCCATCGGATTAAAGGCTAATGAGATTTTGACTAAGGTTACTCCGGGTATCAAAATGGACAAGTACGGTGATGTTATTGTAGATCCCAAAACTATGCAAACATCACTAGATATGGTATTTGCCGGGGGGGATATTGTCGGAGGAGAGGGTACGGTTATTGAAGCGATGGGGATGGCTAAACGTGCTGCCAAAGCTATGATCGACTCTTTGCTAAAGAAATAAGCATCGAACAGAAAAATTGCAAAAAAGCCATAGCAAAAGTAAAAAGACCTAGTAAACCAAGGAGGGAGAGAGATGGCCAAGAGGATTGAAGAGTTTATGGCGAAGGTAGTAGAGAAAAATCCGGGTGAGGTGGAATTTCATCAGGCAGTGCAGGAAGTTGTAGATTCACTGGTGCCTTTTATCGAGAAGAACAAAAAATATCAAGAGCACAAGATCCTAGAGAGGATCGTCGAGCCGGAGAGGGTGATTATGTTCCGCGTTCCCTGGCTGGATGATAAGGGGGAAGTCCAGGTAAACCGGGGGTTTCGCATAGAGATGAATAGCGCGATCGGTCCTTATAAGGGGGGATTGCGTTTTCATCCCAGCGTATATTTAGGCATATTGAAATTTCTGGCTTTTGAACAGGTGTTTAAAAACAGCCTGACTACCCTTCCTATGGGGGGAGGTAAGGGCGGATCTGATTTTGACCCGAAAGGAAAGTCAGATAATGAGGTGATGTTTTTCTGCCAGAGTTTTATGACCGAACTCTACCGGCATATCGGCCCGAATACTGATATACCGGCAGGCGATATAGGCGTAGGCGGTCGGGAGATCGGATATATGTACGGGCAGTATAAGCGGCTGCGTAATGAGTTTAGCGGCGTGCTTACGGGAAAAGGGCTTAATTGGGGCGGCAGCCTGATCCGGCCTGAGGCGACAGGATATGGATGCGTTTATTTCGTGGATGAGATGCTTAAGACCAGAGGAGAGTCATTAAAAGGGAAGATCTGTGCGGTATCGGGAGCGGGTAATGTAGCCCAATACACGGTAGAAAAACTCCTGGATTTAGGCGCTAAAGTTGTTACCTTATCGGATTCCGGCGGGTTTATCTACGATGAGCAGGGTATTGATCAGAAGGAGCTCAGCTGCGTTATGGAGCTTAAGAACGTGCAGCGCGGCAGGATCAAGGATTGCACCAAGGATTTTAAATGCAAATATTTTGAAGGCAAACGGCCGTGGGGCGTAGAATGCGACGTCGCCTTTCCTTCTGCGACACAGAATGAGATTACTCAGGAGGATGCCAAGTTACTGGTAAAGAACGGTTGTATGGCGATCGGCGAAGGCGCGAATATGCCTTCTACTCCGGAGGCGGTAAAGGTATTCCAGAAGGCGCAGATCCTTTATGCGCCGGGTAAGGCAGCTAATGCCGGAGGAGTGGCGACCTCTGGTCTTGAGATGACCCAGAATAGCATGCGTCTTACATGGTCGCGGGAGGAAGTTGATAAAAAACTCCATGAGATCATAGTGGCGATCCACGATCAATGTGTCAGATATGGTAAGGAAGATGACTACATAAACTATGTAAACGGGGCGAATGTCGCCGGCTTTGTTAAGGTGGCTGATGCCATGATAGACCAAGGGGTGGTATAAGTTTTTTAGCCAGGAGGTTATTTCTTCCGGAGCAATCAGGGGACGGTTCTCTTTTTTGAAAATAGGCAAGGAAAAAAAGGAGAACCGTCCCTCTTTTTTTGACTAAGGAAGCCGCATATGTTGAAGATTGACAAAATTTTATTTAAAGGATAGAATACTTTTATAGGAGGGGTACTATGTTTAAGAGAGTAGCAGTTTTCATATTTAGCATAATTTTGTTGGTAAATCTCTGTGGCTGTGTGGCTTTGGTGGCAGGGGTAGCCGGCGGGGCAGGAACCGTCACCTGGCTGTCGGGGAAGTTAACCCAAGAGGTCAACGCCGATCTTCAGGGAACCTTGAGGGCTACCAGATCCGCTTTTAAATCACTGGGCCTGGCGATTACCAAAGAAACCGTAAAGGATAATGTCGCACAGGTAACCGGCGATTACACTGATGGAAGGGCGATTTGGGTAGATATGCACCGGATCTCCAGGTCATCCACTAAGATAGAGGTACGGGTTGGAGCGCTTGGAGATAAACAGGCAGCGAGTGAGATTTTAGAGAAGATTACCCGTTATCTTTAGACAATATAACTTAGGTCTAAGTATTTGAATGACTAAAGAAGAGGCATTAACTGACTTCCTTCAGGCGTTAAAGACGGTGCTGAATATCGCCGCACTATATTCGAAGGACCATCCCTATTTCCTGAAGGCGATTGAGGATTTCAGAAAAAAATTAGACTCGGTTTTTCAGTTCCTTGATCCCCTAAGGATGGATGTTACGCCCTCCTCAGTACTTCTGCAGGAAAAGGAACTTCCCGCCTCCGCCAACAGCAGAGAGATAGCCCGTATACTACACAGGCGCAAAATAAAGAACATAGAGATTAGAAAGGATGCAAACAATAAGGAACTGGCGCATTTTATCTACAGTATATCATTAAGGCCCAGAGAGATTTTAAGCGCCGGTGGGATCAGCAGATTCGTAAGTAAGGAGCAAGTGAAAAATATATCTGTAGAGGAGCTTGATTATTCTGAACTCTTAAAAGGTAGCAGGGAAGAGATTGCCGATATCTGGTCATATCTCTTGGAGGAGGCGGTAGGTGAAGTTGACGGACGCAAAATCAATGACCTGGCTGATAGTTTCTCCAGAATAATTTCACAATTTAAGATCAATGATTTTATTAGCGATGAGGGGGTAAGCCGGAACTTAGCGAAATTTTTCGAGTATTTAAAAGTACACGAAAAATCAAAGTTCCAGAAGTGCAGCCAGGACTTCTTTAGGACGATCATCAGCGACAAGGGTTTTAGCGATTACCAGAAGCTTGACAAAATAAAATTATTTCTGGGCGAGTTGAAGGATGATGATATCGCCGCCGCCCTCCTGGAGCAGCTCTCTAAAGATAAGGACTTTGATACACATAACCTGAATTTATTCTCACTTCTATTTTCTGGCCAGAGGCATAAAAAAATCGCATCCTGCTTAGGGGAAAAAATCGAGCAGATCGAATACCTCAGAGACAAAGCCGCCGCCAAAGATAAAGTACAGGAACTTTTCTCAAGCGCTGACGCATCGAGTATCTCCGAAATATACCAGAATACTTTAACCCATCTATTAGGCGGAATCTCCTTTAAGGATAAGTATGATTTTGACCAGGACTTAATAGTCAAGAACTACGAATTGACGCT
>JADHWA010000027.1 GCA_016783715.1 Candidatus Omnitrophota bacterium
CTCCAGTTCCGACGGGCTGGTGAAAGTTACCATGAACGGCTCTCAGGAGGTAAAAGCTATTCTTCTGGCTGATGCCTCACCAGAGGCGCCAAAAACAAAACTTGAAGAAGCTCTCAAGGACGCGTATAATAGGGCAATAAAACAATCACAAAAAATAGCTGCACAGAAGATGAAGGATGCTGCGGGGCTTAATCTCCCCGGGCTCTTCTAATATAATATGGAAGAGAAGAAAGATTTCTACAAATTAGTCGAAGAGATATGTATTAAGGACCGCCGCTATAAGGCTGATGCCTATGAGTTTGTAATGCAGGCGCTGCATTTTACCCAGGGCAAGCTAAAGAAGAAAGCGCACTTAAGCGGCAAGGAGCTGCTTTTGGGGATTAAGGATTTTGCTATTGAGCAATACGGTCCGATGTCAAAGACCGTCTTAGAGCACTGGGGCCTGACTAAGACCGAAGATTTCGGGAATATCGTATTTAATATGGTAGGAAGAAAGATCCTCTCCAAGACTGAAGAGGACTCTATTGCGGATTTCAAGGAGGTCTACGCTTTCCAGGAGGCATTCGGGAATGTCCTGCGTGATGTGGTAATCAAGGAGAAGATCTGATATGCTAAAAGGGCTGGCTACAGGGATCGGAAGCCTGCCATATACTTTGCCTGAGGAAGCCGTAGATCTGGTTTTACGGGTCCTCCCGGAGGCGCCTTTTTGGCCGCAGCTGCCTAAGAAGGATAAGCGCGAATGGATGGTTGAGCAATTTAGCGAACATCTGCCTCTTCCCGGTTTATCTGGAGGAGATTCTCCGGAGAAGCTGGAGGAGTTCTATGCAAAAATCATTGGCGGTGAGACGGAGTATTTTAGGGTCTCCGAGGAATATGCCGCCGGATTGTACGCTTTTAAACAGAGGCTTACGGCGGATCCAGGGGCATTAGAGAGTATAGAGTTTATCAAGTGCCACATTACCGGACCCTTTACCTTCGCTGCCAGCCTAAAGGATAGAAGCGGCAAGGCCCTGCTTCATGACCATACCATGATGCAGGTGGTGATCAAGGGGCTGATAATGAAGGCCCTCTGGCAGATAAATTTCTTTAAGCAGTTTAATAAAAAGATTATTCTCTTCATAGATGAGCCTTATTTGGGGTGTTTTGGCTCTGCCTATACCCCGATAAATAGGAAAGATGTGGTTGCCGGGTTGACGGAGCTGACAGGAGAGATAAAAAAGCAGGGTGCCCTCCTGGGGGTGCACTGCTGCGGTAATACCGATTGGTCCATCTTTACCGAAATCCCCGCCCTGGATATTATAAATTTTGACGCCTTTGGTTTCTTAGAGAAGTTTACCATCTATGCCGGTGATTTGAAGAACTTTATCAGCCGCGGGGGGATGATCTGCTGGGGGGTTGTGCCTACACAGGAGTTTAGCGCCAAAATTACCCCTGTAAGCTTATTAGAGAAGCTTCAAGAGGGGATAGATTCCCTGGTGAAGAAGGGGATTCCTAGAGAAAGCCTGGTTAAGAACCTGATGATTAGCCCTGCCTGCGGACTGGGTTCACTTGAGCCGGAGAAAGCAGCTTCAGTCTTTGAGGCGCTTGGTAAAACTTCCTCACTGATCAGAAAAACTTTCTAAAAATGAGATTTCTCAAAAAGTCTAAAATGCAGAAATCTCTGAAATCAAAGGCCTCTGGCATAGAATAAAAGCTGTTCAGAGGCCTCAAAATAAATTATTTGACAAACTCGCAAAAACCCTTATTATATATAATGTTTCGCACCTGTTATAATCACACCTTAGGAGTTATATATAAATGAAGGAAATTCGCATCCACGCCCGCGCCGGACAAGGCGCAATCACCACAGCGACTTTATTAGGTAAGGCATACTTCCATAAGGGCAGCTATCCTTATGCTTTCCCGCACTTCGGGGCAGCCAGGATGGGGGCTCCGATGAACGCATTTGTGCGCGTAGATACCAAGCCGGTCAGGTTGCGCAGCCAGATATACCAGCCGGATTTCCTGATTATCGTTGATGCCACGCTGATGCGTGGCTTTAATTGTTTCTCGGGCCTTAAAGATAAAGGCATAGCTATAATAAATGGAGGCCAGAATTTGGAGCTCCCTAAGGTTGGAGCACAGCAGAAGGTATATGTCATGCCTGCAAATGAGATTGCAATGAAGAATATCGGCAGGCCTCTGGGGAATACCGCTCTATTGGGCGGCTTTTGTGCTGCTACCGGTGAATTGGAGCTGGACGGCCTCTTTGAGGCGATCAAAGCCAGGTTCTCTGGGAAGGCGCAGGAGGCCAATATCGCTTCTGCCAAAGAAGGTTTTGAGTTTGTTAAGAGTAAAATAAAAAAATCTTAAATATATTTCAGAGGCCTCTGGTGTAATTTTATGAAGCTTTTTAAGAGGCCTTAGTGAAAGGGTAAGCAATGTTTGGACCGCTTGTAGTAAAACCCGGAAGCAGTAAGAAGAATAAAACCGGTTCCTGGCGCATCGAGACCAGGCCAAAATACCTGCAGAAGGAGTGTATCGCCTGCAAACTCTGCGTTGCAATCTGCCCGGAAGGGTGCGTTGCCGGCGGCGAGAAAAATACCTATCACTGCGATTATGATTACTGCAAGGGCTGCGGCCTTTGTGCATTTATCTGTCCGAAAAAAGATATTGAAATGGTTAAG
Organism: Candidatus Omnitrophota bacterium; assembly: GCA_016783715.1. Lineage (GTDB taxonomy): Bacteria > Omnitrophota > Gorgyraeia > Gygaellales > Profunditerraquicolaceae > BS750m-G15. The sequence continues at coordinate 2,667 of JADHWA010000027.1, forward strand.
GAAGGCTCTAAAGAATGAAGCAATTTTTTGAAGGTTCGCATGCGGTAGCAGAAACTATCAGGCTCTGTAAGCCCGGTGTAATATCTGCGTATCCGATTACTCCCCAGACCCATATTGTAGAGGATCTGGCTAAGATAGTCGCAGACGGCAGGCTTAACTCTCAGTTTGTCAATGTAGAGAGCGAGCATTCAGCCGCCTCAGTAGTTTTAGGGGGTGTTGCCGCGGGGGTGCGTTCTTATACCGCCACCAGTTCGCAGGGGTTGCTTCTGATGGCAGAGGTTATCTTTAATATTGCCGGTATGCGCCTGCCACTGGTCTTGACTTGTGCTAATCGGTCGGTTTCTGCTCCGATCAATATCTGGAATGACCAGCAGGATTCGGTATCCCTGCGTGATGCCGGTTGGATACAGCTATATGCCGAAAATATCCAGGAAGCGGTCGATTTCCATATAATCGGGTATAGGATCGCTGAAGATAAATCAATGATGCTGCCGGTAATGGTATGTATGGACGGCTTTATACTCACCCACGGGATAGAGACGGTTGATATGCCCACTCAGGAGCAGGTTGATAAGTTCCTGCCTCCTTATAAGGCCCTTTATAAACTTGATGTCGATGATCCGGTTACTTTAGGGGCATTGGTAGATCCGGAATCATATATGGAGACCCGCTTCGCCATACATAAAACCCATGAGGAGGCCTTAAGCTTAATTCCTAAAATCGCCGCAGATTTCTCCAAAAGTTTCGGACGCACTTATAATGGCTTAATTGAGAAGTATCGGCTGGATGATGCCGATCGGGTTATCGTGGCGATGGGGTCGGTCTGCGGTACGATTAAAGACGTAATCGATGAATTAAGGAGCAAGGGTAAGAAAGTAGGGTTATTAAAGGTCACTAGCTACAGGCCTTTCCCGGCGGCTGCAATCTGTGATGCCCTTAAAGATGTATCCAAGGTAGCCGTGCTTGAGAAGGCCTTATCTTTGGGTGCTCTGATGCCTTTAGCTACTGAGATCAAAAGCGCCTTCTTCGGCAGGAAGAAATCGCCTAAGGTAATCAGTAGTTTTGTCGCTGGTTTAGGCGGCCGTGATATTACAAAGCAATCGGTTAAAGATGTCTTTCGTCTGCTTACTGCCAAGGAGTTAGATGGCGAATTTATAGATCTGAAGCCTGAGCTCTTAAAGGAGAATTATGAGTGATATGCATTTTAATTCAGGCCATACCGCATGCTCCGGTTGCGGACAGTCTCTGGGAGCCCGCCTGGTTTTGGAGGCGGCAGGAAAAAATACCATAATCGCCAATAATACCGGATGCCTGGAGGTATTCTCTACAAAATATCCGCAGTCAAGCTGGGGCGTTCCCTGGATTCATTCTCTTTTCGAGAATGCCGCCGCAGTCGCCTCAGGTATTGAGTCGGCATTAAAATACTTGGGTAAAAAAGATTCAGTGAATGTAATCGCCCAGGCAGGAGATGGGGGGACCGCGGATATCGGATTACAGGCACTCTCCGGAATGCTCGAGCGCGGCCACGATATATTATACGTTTGTTATGATAACGAGGCATATATGAATACCGGTATTCAGCGTAGCGGCCTGACACCTTTTGATTCTAATACCACAACCAGTCCTCCGGGTAGCCATTCGATGGGTAATATCCGGCCGAAGAAGCCTATGCCGGAGATCGCCCTGGCCCACGGTATTCCCTATGTCGCTACTGCCTCAGTAGCCTTTGTTAAGGATCTCCAGAGGAAGGTTAAGAAGGCTATAAGCATAAAAGGACCCAAGTACATACAGATTCATGTGCCATGCCCTTTGGGGTGGCGGCATCAGCCGAATCTTACGGTACCGGTATCCAGAGCCGCCATTGAATGCGGCCTTTATCCGATCATAGAGTATGAGTTCGGTAAGTTGATTGCCGTGCAGCGGATCAGACAGAAGCCCGTAGAGGAGTACCTGAAATTGCAGGGTAGGTTTAAACATCTAATGAAGAATCCCGATGAAATCAAGAAGATTCAGGATATCGCTGATAATAATATCGAAAAATATGGATTGAGGTTAGAGAGTCAGTGATAAAGAAAAAGGGGGGTAATAAAATGGGTAAGAAAGCAAGAGCAATCGTTGATTTGAGCTTAAAAGATTTAGTCCATGATCTAAATAAGGCCTATGCGGATGAATGGCTGGCATTTTATCTATATTGGTATATGGCGCAGGTTGTCTCCGGTAAAGCATATGAAGATATGTCCGAACTTTTAAATAAACTCGCTAAGGATGAACTCGAGCATGCCCAGGAACTTGCCGATCTGATCACAAAATTAGGCGGGATACCGGTTGCAAGTCCCATGGACCTGGAGAAGCATGCCAACGCCCCATATACCAGCCCTCCAAAGAATTCAGCAGATATCAACCGGATTATCCGTATAGTCAGCGAAGCCGAAGCCGGGGCTATCGAAGTCTATAATAAGCTCGCCAAAAAGACTTGCGGCAAGGACCATGTGACATATCAGTTGATTACCCATATTTTATCCGAAGAAGTTAACCACGAAGAGATGTTCGAAAACCTTTTAGATAGATAAGACGTCCTGTAAAGAGAAAGTCTGATTACTGTGATTTTCCCGCACCAAACCAAAGAAAACATATAGCGGGATCCCGCCTCGCGGGAAAAAGAAGATTACAGTGATTGAAGAAGGCATAATAAACCATAGAAATATCAGAAGTGTTAATCTTTGTAATCAGGTATAATCCATAACTATACTTGATGATTATACCAAGGGAGGAATCAGAGAGATGGCCAAGGTTACTGTAGATGTTTCAACATGTGTAGGTTGCGGTTTATGTGAACAATCCTGTCCTGAGGTCTTTGTGATTCAGGGAGACGGTATCGCCCATATAAAAGCACAGGCCTGTGCTTTACATAACTTGCAGGAAGTTGCAGATCAGTGTCCGGTGAATTCGATTAAGGTAGGCGGATAACTCCTAGAATCTCCGTGTCTGTTTATTTAAATCTCTTAACAAGCTAGAGAAATAATCCTGTTTTTTCTGCATTAAGACGATCTCAGCAAGAGCCTCTTTATCGGCGATAAAACTCTCCTGGTCCATAGGAACCCTCGATTTTACCTCGATTATATAATACCCCGATGAAGTCTCAATGATTTCGCTGGGCTGAGCTTCCTCTAATTTGTCCGCCGACATCCAGAAGATATCCGATGATCCTATACCTTCAAGATAGCTTCCGTATTTAAACAGTTCAGTAGTCCCGATTTTAAGGCCATGGTTCTTTGCTATTTCCTTGAGATTCGCGGATTTGGGGTTCTGCAGGTAAAGGTTACCTAACTCCTGCTGGGCATCTTCAGCCCTCTTTTTTGCAAGCTTCTCTGAAGTATTTTTAACATAGGCCGTCTTTACCTGGTCCTTGATTGCGTCATAAACCGGTATAAAAGGGAGGTCCTTTTGAGCAATTTTGATTATGTAATAATTATTATCCATCTCTATAGGCTCAATTAGATCTCCTGAATTCCGCTTGGTGATCAGGCTTGTGATTCGCGGCGCCCAGCCTATCCCGGGGATAGGGTCATTTTCGGCAAAACTGCCGCTGGAGTTTACCTCTAAATCCAGCTCTCCGGCAGCCTCAGCAAAGTTATCCCTTTTCTTTCTTAGCTGCAGGAATATCTTCTTGATCTGTTCTTCAGGAAGGATCTCTGTTTTGACGTACTCAATATTAAAAGAAAGAGGCTGTTTAAATTCAATGGAATTATCGTCAAAATACTCCTTGATCGTCGCCTCATCCTGCGGGACCTCTTTCAGGAAATCAAGCGGATTAGCATAGATGAAATCAAGGCTCACCTCTTGGTTAAGCTTCTTATATTCATCTCTAAGCTCTTCATCGGATATAGTTATGCCCTTAGTGGCCTGGTCATAGAGTTGGGCGATAATCAGGTTTTCACTGGTCTGTTCTTCAAAGGTACGTGCCGGCGTATCGAAGACATAGCGTAATATCTCCTTATAGAGATCATGGTCAAACCGGCCATCCTTCCCAAAGACAGGGTAGCTCATAATAAAGTCAATAACCTCTTTATCGCTTACATTTATCCCTTTTTTTTTGGCTTCAGCAATCAGGATAAGTCTCTCCCAGGTCTGGCCGTCAAAATCCAGGGAGTTACGCACCTGGGCGTAATTATCGCCGTATTGAAGAATCGCTAGGTTCTTTACTCCGTCTAAAGCACCGCGGTAGTCCTGTATAGAGATTGTGCGGCCGGAGATCTTTCCCAGATACATCCGCTCTTTCTTACTCTCTAAGACGCTGCTGAGGCCCCAGAAGGCAAATGCCGGGATAATCACGCAGGCCAGGAGGATTAAAATCTTTTTTGAGGTCTTTTTCTTACGTAGTTTTTTGAGCATTACTACACCTTCCTTTTCTTTTGCTTTAAGAGTTTATTATATTGAAAAAACCGATTATTGCAATCATTAAGTTTCCCCATTATTCTCTTTACAAATTCTAATTATATCGCTATAATAACTTTCCTGTCAGCGCAGAAGATAGTGAAGCTCTATGGCCTATCGGCCAAAAGCATCTTCACTCGCTTCGGCGAAACCCGCCGAAGCAGTATCCGCCTTCGCTCATGAGAAATTTCGTCTTTGGCTTCGGTGGATTACCCACTATGCATTCATCCACGGCCTTACGGCCGTGGCTTTCTGCGAAGGTGGGTAAAAATTACCGGCAGATCAAGAAGGGGTACCGGCAATGAAAAAACAAAGAATATTAAAATTAGGATTACCCAAGGGTAGCCTCCAGGAAGCCACTTTTCGGATCTTTAAGAAGGCCGGCTTTAATATTTCGTTATCTTCGGAGCGCTCCTATTTTCCGGCAATAGATGACCGTGAAATAGAGCCTGTTTTACTGCGGGCGCAGGAAGTCTCCCGTTACGTAGCCGACGGGGCGCTGGATTGCGGGATTACCGGTAATGACTGGATCCTGGAGAATAAGTCCAGGGTGGTGCGGATTACCGATTTGGTCTATGCCAAGCAGAGCCTGAACAAGGTAAGATGGGTATTGGCGGTGCCGGAGAAGTCCGGGATAAAGTCACCTCGTGACCTGCGTAACAAGCGCATTGCCACCGAACTTGTAAATGCCACTAAGGATTATTTCCGGAAACGCAAGGTTAGTGTCGATGTTGAATTCAGCTGGGGTGCCACCGAAGTGAAGGTCAGCTCCGGATTAGTGGATGCGATTGTTGAGCTTACCGAGACCGGTAGAAGCCTGCGGGAGAATAAATTAGTGGAGATTGCCACGATCTGTGAATCTACTACCCAATTTATCGCAAATACCAGCTCATATCAGAACAGTTGGAAGAAGGCTAAGATGAAGCAGATCGCCTTGCTTCTGGATGGGGCGATCGCTGCGGAGAATAAAGTGGGCTTGAAGATGAACGTCAGAAAACAGGACTTAGAGAAGGTGATCAGGCGCCTGCCGGCTTTAAAGCGGCCGACAATATCAAATCTATCGCAGAAGAACTGGTTTGCCATAGAGACGATAATAGACGAGAATGTGGTCAGGCTCTTAATCCCCGAGTTAAAGAAATCAGGCGCAACCGGAATCATCGAATATCCTTTGAATAAGTTAATCTATTAGGAGCAAGCAAAGATGCCCTGCGGCAGGAAGAGAAAAAGAAGGAAGATCAGGACTCATAAGAGGAAGAAGATGCGTCGTCGTCTTCGCCACCTCAAGAAGAGATCCTGGGGTTAAAAAGTAATTTCGAACTTCAGCTAAGGGAACACAATGCGTAGGGTTACAAAGAGGATCGGCTGGGGGCTATTGTTATGCCTGCCGCTGTTAGTTTTTTTATCTTTCAGGTGTTGTGCGCTGGATTCAGATAAGAAGACATCCGATGCCTTAAGTCATTATATAATGGCGGTATTGTACGACCGTCAGGATAAACTTGACCAGGCAATAACCGAGTATAAATTAGCCCTAAAACAGGACTATAACAATTCGGTAATCCACCTGAATCTTGCCGCCGCATATATCAGAGACAATCAGTTTGAAGAAGCAATTGCTGAGTTAAATATCGCCAGCGAGCTTGCCCCGGACGCCGTGGAGCCGCACGCGATACTGGCGCTGATTTATTCACTGCAAGATCAGCCCGAGGCAGCAGGTGCTGCATACGAAAGCGCATTAAAAAAGGCCTCCAAACTGCAGCCCGAAAACATTGATATCTATAAGAGTTTAGGTCAGTTCTATTTTCAGCAGGGGAATTTCGCCGCCGCCGCGGGCATCTTCCGGACAGTTTTGGAATTATCGGTTGATGACGCCGAAGCCCATTTTTATCTGGGAAATATTTATTACGAACTCGATGATAAATTTGGCATAGAGACTGAGTTGAGAGAGGCGGTTAGATTAGATCCGGAGTATGCCGAAGCACTGAACTTCCTCGGATATTTTCTTGTAGAGGAAGGCAGGAATTTTAAGGAAGCGTCCCGCCTGATTCAGAAGGCCCTGAAGATCTCACCCGACAACGGGGCATACATAGACAGTCTGGGATGGCTCTATTTTAAGCAGGGTAAATTCAAAGAGGCCCTGAGTCAACTAAGGCGCTCCGCCGAGTTGATGGAGGACCCGATAATATACGATCATTTAGGGGATGCATATTTTGCCGTCGGTGATCAGCAAAAGGCAATAGAAAACTGGCAGAGATCCCTTGATTTAGATCCGCAACAGGAAGCTGTTAAGAATAAAATTGATGGGCACAACCTCGAAGAATAAACCAACGATTCAGGAACTCCAAGCCAAGGCCAAGGAGATCCGCAGGCTTATAGTGCAGATGATCGCCAAGGCCGGCTCAGGCCACCCCGGAGGCAGTTTATCCGCGACGGACCTGGTAACTACCCTGTTTTTTTCGGTGCTGCGCCATAATCCCAAAGATCCCTGTTGGAGCGCCCGCGACAGATTTCATATGTCCAAAGGGCACTGCTGCCCGCTCTGGTATGCGGTGCTGGCAGAGTGCGGGTATTTCTCCAAAGACTTATTATTGACCCTGCGTCAGATGGGTTCACTTTTGCAGGGGCATCCGGATAGCTGTGCACCCGGTGTGGAGGTCGCTTCGGGTTCTCTCGGTCAGGGGCTCTCTATCGGGTTGGGGATGAGTCTGGCAGCAAAGATAGATAAGCAGGATTACCGCGTCTATGTCCTTTTAGGCGACGGTGAGAGCCAGGAGGGGAATATCTGGGAGGCGGCCATGGCCGGTAGTCATTTCAAGCGCGATAACCTCTGTGCGATACTGGATTATAACCGATTTCAGATTGACGGTCGAGTCTCTGAGATCATGGAATTAGAGCCTTTGGTTGCTAAATGGCAGGCATTCGGCTGGCA
>JADHWA010000028.1 GCA_016783715.1 Candidatus Omnitrophota bacterium
CAATGCCGGCTTGATGACCTTGGTTCAGGCACTGGGGGTAGTATTCGGTGCTAATATCGGTACTACCATTACCGCCCAGTTAATCGCCTTTAGACTTACCGACTATGCGCTTCCGATTATCGGCTTAGGGATGCTGGCGATGTTATTCGGCAGGAGGAAGTTACATAAAAATATCGGAGAATTCCTGTTAGGCTTTGGTATACTCTTTTTGGGTTTGAGTATTTTGACCAGCGTAGTAAAACCCCTGGGGCAGTATCCGCAGTTTAATAATATCTTACTCTCCCTTAGTAGGAACCCGATTCTTGGGATAATGGCAGCTGCCGGCGTGACGGCATTGTTTCAGAGCAGCTCGGTTACAACCGGTATGGTCATAAGTTTAGCTATGGCCGGTTTGATCGATCTGCCGGCTGCGCTTCCTTTGATATTAGGTTGTAATATCGGAACCTGTGTTACCGCATTGATTGCATCTATCGGAACCGGGGTCTCAGCAAAGAAAGCTTCTCTTGCGCATATTATGTTTAATGTTCTCGGAGTAGTAATCTTTTTGCCATTCTTGGGTATCTTTGGCAGGTTGGTGAGCCTTACTTCCACGGATATTCCCCGCCAGATTGCCAATGCCCATACTTTTTTTAATGTAATCAATACGATCATCTTTTTGCCTTTCCTGCGGCCTTTCGCTAATCTGCTTAACAGGATGATAAAAAGTAAAGAGGAGGAGGAGGAGAATGAATACCTGCCCAAATATTTGGAGCGCCACCTCTTAAACACTCCGCCGATTGCGATAGATGCAGCAATCAAAGAGATAATCAGGACATTACAGATAACCCAGAAAATGGTAGCCGCCTCGATGAACTCCTTCTTTAACAACGATAGTAAATCTTTGGATAAAATAGCTCGTCGTGAAGAGGCGGTTGATTCCCTGAGAGAGGCAATTACTAATTATCTGGTTGACCTGATGCAGAAGGAGTTAAGTGAGGAGGAGTCAAGAAAGATCCCGCCCCTGATACATGTGGTTAATGATGTGGAGAGGATCGGGGATCACGCAGAGAACCTAAGAGATCTGGCTGAACAGAAGATCGAGAGCCGGATGCATTTTTCCTCTTTGGCGAATGAAGAATTAAAGAAGATGTACGAAGACCTTAACAGTATGATAGACAGCTCTATAAGGGCACTAAGTGAAACCAGTATTGATGAGGCAAAAGTGGTTTTAGAGAAAGAGGCCCATATCAATACCCTCAGGGACAGGCTTAAGGAGAATCATGTCAGGCGTCTTGAAAAGGGGGATTGCAATGTCCTTTCAGGAGTAGTATTTCTGGATATTGTCAGTAATCTCGAGAAGATCGGAGACCACCTGACCAATGTCGGCCAGGCAGTAAAAGACGGGCTGCAATAATACCCTTGACCCCCCATATTGGGTATTATATACTATTCTATTCGACAATATTATATTGAATCCGCTATGGCGTTATGATCAGGAGAGCGGTTTATATTCCTGAGGCGTAAGCGGTTAGGCAAAATAGTTTTTTAAATAACGGAGGATTCAAATGGACGAAATATTGGAGATTTTGGAGAAGGATGCGCGCGCAAGTGTTGAAGATATCGCCAAGATGCTTAAGAAGAAACCTCAGAGTATAAAGCAGGCGATAAAAAAATTCGAGAAGGAAGGGGTGATTCTAAAATATAAGACTGTGGTTAATAAGGAATTAATCAGAGATACGAATTCTGAAGTACGGGCATTAATCGAGGTTAATATCACCCCACAGAAGAATGTGGGTTTTGATAAGATCGCCGAGCGGATCTATTCATTCCCTGAAGTCGCAAGTTGTTATCTGCTCTCCGGGACATATGACCTGCTCTTGATAGTCGAGGGGAAGGACCTGCATACAGTGGCACAATTTGTTGCTGAGAAATTGGCTCCCTTAGAGAACGTCAGAGGCACTGCCACGCATTTTCTGCTGAAGAAATATAAAGAGGACGGCGTGATTCTAAAACATAAAGATGAGTTTAAAAGAATAGCAATATCCTATTAAGCGCAAAGCGTAAAGTGTAAAGCGCAAAATTGAAGTTAAAAGCTTAAAGTTTTACACTTAAACTTTGCGTTTTGAGTTTTGCGCTTTGAACTAATTATATGAAGACAATTGTTTCCAAAAGAGTACAGCAATTACAGCCTTCCGGTATCCGGGCATTCTTTGACCTGGTATTAGGAATGAAGGATGTAATCTCCCTGGGGGTTGGTGAGCCGGATTTTGTCACCCCCTGGAATATCCGTGAGGCAGGGATCTATTCTCTGGAGCAGGGGTTTACCTCATATACCTCCAATAAGGGGCTCTATAAGCTAAGGCTGGGAATCGCACGCTTCCTAAAGAATAAGTATAACCTTGGATATTCGCCGGATGAAGAGATTCTGATTACCGTCGGTGCCAGCGAAGGTATGGATTTGTCCCTTCGGGCATTGATTAATCCCGGGGATAAGGTTTTAGTTCCAACTCCCGGGTATGTCTCTTATGGGCCGCTGGCTGAGTTAGCAGGAGGGGTACCGATTTATATCGACACCAAGAAGGACAATTTTAAGCTGACTACTAAGACTCTCTCTAAATTTGTCTCAAAAAAGCCTAAGGCGCTGATCTTAAATTATCCTAATAATCCAACCGGTGTATCTTATACTAAGAGGGAGTTGGGCCAGATCAATAAATTCCTCTTAAAGCATAGGATTATCTGTATAAGCGATGAGATCTACGGGGATCTTACTTATGACTTCGAGCATACTCTTTTTGCAAGCCTCCCCGGGGCAAGGTCTAATACCGTTTATGTAGACGGATTCTCCAAGAGTTATGCCATGACCGGGTGGCGGGTAGGTTTTGTCTGCGGGCCGAAAGAAATTATTGCGGCGATGACCAAGATTCACCAATATACGATCATGTGCGTTCCGATAACCAGCCAGATGGCTGCAAGCGAGGCTCTGGTGACCGGTAGAAGAGCGGTAGCTCAAATGAAGCGGGAGTATCGCCGTCGACGGGAATTTGTTGTTGATGGTTTAAACAGGCTAGGCCTGGAGACCGCTTTACCCGAAGGGGCATTCTATGTATTCCCGTGCATTAAGAATACCGGGATGAGGGCATTGGAGTTTGCCGAGAAGCTTCTTAAGGAAGAAAAAGTTGCCGTGGTCCCGGGAGGCGCATTCGGTAAGGGGTTTGATGATTACCTGCGCATCTCTTATGCATCAAGTTTTGAAAATCTAAAAGAGGCATTAAAGAGGATAGAGGAGTTTTTAAAATGAAGGCACAACTTACGGAACGTGAGTGAACGTAAGTTGTATGCCTGAATTTTACCCCCACACCAACTTTAGAAATAACCATAGAATTGAAGATGGCCGTGGGTGATGATAAGAGAAAAAATGGTTTTATTTAGCACCACACATTTTACTAAAGTTGGTGTGGGGGTTAATTCGCAGACTCTGATAGACTAGTAAACAATCGACGCTATATTTTACGCAAGCTCCTTGTGGAGCTTCCGTAAAATATCTGCTCATTAAAGGAGATAGCAATGAAGGCCAGGACTAAACAGGACGTATTGAGAATCGTGAAAGCAAAGAAGATTAGATACATCCGCCTTTGGTTTACGGATGTTTTAGGGTTCCTTAAAGGTTTTACCATTACCGTGGATGAACTCCCCCGGGCAATGGATGACGGGATGGGTTTTGACGGTTCATCCATTGAAGGCTTTGCCAGGATTGAGGAGTCTGATATGGTGGCCAGGCCAGATCCTAAGAGTTTCGTAATACTCCCCTGGGAATCCCAGAAGCAGAGAGTAGCCAGAATGGTCTGCGATATTTATAAGCCAGACGGGAATCCTTTTGAGGCAGATCCCAGGTATGTCTTAAAGAAGAACCTGGCCGCCTTAAAGAAGATAGGGTTTATCTTTAACGTCGGCCCGGAATTGGAATACTTCTACTTCAATAACCCGAAGAATACTATTATTCTAGACAAAGGGGGATATTTTGACCTGACACCTCTGGATATGGCTGAAAAGATTAGAAACAACGCGGTAACCGCCTTAGAGTCTTTAGGGATTATCGTAGAATACAGCCATCACGAGGTTGCTTCCAGCCAACATGAGATCGACCTGCGCTATTCTGATGCTTTAACTATGGCCGACAACGTAATGACTTATAGGCTGGTAGTAAAAGAGACCGCTCAGGAGAAGGGGATGCATGCAAGTTTTATGCCTAAACCGGTTTACGGGGTAAATGGTTCGGGGATGCATACGCATCAGTCTCTCTTTAAGGGAACAAAGAATGCCTTCTTCGATAAGAAGGGTAAATACCATCTCTCTGATATTGGTAAACACTATATCGCAGGGCTCCTAAAACATGCTCCGGAGTTTACCTCGGTAACAAATCAATGGGTAAATTCATATAAGCGCCTGATCCCCGGATACGAGGCTCCGGTATATATCTGCTGGGCGCAGATGAACCGTTCAGCTTTGATACGGGTTCCGATGTACAAACCGGGAAAGGAAAAGTCAACCCGCATGGAATTCCGCTCACCGGACCCAGCCTGTAATCCCTATCTGGCATTTTCAGTAATGCTGGCAGCCGGGATGGAGGGGATAAAAAATAAATATAAACTGCCTGAACCGGCAAATGACAATATCTATGATATGAGCCAGAAGCAAAGGGAGAGTCTGGGGATTAAATCTCTTCCTGAGGATCTATCGGAGGCGATAAAACTTACCGAGAAGAGTAAGTTAGTCAGGGAATGCCTGGGCGAGAAACTTTTTGAACACTTCATCCGTAATAAGAAGATGGAGTGGGATGAATATAAGGCACAGGTAACTCACTACGAGATAGACAAATACCTGCCGATACTTTAAATATGCCTAAGAAGAAAACCAAATATCAGGGGTACCTAAAACAGATAGAAGCGCTCTCTAAGGTAGCCAATCTGATTACCTCCGGGCTATATCTAGAGGAAGTCCTTAAGCTGATTGTCCAGGTGACCGCTGAGATCATGAACTCTAAGATTTGTTCCTTGATGCTGCTTGATGAGGAGAAAAAGGAGCTGGTAGTAAAAGCTACTCAGTCGATCTCTGAGAATTACAATAAGAAGCCTAGTATTAAGCTTGGTCAGGGGATAGCCGGCTTGGTCGCCAGTGAGAATAAACCAATTTGTGTATTAGATGTCCGGAAAGATGAACGTTATGTAAACTGCGATATAGCCAAAAAAGAAGGCTTGTGTTCTTTAGCGAGTATGCCCCTGTCGGTCAAAGGTAGGGTTATCGGGGTTTTAAATGTTTACACCTCTAAGAAGCACAAATTTTTGAAACCAGAACTGGATGTATTGACCGCGGTAGCAAATCAGGCGGCGGTAGCGATCGAAAATGCCGAGTTAAATTTAAAAGCGCGCAGTGCAGAGGAGGCGCTGGTTACGCGTAAGATAGTCGAACGGGCTAAAGATGTACTCTCTCAGGAGGCAAATATCCTTCCCACAGAGGCCTTCCGGCTTATTCAGAAGCAGAGCATGGATACGCGTAAAACCATGCGTGAGATAGCCGAAGCCATCATCCTGGTAAAAGAAGTCAAAAATAGAAAGCCGCAATAATCAATCAGGAAAACAAAAGATTATGAATGCTTTTTGGTGGGCGATTCTAACAGCAGTGATCTGGGGGTGTGTTCCGCTGCTTGAGAAGACGGGGCTGGTCAGGACTACTCCTTTTGTCGGTTTATTCTACCGAAGCCTGGGGGTTATAATCGGGATTTTAATACTCTCCCTATTCATGGTCAAGCCGCAGGAGCTCAAGGCAATTGACTTAAAATCCGCATCTTTTCTTATCTTGGGAGGTTTTCTGGCAAGCTTTGTAGCTCAGCTTTGTTTCTATCACAGTCTTAAGATCGGGGAGATATCGCGGGTAGTTCCGGTTTCAGGGAGTTATCCATTAATCGCCTTTCTTTTAGGGGTATTGTTGTTAGGAGAGGCGATGACCTTACCGAAGATTCTTGGGGCATTGTTAGTTGTAGCCGGGATCGTAGTCTTAAAACTTTTTTAGACTGATTCTGCCGCACGGGGGCACAATATGAAGAAAATCTTAATTATTATTCTGGTAATTGCCCTGTCTCTATTTAGCGTAAGCGCAGGAAGAGACCGGCTGATAAAGACCGCTGTAACAACCATAGCCGGAAGCCTAACTGGAACCAAGATTAGTATCCGGGGACTTTCTTTAGGTCTCTTGAGCCAGTCGGTAAAGATAAGTGGATTCAGGATCTATAATCCCAAAGGCTTCCCTGCCGGAATTTTTGTCGATATCCCCAAGATCTACGTGGACTATAATATTTGGTCTCTTCTAAAGGAGGGGAAGCTGCATATCAGGAATCTGGATCTCCATCTGAAGAAGATGACCATAATCAAAAGAGAAGATAATAAGATGAATGTCGATGCTTTAACCGTGGTTTCCGAAGAGGAGCAAGCCGGCACATCAAAAAAGGTAAAACAAAAAAGCTCAAGCCAGATGCCGATGCAGATCGATCTTATGAAGCTGGAACTGGGGGAACTGATATATAAAGATTATGGCACAGAGGGGCCCGAACCATCAGTCAGAGTATTTAATCTTAATTTGAAGAAAGAGTATAAGAATATAACCAGCACCCAGCAGCTGACTGTACTTATAATGTCTGAACCGATGAAAGCCGCAGGTATAAAGGGTGCTGCGATCTACGGGGTGACGGCTCTTGTCGGTACGGCTATCCTGCCGGTTGCGGTTGCCGCGACGGTGATCGGTAAAGACAGCGCAGAAGCCCAGATTAATAAGGACTTTGTCGGCCTTTTTAAGGTCAGCCTCCAGGTCTTAAAGAAGGTGGGGAAGGTAAAACAGGAGAGCGCCTCTCTAGGTGTGATTAAGGCAGATGTAGAGGGTGCGCAGGTTTCTCTTGAGCTCAAAGAGATATCAAAAGGTACTACCAGGATTACGGTTTCGGCGCGCAAACTTCTTCTGCCCAGGCCGGAGATCGCCGAAGGGGTTATCTATCAGATCAGAGAAGAACTCAAGTAAGATAATATAATTATGGTAAAGATAGTCAGTGGGCAGATCAGGCTGAAGACCAAAGGTAATCCGGATCTACATGATATCACCTCAAAGGTAGCAGAGACCTTAGAGTCTTCAAAGTTAAAGAATGGAACCCTGACAGTTTTTGTGATCGGTTCAACCGCAGCAATCACTTCTTTTGAGTTTGAGCCGGGGATGGTCAGAGATGTGAGGGAGATGTTTGAAAATCTGGTTCCTTTGCGCAAGAGCTACCATCATGACCAGACCTGGGGGGATGCCAATGGCTTCAGCCATCTGCGGGCAAGCCTGCAGGGCCCATCATTAAGCGTGCCCTTTGAAGAGGGGAAGCTCCTCCTGGGCACCTGGCAGCAGATCGTTCTGGCAGAATTCGATAACCGTCCCAGAGACCGTAAGATAATCGTCCAGATAATCGGTGAATGAAAAAAAATACTAAAACAGCATCATTGATAAAGTCAAAACGGATATTTAAAGGAAGGCTGCTTGAGCTTTCTACTAGAAAATTCCGTCTTAAAAACGGATACCTCGTGGAACTGGAGACGATCAACCACCCGGGTGCTGCGCTGATCATACCGTTTCTTACCCCAAGTAAGGTAATTTTCTTGAGCCAATTCAGGCCGGTAATCAATCGATTTATATATGAGTTCCCTGCCGGAACATTGCATAATAAAGAAAGCATGATCTCCTGTGCCAGGCGCGAGGTCATAGAAGAGACCGGTTACTCCGCCGCTAGATTCAAGCGCTTGGGGGAAATATATCCTGTGCCGGGGTATTCTACCGAGAGGATCGTGATTTTTCGGGCTGATCGCCTAAGCAAGGTCAAGGCTTCCCCAGAGATTGACGAGATTATCACCAGTAGGATACTCGGCAAGAAAAAAGTATTAGAACTTTTTCGCAGGGGTAAGATTATCGACGCAAAGACTATCTGCGCTCTGGCTCTCTGCGGCTGGCTATAAAATCTATGACTAAACTATCACGTTCGAAGTTAGAGTTATTCCTGGATTGTCCGCGCTGCTTCTGGCTGGATATGAATAAGAAGCTGCGCCGCGTACCGCCTGCTCCATATACGATCAATTTGGCAATTGACAGTTTGTTGAAGGAGGAATTTGATATCTGCAGAGAGAAGGCCCAGCCGCATTATATTATGAAAAAAAATAATATTGATGCTGTGCCTTTTAAGTGCCAACAGATCGATGACTGGCGGAACAACTTTACCGGAATTCAGTCAATGCATCAGCCTTCCGGATTTCTGGTCTTTGGCGCCCTGGATGATATCTGGATAGATTCCAAAGGGGAACTATCGGTAGTCGATTATAAGGCTACCGGAGCCAAGGAATATAAGATTTATGACAGCTATAAAAGGCAGATAGAGGTCTATCAGTGGTTATTAAAGCAGAATGATTACAAGGTTTCTAAAGTCGGATATTTTGTCTTTGCCAAGGTAAATAAATCCAAAGGTTTCCCTGAAGGAAAACTGGCCTTTGATCTGTTTGTTGAGCCGCTGGAAGCGGATTGCTCCTGGGTAGAGGGTAAGATCTTTGCCGCGCGTAAGATTCTGGATTCACCGATGCCTGTATATTCAGAGAATTGCAAATACTGTAACTACGTGCAGGCAGCCAAGTAAAGGTATTTAGATATGAAGAGAAATTATCTTAAAATCACTCTTTTTTTATTCATCCTGCTGAACCTCTCCGGCTGCGCTACTCTTTATAATCCTGCCACAGAGAGGAATGAATTCATTCTGATCTCCAGCGCCACAGAGAAAGCTATCGGTAAAGGTGCGGCCGCTGAATACACAAAGGAATATCCTCTTGCCCAAGATCAGTATCTTCAGGCCAGGATCCGCAGAGTCGGCGAGCGAATCAGTAAGGTCTCAGATCGCCAGGATATCGAATATCAATTCAGCGTGGTTGATAATAAGGAATTAAATGCGCTTACCCTCCCCGGAGGCTATATCTATGTAAATAGCGGACTGATGGATGTATTAAATGACGATGAGCTCGCCTTTGTCCTGGCGCATGAGGCCGGGC
>JADHWA010000029.1 GCA_016783715.1 Candidatus Omnitrophota bacterium
CTAAACGGTAAAAAGTGGCCATAGATTATAGGTTAACAACAGAAGATAGCATGGTAAATTGATACTGTAATTCAACGCATAATTATAAAGAAAGTCAAACGAGGACGTTTAGAGTCGAATATGTTGACTGTCGGCACTAAACGTTTTTTTTGAGCACATAATTTATGGAGTAAAATACGACATAAATTATAGTGGCGAAAAAATCCCGCATCGCGGGATCAAACACAAAAATTATGTGCGGAACATTCGGAGCTTAAGTCCAAACCCGATAAAGCCCACCCCTTATTCAGAGGCCTAATTGCCGCAGCCGTTTCCTGCAGGGCCACAAAATAATCATATTAGCTTAAAGGTATTGCCTGATAGCTTTTATTATGATAAACTTTATACCAGATAGGTTAGTAAATAGGAGAAATAGCATGAGATCACATACCCGGGGCGGCTTTACATTGATAGAATTGCTGGCTGCGATTACAATACTAACTATATGCTTAAGCGGGCTTCTGCTTAGTTATGCGAATATGCTTTTTATATCGGACCTGGCGCGCGACATGACGCTGGCAAATACAGCCGCCCGTTCAATCATCGAGGATATAAAAAGAGTTGACTTCGATCAAATCCCTGCCCTAAACGGCTCTACTTCCACTATTAACGGCTTCGCGAATAATGACGCCATCATGAGAACAGAAGTCTTTAATACCGCCTATAACGGCCTCTTGAGAGTAAGGGTCGTTGCATTCTTCAGAAGCAGAGGCAGGCTAATAGGGGAGGATACCGACCTTGACGGCGCGATGGATATAGGAGAAGACGCCAATAACAATAACCGGCTGGACTCGCCAGTAGAGATAGTAACCTTAATTGCAAGGTGATCTGATGGAAAAAAGAGGATTTTCTCTAGTTGAAATGTTAGTAGTGTTTGCGCTTTTTAGCGGAGTTCTGGCGATAGCCTTAAGCATTCTCTCCGTTCATGACCGAGTCTGGCGCATTGGAGAAAGTGAACGGATCGAACAGCAAGAGGCGAGGAGAGCAATGAGTGAGATATCTTCACTCTTGAGGCAGTCTAATCCGGACTGGGATATCGGAGGTATTCACTATCTGGTTACTATAACCGGGGGGAACAGGATTGATTTCTATCAGCCCATTTTTGATAGTGCCGGGAATATCGTTACCCTAAGGAAGATCACCTTTAAGCTCAACCCGGATAATGCAACTCAATTATTAAAAAAAGAGGGGACTTCTGCCTCTACGATAATTGCTCATGACGTTGAGAGTCTAAGTTTTGGAGGAAGCTGCGCTGGCTGCCTAGCTTTCAATTGTGCTGCTGTCGCGCCAGAATGTCCGACTGTAGAGGTTGCGATTCAGACAAGAAGGGATGCGGGTATTAATCTGACATCAAGAGTGACACTGCGAAATAACGATATAATACCTACGGCGCCTCCTGTAATAGAAGAGCCGGCGGAAGGAGAATTCTAATGAATAAAGAAAAAGGAGTAGTCCTTATAACCTCACTGCTGATTATATCTACAATTCTGGTAGCGATGGGGGCATATCTGTCTAGCATGCAGACCGAATTAAAATCAGCAATCATAGATGAGGCTTCAATCCAGGCATTAGCCCTTGCGGAGGCAGGGGCTAATCATGCTCTCGAGGAGCTCAGAGAACGTATCCGCACGGACCTGCTGGCCAGGGTAGAACCTGTCAGCCAAGCCTCAGTATTTACCAATTATGTAGCGGCTGCTGACTCCCTGGGCTTTTTAAGAGATTACGCCTGGGCTGCCGGAGATGGACAGTTTACAGTTGGCTTGAACGACGCTACTCTAACCTTAGGCCCAATAAACATGGATACAGGGGTTTCAGGGAACTACTCCACAACCATCACCGTAGAGCCTAACGGAGTCCCGGCAAATCCTTCCGGCATGGTATATGTCTTTCCTTATAGCTTCTCTATAGTATCTTCGGGAACGGCAAGTGAAGGATCGGTGGCCAATGTTACTAAAAACGTTGGGCTCCTTCAGGGTAATTTTGACGTAACTGTGCGCAGGGATACCTTTGCAAAATACGCCCTTTTTACCGCGCACCACCGTACCACAACTGGAACGACAGTATGGTTTACCGGAGATACTAGTTTTAGCGGGCCAGTCTCTACCAATGAACGGCTGAGTTTTGCCAATAATCCATCCGGACACTTCACGGAAGATGTAGGACAGCACCTGACTACAGCAAGATTTTATAACAACGGGTGGTCAAGGCTACTGGATGCAGATAGTAATCCGCCGAGAGATGTCCCTGTCTTTGAAAAAAACTTCACCCGGGGGCAAGATTTATTAAATCTTGAGTCTTCAATATCCCAGGCAGAATTAAAACTCCAGGTGCTTGGAGGCATAAGCGAACCTACAACTAACGGAATTTACGTTCCTAATGACGGGGCTAATGTAGTTGGGGGTGTCTATGTCAGGGGTAACCAGGGACAATCCTCGGATAATGCAATCGTCAATATGGCTGTTAACGCAGGCAATAATCCTGTATATACAATCTCTCAGGGCGCTGGTGCAGCTAGTGTTGTTACTGTTGATTTAGTCAATAATCAGACAACGGTTCAGGATCCATCAGGGTCCAATACATATACCGGACAGCCTGATGGAATTAACAATGAAGGAATCCTAATTTATGTAAATGATTATATCGGTGGATTATCTGGCACTGTGCAAAGAGATACTCAAATAACAGTATCCAGCGAGAGGGATATCGTAATCAGTAACCACATTCTCTACCAGGATTATACCACCAGCCCCTTAAGCGCGGATGGCTTTGAAAATACCCTGGGGATCCTCTCTTGGGGTGGGGATGTAAGAATAGGAACAGGAGCACCAAATGATCTAAATATCCATGGCGTAATCATGGCTCCGCATGGGGTCTTTACTGTAGATAATTACAGATACGGCTCTCCCAGAGGATCCGCCAACTTATTGGGAGGAGTAATTACTGACTTCTATGGAGCTTTTGGCACCTTTAGAAGCGGGGTAGGGCAGGTTTCAGGGTATGGCCGGAACTTTGTCTATGATGCCAGGATGCTATCAGGCACAGCACCTCCTTATTTTCCTTATATGAGTAATTTTACTTCTGCTGAGGATGGCCTGGCAGACCGGCTAATCTGGAATGGAGGTGATTAATAATGAAAATGAAGACTTTACTTAAAACTTTAGCTATTTTGGGAGTAACGGCGGTTATTTTGACTATAACAAGTGTTGTTCTTACTTCAAAAAATAATAGTGCGAAACCTGCCTTAGAGAACACCGCTACAGACATATCAGGCCACCGGCAAGATAAGAAGGCAATAGAGAGCGCTCCAAGAGTAATAGACGAGATTGACTATAGTAAGGACACCGAAGATGGCTTACTTCTAAACTGAATAAATAGGTAGTTTTACCTCTTAAAAAAGCTGTTTTTAGCCCCTCTGAGACACCATATTTTACAGAAATACCTACCTATCAAACTAAGCAAAACACACCAAGGATGCCGCGCAAATAGCCGAAGAATGGGCATTCTAAAACCCTAGGTCAGATAAGATATTGAGACTCCGAAGCCAAAAGATCTACGCCTCCATCCCATTTACTGCCGGAAAATTTGGAATAAAAACATCCTAGAGAATGGTCCAGATCCCACCCGAAATCATTGCTAATTAGACCAAAAAGTACTCAAAGTGAAGCAGTAGGGGAGAGGATTAATCCCAAAAAAAGGATCTATCCACGGTCTAAAAATCACGCAATAGAGTAAGGAAACTATACCTCATTTTAGTCAATTATAGCTTATTATAAAACAGAATAATGAATCATAGAAGAGGTATGGCTGCGCATATAATTTCGGGAAAAAGTTAGAGTTCTGATACCTAGGTAATCCTATAATAGGAGATTTCGACTTATACACAGTGATTTTCCACAATTCTCCAATAGCATTAGCCGTAGGGGGTTAGAACAATCCTCCCAATATAGCCAAGTTAACATAAGATGTATTATAGGAACTTGGCAATATAGCTCTAGAGGGGACTTTTTAGGTCTTTAATGATCTCTATTTCTTAGTTTTTTCCGGACTTTTTGGTGGGTTATCCTGCTGAGGATGTGGATCATCTTTAGAACTTATTACGTATGATCCTCCCTGTATCTTAATAACTTTGCCGCTGATCAGGCCTTCGGCTACCGTCTTATGTGCGTTCCTTAATACCCTGCTAAAGGTCTGCTGCGAGATATGCATGGACCGGGCGGCTTCCTTCTGGCTGTATCCGAGGTAGTCGGTCAGGCGTAGCGCCTCCATCTCATCTATGGTCAGATTGGCCTCATTAGGCCTCCCCGGCCGGCCCCTGGGGCTAAATAAGCTAATCTTCGGGTCCTGCCTGACGATCCTGTATTTCTTTGGCCTTCCTCGGATGCTCATTTACTTAAACTTACCTATATTTAACGCCTGGGTTATAATGAGTAGGTACTCATTATTCTACCAGGAGAATGCCAGGAGTCAAGAAAAATCCTTAAAATCCATGATTTATATGTTATACTACAAGTATGGATTTAAGGCAAAAATTTGAACAAAAGAGAATACTTGCTCCGGAATTACGCCAGTCATTAAAGATCCTCACGCTCTCCATACCTGCTCTCAAGAGATTAGCTGAGAATGAGATGCTTGATAATCCGGTACTGGAGGAAAAGCCTGCCCAAAGGTCATCCTTTAAGGCAAAGCGGTCTAATAATGAAGGCACCTGGGATTTAAGTCACCAGATAGGCAAACTGACTAATAAACCTTCATTGCAGGATATTCTTCTCAGACAACTGGGGATGTTTGCCGAGGATGACTCTGCGATTAAAATCGGCGAAGAGATCATATGGAACCTTGATGAAAACGGGTATCTGAAGGTTTCTCTGGATGAGGTTGCTGCTACTCTAAATCAGCCTATTGAGAAGGTAGAAAAGACCCTTGAACTTATCCAGAAGTTTGATCCTCCGGGTGTCGCTGCCAGGAATATCAGTGAATGCCTGCTTATTCAGCTCAAGATGAATAATGAAAGCGACCCCCTGCTTGTCAGAATCATCAGCCAGCACCTTGAAGATGTAGCAAAGAAGAGATATCAACTCATAGCCAAAGCCCTGGGTGTGCCTTTTGAGAATATTGAGCCGCTAATACAGAAGATCCGGCACCTTAACCCCAAACCCGGCAGTAATATTCGCCGGTAAGCTTACTTAAGGCATATGGTGAGATTGGCTCAGGGTAAAAATCTTCTTTCTCCGGGAATTTGTCAATATCTCCGTAAACTGAGCTTGAGGAAGCAAAAACAAGGCGTTTTACCTTATTATTAGCTGCTGCTTGAAGCATATTGAGAGTGCCACCGATGTTGACATCATTGTAACTCTCAGGATCATCCATGGATTTGGGGACGCTTCGCAGGGCGGCCTGGTGTAAGACGTAATCAATGTCGCGACAAGCAGATTCGCAAACAGCTTTGTCGCGAATATCGCCTCGTATTAACGTATAGCGGTTAGCATAGTCCTTGGCAAAAGAGAGGTTCTCTTCTTTTCCTGAAGAAAAATTGTCGAGTACAACGACATCATGGCCGTCTTTGAGTAGTTTTTCAACGATATTGGAGCCGATGAATCCGGCGCCGCCTGTCACGAGAAATTTCATTAGCACTCCTTAGTTAGCGTGTAGCGATTAGTAAATACTGTTACTGAGATTGCTTCGCTTCGCTCGCAATGACGAGGTGCTTCGCTTGCAATGACAGTTTATTTAGCGTTTAGTAAATTATACCCTTTAATAATGCTGTCGCAGAGCATCTGGGTTATGTGGCGAAAATCACCCATGTCGCCTTTGCCTAAGGCGAAATAATACTTATAGCGGTCATCTATCTGAATAATAGCAGGCGGAAAACCTTTGCTTAATAACTGGGTAATCATAATCAGCCTGCCTACCCGGCCGTTTCCGTCAAAAAAGGGATGTATCTCCTCAAACTCATAGTGGTCGCTGGCTATTTTGCCAATTACATCCTTGCCGTATTTATTTACCCCTCCGGAGAATTTCTTCATCAAAAGCGGCACTTTCTCAGGCGCCGGAAGCGGCTTCTCGGTATTTGTTACATTAACAAAGCCGGTACGGTATTTACCGGGAAGCTTATCATTAAAGTCATATAAGACGATAGAGTGCAATTTCAGTATATAGGCCTCATCAATCTTAAAATTGGGCCTGATCTCATCAAGAAGAAACTCTAATGCGTTCTTGTGATTTACTGCCTCCAGAATCTCAAAGAATTCCCGTCCGCGAACATTCTGCCCTTTAAAGGCCGCGGCAGTCTCTGCTCGTGTCATACGGCTACCTTCAATGGCGTTGGAGTTATAGGTCATCTCAAGGAAAAACCTTTCCCTTAAGGCCTGGTTTTTCTTTAAAAGGCTGATCGGATCGCCAAATCCTTCTTTGAGCTTAATGACCTGCTTTCTTAGATCAACCAACTCTTTAAATACTTCGTCAATGCGCCGTGATTGAGATGCCTGAGGAATTACCCCCTTATCCAGCCAGCGGTACACTTCCCTATAGGTAACCTCCAATTGCCGGGCAAGCTCCGAACGCGACATCTTTGACTCTTTGATGATCATCTTGATCTTTTCCTTATCTGAGAATAAGATTTTCTTCATATGGCTGCCTCCCTGCCTTATAGGACATTATTTAGTTCATCTTCTAATAATACTATACCATATGTCCTATCACTTAGCAAGGTATTTTAGCTAAAATGTCATAGTGATAAAATGTTGCGTTTCCTTTAATAATCAAAAATGATTATTTTTAGAAACGAAAGAACGAATCTTATTCTAACAAACGCAGGATATTCTCCTGCGTCATAACATTCAAATCCTGAGGGTTTTCCAGGAATCTTTCCACATCTTGGGTAACTTTCTTCCAATCTGCCTGCCTGGCTACATTCGAAAGAAACCCCCTCCAATTGCCTTCCCTGGGAATTTCTCCTTCCCAGCCGGTCTGCTTAAGCGCATTCTCCAACAATACAAAATTTGGCGCCAGGCCTTTCCATCGGGAAAGATACCACCCCAAATCAAAAAAATCCCTACCCTTGGTAAACTTTCTGCTTAAAAGCGCGTGGATTTTGCCGGCAAAAAGCGAAGGCAGATCATATGATAAAAAAGAAACCGGGAAATATTTATTAACAAGTCTTGTTTCTAAACCCGCTCCCTGAGGAGGATTGGTATCGATTTCAATTTTGATCGAGAAATTCTGTCTCTTAAGAGGAGAAATACCCGCCTCGTACAAAAGGCCGGAAAACTTAATAAAGGCGCTTTGCACTGTTTTTGCCTCTTTATACGTTACAGCAACGGTATATCCTGCCTGAGCATATTCCTGTTTAAGCTTCTTCATAAGCTCGGAAAAAGCGATCTCTGTAGGCTTAGCGATAGAAAAATCGAGGTCTTCAGAATAGCGTGGCAGCTCATAAAGGAAACGAAGCGCTGTCCCCCCAAGAAAAGCAGTGCTCCTGAAAACACCTGCGTCATGCATAACTCGCAGCGCGTAGGCCTGAATATATTCGCGCATGATATTAAGCTTAGCGTCATATCCTGACTTTTTAGCTGATAATTCCAGCGCGTAATCCTTCATAATGACTTCTCTCCTCCCTTCTCTTTTTCGATGAATTCGGCAATCAACTTGGCAGCGCGCAACATACCAGGCTTATTGAATCTTTTCGCGCAGCTTAAGAGCTTCTCTGGATTAAGCTTATCGAGATTCTGCAAGCGCATCTCCTGGAGATATTCAAATGTCGCCCGAATCTTCTTTACATAAAAAAAGTCCAGCAGCGCCTTTTCGGGAGACGCGATGAAGCCGGTCTGGCCCTTCAGAGAAACTGAAACATAACCCCAAAAAAGCTCTTTTCGGATGTGCTGGTAGGAAAACACGCCTACCTTGGATTTAAAAGTATCCTGCCATTTAGTAGCAAGAGATGTGTAGACTTTTACCCCTTCTGGGATCAGACCGTGAAATTCAAGCGCCTTTTCAAGGCTCAAATAAGAGGGCTGTTTTAGGGTAGCGGCGATAAACGGCCCGTATGGCTCAACCTTACGGTATACAGGCGACAAAACATACATCCCCCTCTTTAACTGAATGAGCTTGCCTGATTTGGCCCAACGGCTAATCTGAACCTTTACCTTTACTAAATCGCTTGAGCCAACAAGGAGGCTTTCCGTATCGATTACCGGTAGATTCTCTACTTTTCGAATAAATTCTTCAAATCTCATAGTAATAGTTTAACATATTTGTTAAATTAATGCAATGAAAATTTAAAATAATCATTTATACACTAAAATCTTACAAATAACGATACAAATAGGCAGGGATATGGTATTGCACGTTAGTTAGGATATAGCCGAGTATCTTGGCATCTGCCTGGCGTAAGAGGTCTTCCCCATGCTCTACTACCCCTTTTTGGGTACGGTTGGCCTGGATCACCATAATCACCCCGTCAGTCTGTGCGCCGATTACGCCGGCATCGGTTACCGGGATGATCGGAGGAGTATCAACTATCACATAATCGTACCTCTGTTTTAGGTCCTTGATCAGATTATTCATCTTTACTGAGCCGAGTATCTCTGCCGGATTCCTCGGCGCCTTGCCGGCAGGCAAGACCGTAAGGTTGTCTATTCCGATATTAAGCAGGGCATCATCTACGGTATTACCATTGGAGACTATATCTGAGAGGCTGATCTCCGGGATAATCCCCAGATATTTAGCCATGCTCCCACGGCGCAGGTCAGCATCCATAAGAAGGATCTGCTTCTTATTCAGGTCATGCGCCATGGAGATAGCCAGATTTATGGCAGTAATCGTCTTTCCCTCCCCCTGGATAGCGCTGGTAATAGCAAATATCTTAACTGCGTTCTTGGATTGGCCTGCGGCAATATTAGTGCGCAGGGTACGGTACTGCTCGGTAACCGGTGAGTCGGGAGAGTGAAAGGCAACTATCCGCGGGTCGATCTTTGAC
>JADHWA010000005.1 GCA_016783715.1 Candidatus Omnitrophota bacterium
CATTCGGTATAGACAGGTTCAACAAAAAATTCACGCGCTGTTAGAAGTAATTTCTCAAAAACGGTCTTACTTATACAAAGAATCTTCCTTAACTTCCCCTCATAAAGGAGGGGGTAACGATCTATGGTATCATTTCCAGACTCAGATAAATTCATACTTTACATTTCGGCTATAATCGGGTATACTAAAAGTAAGATTTATCCCCTTCATAACCCTTCGCGGTAATAGGATACCCCATCACCAGGCATTATATAATTTTAGAATAGAGGGGAAGAATGAACAAGGAAAACAGCCAGCTAATCGGCCAATTACTGGTTAGCGCAGACTTAATCAACCAGGAACAGCTGGAGAGCGGATTACGCCATCAGAAGAAAAATGGTGGTTTTATCTGCACTGCACTCGTCAAGCTGGGTTTTGCCCCAGAAATTGAGGTTTTTAATCTTCTTTCGCGGCAATTAAATATACCCTATATCCGGTTAAAAGAGAAAAGAATAGATCCAGAGGTAGTTAAAAAAGTCCCTGCCAAATTTGCCATCCACTATAAGATCATCCCGCTGGAATTCAAAGATAAGACCCTGAAGATCGCAATCAGCGACCCTCTAGATATCCATACCCTTGACGATATAAAACTCCTTCTAGGGGTTGAGATTGAAGCAGTTTTAGCCACCGAAACTGAGATTTTATCGCTAATCAGGAAATGCTATGGCGTGGGCGCAGATACCTTAGAGAGTATTGTGGCCAAAGAAAGTTCAACAAAGAAGCTGGAGGTCTCGGGCAGCAAGGTCGAGAAGATCGAGGAGATGGCAGAGGATGCCTCGATAATCAAGTTCGTCAACCAGATAATACGAGAAGCGATTAAAGACCGCGCCACCGACATACACCTTGAACCATTTCAGAAGGAACTGCGTACCCGCTACAGAATCGACGGAGTCCTCTATGATATCAACATCCCTGAGACGATCCGCTACTTTCACTCCGCTATTGTCTCGCGTGTAAAGATAATGGCTAACCTCGATATTGCCGAGCACCGCCTGCCACAGGACGGAAGAATCAAGATAAATGTCAATTCTAATGAGTTGGACCTGAGGGTCTCAGTCCTTCCTACGGCCTTCGGAGAAGCGGTACATATCAGAATCTTAAGCCCGCAATTCTTCCTGGAACTTAGGAAGTTGGGGCTATTACCCGAAGACCTTGAGATCATCGCGGAGGTTATCAAGAAACCCCATGGAATAATTTTTGTCAGCGGACCGACCGGCAGCGGAAAATCCACCACCCTCTATGCCTGCTTAGAAAAGATTAACTCCAGCGGTATAAAGATTATCACCATCGAAGACCCTATAGAATATCAGCTAAGGGGAATAAATCAAGTGCAGGTCATCCCTGCGATAGGGTTCAGCTTTGCCGGTGCCCTCAGGCACATGCTAAGGCATGACCCTGATGTGATGATGGTCGGAGAGGTCAGGGATTTCGAGACCGCGGAGATTGCGATCAGATCGGCCCTAACCGGGCATTTAGTTTTTTCGACGCTCCATACCAATGACGCTGCGGGTTCGGTCACCAGGCTCCTGGAGATGGGAATCGAGCCGTTCTTAGTATCCTCTTCCTTAGTATGCCTGGTTGCACAACGCCTGGTAAGGCTAATCTGCCCGAAATGCAAGAAGCCTGATAAATCAAGGAAAGATATTATAAGCCAGATTCGGGGTAGCTTAGATTTCGACACAAAACAGGCGCAAATTAGCGAAGGAGAGGGATGCCAGGAGTGTAGATTTACAGGATTCAAAGGACGTACCGGAATCTACGAGATCCTGCGTATCAGCCAGCCGATACGAGAACTGGTCTTAAAGGGAACTTCCAGCCAGCAGATTAAGCAGCAGGCGGTCTCCGAAGGCATGCGCACACTCAGGCATGACGGACTCCGAAAGGTGATCTCGGGACTTACCACCTATACCGAAGTAATGCGCGTAACTCAAGAAGACGAATAAATATAAATCCGACAATGCCAAAATATAGCTATACAGCAAAGGCTGCTCCGCAGAGAGTATTAAAAGGCATCATTGAAACCGAGTCTGCCCAGGAAGCGATTAACAGGCTTAGTAAGAAAGGATACTATATCCTGTCACTTAATAGCCAGGAGGTTGCAGCTGAGCGCTCAAAATTATTCTTTCGCACGGCATCCCCCAGAGAAATTACCACCTTTACCCGCCAGATTGCCACATTGATTGAGTCAGGCCTGAACATTATCAACGCCCTGACGATTGTCTCAAATCAGGCGCACAATAAGCATCTAAAATCTGTCCTGCT
Organism: Candidatus Omnitrophota bacterium; assembly: GCA_016783715.1. GTDB lineage: Bacteria > Omnitrophota > Gorgyraeia > Gygaellales > Profunditerraquicolaceae > BS750m-G15. The sequence goes on from JADHWA010000005.1 coordinate 2,302, forward strand.
TGATCTAATCGCCAGGATAAAAGACGGCTCTGCCTTCTCAGAGAGCCTGGCCGCACACAGGGATATCTTCAGTGCGCTTTACATAGCCCTTATTCGCACCGGAGAGGCCAGCGGGAACCTGAGTATCTCGCTGCAAAGGATTGCTCAATTCCTGGAAGATGAGGAAGAGTTCAAAAATTCACTGCGCGCAAGCCTGATATACCCGGGTTTTGTCATGTCAGTCGGGACACTTACCGTAATCGTCTTGCTGGCTTTCGTAATCCCGCGGCTTGTCTCTATGTTTGAAACTATGGGACAGACTCTTCCGCTACCTACCCTGATGCTAATTAACTTTTCAGCACTATTACGCAAATATTGGTGGTTTATTCTATCATCAGCCGCAGTGCTCTTCTTTTTCTTGCGCAGGTTTTCCAAGGCTCCGCAGGGGAAGGCATATTTTGATTTGCTAAAACTAAAAATGCCGGTCGCCGGAAGAATTTTTCTAAAGGCTGAAGTCGGCCGCCTGATGCGGGCGCTATCTCTTTTGTCCTCCAGCGGAATCCCGATCATCACTGCCTTAGAGACTGCCACTAGCGTAGTGGGGAATCAGGTACTTTGCAGGGAGCTGGCGATATTCAAAGAGGAGATCACAAGGGGGGGCAGCCTTTCAGAGTGCTTCAGGGGTTCGAAGTTTTTCCCGGAATTTACCAGCAGCATCATCGCAATCGGCGAAGAAACAGGAAGGCTTGAGAAATCTTTCCTGCGTATCGCCGATGACTACGAAACCGAGACCCAGCGTCTCCTAAAGTCGCTGGTCCGCCTGGTTGAGCCGGTTATAATCCTGATACTCGGGTTGATCGTAGGTTTTATCGTATTATCCATGCTTCTGCCGATATTCCAGATAACAGTTTAAATTAGGGAGGAAAAGATCTATGGATAGCTCGTGGCCAAAAAGATATGGTTTTACACTAATAGAACTAATGCTGGTTGTAATTATTATCGGTGTCTTAGCGGCAATTGTAACGCCTCGTTTCATCGGCCGTGACCAAGAAGCAAAGATCGCCGCCGCCAAAGCTAATATCACCAATATTTCGATTGGTTTAGATATGTTTGGGATGGATATGGGCAGTTATCCTGATAGTCTTAGTGAACTGATGGTAGATCCCGGCTCCGATGATAAATGGAGAGGCCGATATCTGAATAAAGCCCCTGATAAGGACCCCTGGGGTAACCCCTATATCTATGAACCGGAAACCGCCGAGGGCGGCTACAGACTTTGTTCGGAAGGTCCCGATAAGGAAGGCAGCTTAGATGATATCTGCAACTAAAAGGCTCTCTCGCCGGCGGGGATTTACATTCATAGAGCTGATGGTGGTAATCATAATCATCACGGTATTAACCAGTATATCCGCCCCGCTTTTTAAGAAGACCTTCGCTAAGATCCAACTGGACCAGACACTCAGACAACTGCAGACATTTATCGGTTTCCTGCATCAGCGCTCGGTGATCGAAAGAAAGATTATCTATCTTAAGGTGGATAACCAACAAAAGCAATACTGGGGCCAGATACACGATAGCCCGGCGCGCCTCCGGAGTTACTCCTTTCCTGAAAAATTTATCCTGGATGTAAAAAAAATTACAAACCCGCAGGATGAATCTATTCTATTCTACCCTGACGGGGCAATTGATGCGGTTACTATTGAGATATCGACACCTGAAGAGAAAAGCTTATCTATAACCACCGAAGGGGTCTATGGGGGTGCAAAGATTAAGGATGAGTAATAGAGGATTTTCATTATTAGAGCTAATCATAACCATCGCGATATTATCTATCGGGATCGTCTCTATCCTACAGACAATCTCCTTCTCGGGACAGGTGTGGCATAAAGCACAGGACTCAACCAGGGCAGTCTTTCTTGCACAAGATATAATGCAGAAGGCTGATTTTGATGAATTAAGGGGAATGATCATCGAGGGGGTCCAAGAGGGTAAGACCAAGGGGCTTAACTGGAAATCTTATATAAGGCCCCTGGCTGAATCCGAACTATACCAGATGGATCTTGAAGTCGCCTGGGGCCAGCCGCCGATAGAAGATCAAATCAACATCACCACTTACCTGAGAGCAAGATGAACAAAACAAAGGGACTGACTCTACTTGAGCTGATTATCGCATCGGCAATATTCACTGTAGTTATGGCAGCTCTCTATACCAGCTTCTCATCAGGGACATTTGGCACAAAGTCTATTGATGATTCAATAAAACTGACCGGCCGGGCACGATTAATTCTAGGGAAATTAAATTCTGACCTTATAAATTCTTTCGTCTTTAGCGAAGAGGAGGCGCGTTTTTCAGGCAGAGAGGATCAACTAACCTTTATGGCGCTTACAGATTCATTTATCGAAGACGCCTTTATCCGGGAATACTCCTTAGTCTCTTACACCCAGGACCAGGAGCGCCTGCTTCGAGTCTGCCGGAAGAATAAGCAGGCCCTCAACCCGAACTCAGAGGTTACCCCTCAGGAATTATCCGCTGGCGCCCAGATTAAATTTGAATACGGATACTACTCCATAGCGGATGACCGAATTATCTTTAAAGACAGCTGGGCTACCGAAGGAACGGATCCGCTACTCGAAGAAGAGAAGAATCCCCCATTAGCCGTTAAGGTAAACTTAACCCTGGGCAGGCAGAAGGCTCAGAGCTTCGAGAGAACCATATATATTCCCTACACTCAATTAGTAAGATGAAGAAGAAAGCGCAGATATTAATTATCGCCCTCTGGATAATGGTCATATTAGCGGTTCTGGCGGTAAGTATCGGATATAGGGTCTCCCTTGCGCTACGCCTGGGTTCTTATCAAAGGGAAGACCTAAAATCCCTCTATCTGGCTAAATCAGGGGTAAATCAGGCTATAGTCGAGATCAACCGGGACCTAACGCAGACTGACAGTTTCTCCGACAGTTGGGCAGAGAATGAGGAGGCTTTTAAAAGGATCGCCTTTAGCCAGGATTCCTCTGAATTTGCCTCTGTTTCTTATACAGATTCAAACGGAGAGGAGATATTCGGCGTGCTGGATGAAGAAAGGAAGATCAATATCAACACCGCCGCAGAAGAGTTGCTGGCAGTATTATTGGAAAAAGGCGGGATAACTGCGCAAGAAAGCAGGGATATCGCTTCAAATATACGTGCCTGGCGCAGTAACCTGGAGATTACTCCGGCAGAATCACGAGATTACACTGCTCTGGGTTATGAGTGTAAGGGGGAGCCATTTACCAACTGCGCAGAGCTTACCATGGTAAAAGGAATCAACCAACAGCTATATCGGGCAATAGAGGGAATCTTTACCGTTTTTGGAAACGGGGGCGTAAATATCAATACCGCAGAACCTGCAGCTTTAGAAGTGATTATTGCCAGCGCAATGAATCAGGCCGGGATTAGCGATCAGGCGAAGCTTGAGGGCCTGCTAAGCGCGATACTCAGATATCGCCAGGATTACGGTCAATTTAACGAAGGAGACCTGGATAGCCTGCTAAGAGTGCTGGATCTTGACCCGGCTGACTATGAACTGATCACTGTTGAACTCAGGAAGAATCTGGTTGTTGAATCGGATTTTTTCCGTATAATATCTAAAGGAAGACTCGGCGTAGGCAAACCAACAAGACAAATTGACTGCGTATACGACCGCGAAATCAAAGAGTTGATATTCTGGCATGAAAGCTGATGAAAAGGATAGCCGCTAATATAAAGAAGAACGGAATTTTTGTCCTGCAAGTTGAGGACCAGACTCTAAAGATCCTCAAGGCAGGCCCTAAGGGTGCATCGGTAACAGTCTCGGTACAAGAGGCGATCAAAATCTCAGGCGGCCTAGAAAATCCGGATATGGCTATTCAGGCAAAGATACTATTAAGTAATCTCGGCTACCGCAATCAGCCCCTAATCTTTTGCCTACCGCGAAAAAGTGCAACCTGCCACTACCTCAAGATCCCAAGCAAAAAGACCGAAGAAATAGAGAGCATGATTGCCTATCGGGCACCCAGACTTCTGCCGTATGAGATCAGCGAACTAGTCACCGGCTATGAGCTTATCCGTTCTGATAATCAGGGTTACTCTCACATAAACTTAAGCATTATCCACAGAAAGATCGTCGACAAATTAACAGAGCTTTTTAGCCAGCTTGGGGGAAAGAATATATTCTTCGCATTAAGCCCCTACGGGGTATCCAACCTTTTCTTTTACGACAACCCCAAGAGTAAAGAATTAGCCATGCTTATCGATGCCGACCTAAACCGAATAGAGGTGTCAATTGTCCGGCAGGAGAAGCTGGTATTTAGCCGCTCCTTCATGACCCCTGATCTCTCAGGCCAGTCAGATAATTTATTTTTAGATGAAATCAAGAAAACCTGCGACTCATATAAAAAAGAGACTGCAATAGAGTTGCCACAAAATTGCTATCTCTTCGCAGAGCAGGCGCTGGCGGCCAGGCTTACCGGGATACTGACTAAGGCTGGCATGAAAACAACAGGAGGCCAGCAGAGTAAGAGGATTATCTCTCAAACAGGAGAACTCGACAGCTTGCTAAATTCAAAAAACTCCTATTTCAACCTGCTGGGGCTGCCTCTTATTCGCCTGCCGCAGTCGCTGAACTTACTCCCGCTTAATCTAAAGAATCAGATGCAAAAAGCCGATCGCCTCAAAGAAGTCTTAACTACGGGGCTTCTGGTAGTCCTGATCCTGGGGGTCTGGTTCTTGGCCGGCTTTAAAAACTATAAAAACAAACTACAGCATCTCTCAAGCATTGAGAGCCAACTTCAGGAGATCAGCAAAGAAGCCGCGCCATTAGAACGGATGGAGAGAAGGTTACGCATACTAAAAAAACAGGCCCAGGATACGACCCCGGTGATTGATTTTCTGTACGCAAGCTACAAAAACATCCCTGAGGGGGTCTATCTGCGCAACCTCTCCTATGAAAACCAAGAGGTCCTGATCCTAAAAGGAGAAGCCCCGGAATTAAATAAAGTCTTCGAATACGTAAACCGGCTTGAGAAGTCTGAGGCTCTAAAGGGTTACGAGGCAGAGGTTAAACAGGCGACTAAAAAGCGAAGCGAGTCTTCTTTGGTCAGCTTCGAGATCGTCTGTCAGAAGAGATGAAAAAACTACTTACAAAAAGAGAAAGATTTTTTGTCTACATCACCGCCTCGGCGGTAATCTTTACTATCTCCTATAATACGGTTATTGAGCCGCTCGTGGATAAAGACAGGGACCTCAACATAGAGATCAGCAGCAAGGAGATCAAATTAAAGAAATACAAGGAGCTTCTCGGGCAAGGCGATCAACTGCAGAAGATCTACAAAAAATACCTCTTCTCTGAGGGTAATCCCGCGGATATCCAGGATACTTTTTTGGGGGCTCTCAGAGAGCTTGAGAAACTGGCAGGAGCCTCTGGCGTTGTGATTCTGGATATCAGACCGGATCAAAGAAGAAAAGGCAAAGGTGAGTTAAGCGAGTCCACAATCGAGCTGAAATCTGAGGGTACCCTGAAGAACTATCTAACCTTCATCTACAAGATAGAGAACACCCCGTCGCTTTTAAAGATTAATAAGTTGCAACTGGGCAGCAAGACAAATTCAGAGCTTTTAGAAGGCCGCTTTACTATCGGCCAGATACTAATTTCTGACTAAACAATTTTGCTGTTGATATAATATTATGCCTGAATGGTTCCCTCCAGTTGAATGTCCGAAGTGCCACAGCAAGGATACCCGTTTTGTCGAGCCGCGTTATGAGGCTTCAATATACGAGTGTAACCTCTGCGGATGCCGTTTTGAAATTATTGAAGAGGGGTGAAGCTCTATTGGCCTTATCGGCCAAAAGCATCTTCACTTGCTTCGGCGGGTTTCGCCGAAGCAGGATCCGCCTTCGCTCATGAGAACTTTCGTCTTTGGCTTCGGTGGATTACCCTCTACGAAATCATCTGCGGCCTTACGGCCGCCTCTTACTGGGAAGGTGGGTAAGAATTTTGCCTAAATAATAGGCTTTTTTTGGTGGATCTTCAGCGGAATTTATTGTATAATTCTTCTCCAGTGAAGCTCAACGACCTAACGGTCGTAGCATATTTAAGTTGCTTCGGTGAATCCCGCCGAAGCAGTATCTGCCCGGCATTCATCTACGGCCTTACGGCCGTAGCTTTCTGTGTATGCGGGTAAGCAAATCAAACCCAATTAAGACGCATACCAAAGAAACATTTATGGACTACGGTATTACTAATCTTAAATCCATCAAAATAAGAGGAGCACTATGCCTAGAAGAGATGACATAAAGAAGGTGCTAATTATCGGCTCAGGCCCAATTATTATCGGACAGGCCTGTGAATTTGACTACTCAGGAACCCAGGCCTGCAAAGCCCTGAAAGAAGAGGGCTATGAGGTAGTCCTGGTTAATTCAAACCCTGCCACGATCATGACTGATCCCGGTATGGCGCATAAGACCTATATTGAGCCGTTGACAATCGGGTATCTTGAAAAAATCATAGAGAAAGAGCGACCGGATGCCCTGCTGCCTAACTTAGGAGGCCAGACCGGACTAAATCTTTCTTCAAGCCTCTACAAGTCAGGGATACTGGATAAATACGGGGTTAAGGTCATCGGCGTCAAGATTGACGCTATTGAGCGCGGCGAGGACCGCCTGGTATTCAAAGAAACAATGCAAAAGCTAGGGCTGGAGCTCCCTAAGTCAGAGATATGCTACTCAGTTGAAGGGGCCGAGAAGATCGCTGAAGTAATGAAATATCCGGCTGTGATCAGGCCGGCTTATACAATGGGCGGAACCGGAGGAGGGATAGCCTATAACGTCGAGGAGCTCAGGACGATCGTAACCAGAGGCCTTGCGGCAAGCCTGGTAGGCCAGGTGCTGATAGAGGAGTCTGTTATCGGGTGGGAGGAGCTTGAGCTGGAGGTAGTCCGGGATCAAAAAGATCAAAAAATCACCGTCTGCTTCATTGAAAATATAGACGCTATGGGGGTGCATACCGGAGACAGTTTTTGCGTAGCACCAATGCTCACCGTCCCGGAAAAATTACAAAAAAGAATGCAGGATGCCTCTTATAAAATCGTCGATGCAATCGGGGTTATCGGAGGGACTAATATCCAGTTTGCCCATAACCTTGAGGATGACCGGCTGGTAGTTATTGAGATAAACCCTAGGACTTCGCGCTCTTCGGCCCTGGCATCTAAAGCAACCGGATTTCCAATCGCCTGGATCTCTACAAAACTGGCAACCGGGATTACCATGGATGAGATACCTTACTGGAAAGAGGGGACACTCGAAAAATACAAGCCAAGCGGAAAATATGTGGTAATAAAATTTGCCCGCTGGGCATTTGAAAAATTCCCTCAGGCAAAAGATATTCTCGGCACGCAGATGAAGGCCGTAGGCGAAGTAATGAGTATCGGCAAGACCTTTAAGGAAGCATTTCAAAAATCTATCCGTTCCCTTGAAATCAAAAGATACGGGCTTGGAGGAGCAAAAAACTTTAAAAGCCTTTCCCTGGAAAAGATCAAAGGAAAGCTTAGATTCCCTTCCAGTGAAAGGATCTTTCTGATCTATGAGGCATTAAGAAAAGGAATGGCGGTCGAAGAGCTTTACAAGATAACCCATATCGGCAGATGGTTCCTTACACAGACCAAAGAGTTGGTGGAGTTCGAGGAAGAATTGCTTAAGTCCTCATGGTCAAATCTTACCGATAGCGCACTAATTAAGGCAAAGGAGTGGGGATTTTCAGACAGATATCTGGCGGGGCTCTTTAAGATAAAGGAAAAGGAAGTAAGGGAGAGGCGGCTTGCTCTGGGGAAAAGGGCAGTTTTTGAACCGGTGCCTGTAAGCGGAGTTAATGATGCAGCTTATTATTATTCGACTTACTGCAACGATAAAGATACCGTGGCGGTATCCCCAAATAAGAAGATTATGGTTTTAGGCGGAGGCCCTAATAGAATCGGGCAGGGGATTGAATTCGATTATACCTGTGTCCATGCTGCCTATACCTTGCGCGATGAAGGCTATGAGTCGATTATGGTCAACTGTAACCCCGAGACAGTCTCTACTGATTACGACACCTCCAATAAGCTCTATTTTGAACCGCTGACCGTAGAGGATGTCCTGGCGATCTACGAAAAAGAAAAGCCCGAAGGAGCAATTGTGCAGTTTGGCGGACAGACCCCGCTTAACATAGCCCAAGAATTAAAGGATAATGGCGTCAAGATTCTGGGAACTTCACCGGAAAGCATCAGTTTTGCAGAAGATAGGAAGCATTTCCGCCAGAAGATGATAGCGCTTGGCATACCTCAACCAGAGAGTGATACGGCAATGTCGCTGAATGAGGCGATAGAAACCGCCAAAAAGATAGGATACCCCCTGATGGTCAGGCCATCCTTTGTTCTAGGGGGGCGGGGTATGGAGGTTATCTACGATGAGGAGATGCTAAAGATTTACGCAGAAGAAGCCATTCGGGTAAACCCGGAGCACCCGATGTTGATCGACCGGTTCTTAGAGCATGCCATCGAGGCAGAAGTAGATGCGCTCTGCGACGGCGAAAATACTTTTGTTGCCTCGGTTATGGAGCATATCGAATACGCCGGAGTTCATTCCGGAGATTCGGCATGCACCATCCCCACCAGGACGATATCAAAGAAATCTCTTGATCTGATCGAAAAATATACCGCGGCGGTCGCTAAAGAGCTGGGGACGGTTGGCTTAATCAATATCCAGTACGCGATATGTAGCGATAAGGTCTATATCCTGGAAGCCAACCCTCGGGCATCACGAACAGTGCCATTAGTATCCAAAATAACAGGTATGCCTATAGCCCGCATAGCCACTCAATTAATGCTTGGTAAAAAGCTGAAGGATTTTCCGGAATTAAAGAAATCCGAATTAAAGCACGTAGGGGTAAAGGAAGCAGTATTTCCTTTTAACATGTTCCCGGAAGTTGACCCGGTATTGGGTCCGGAGATGCGCGCCACAGGAGAAGTCATGGGAATTGCCGAGACCTTCGGACTTGCCTTTTATAAGGCTCAGGAGGCAGTCGGCGCAAAGCTGCCCTTAGAGGGGAAGGTACTACTGACAGTAGCCGACAAAGATAAGCACGAACTAATCCCCCTGGCAAAAAGGATAGAGAAGCTTGGTTTTAAGATTTACGCAACGGAGAATACAAGCCGCCTTCTAGAGAACAAAGGCGTAAAGAACACCCGGATAAAAAAGCTTCATGAAGGCAGGCCCAATATCGTCGATGCCATAAAGAACAATGATATCCAGCTCATAGTAAACACCCCTATCGGCAGAGATAGCAAATATGACGACAGCTATATACGCAGGATGGCGATACAAAAGAAAATACCTTATATCACCTCTATTGCCGCAACCGAGGCCAGCATTGAAGGAATCGAAGCCGCCAAGACCAAAGAAATCGAGGTAAAACCGCTACAAAGTTTCTATACAAAAGAGGTCGAGGAAACGGTAAAAGACATCCTATAATCAGAAACAAGTGGATGTCTTGATTAGATAGATTTAAAAAAAACAGATTACAGTGATTACAGGATTAAAGTGATGAATGTTTTAATCTCTGTAATCTAACAAAATCACAGTAATCAGGCATAATCAATGGTAATCCTGAGGATTATACCAGGAGGTAAGTTATGGTAAGCATTAAGGAGATAAAAGCAGTAGACTTAAACCCGCAGGATTTTATAAACCAGAAGGCTGATGAGATCTCGAAAGCGGTGGGTGACGGCGTTGCGATCAACGCACTCTCAGGAGGCGTTGACTCCTCCGCTGTAACCATGCTAGGACATAAGGCGCTAGGGAGAAGGCTTAAAACCTACTTCATTGACAACGGCATTATGCGTAAAGATGAACCGCAAAAAATAGCCGCGCTCTTTAAGGGCCTGGGCGTCGATGTTGAGATTATCGATGCCAGGGATAAATTTTTTAAGGCTTTAAAGGGTATAACCGACCCAGAGGAGAAGAGAGAGGCAGTTACACAGACCTTTTATAAGGATGTATTTGGAAAACTGGTTAAGCAGAGCAACGCGAAATACCTGCTTCAGGGAACTATCCTTACTGATGTCGATGAGACGGTCGCCGGCATCAAAAGGCAGCATAATGTCTTTGAGCAGCTCGGAATAGACCCTAAAGAGGCGTTTGGATATAAGATCCTTGAGCCCCTGGTGCAACTGCGCAAAGACGGTGTGCGAAAAGTTGCGGCTGCTTCAGGGCTGCCTGAATCATCGTTTAACCGCATGCCTTTCCCGGGACCGGCTTTGGCGGCAAGAGTAATAGGAGAGGTGACCCCTGAAAAAATCGAGACCGCCCGAAGTGCAACCTCGATATTAGAGGAGGAGTTATCCTCAATAGAGGCCTTCCAGTATATGGCTATCCTGCATGAAGACAGGGTCACCGGCATGCGCAACGGAAAAAGAGAGTTCGGAAATCAGATTGAGATCAGATGCTGGGACAGCCTGGACGCAAGAACCGCCACACCCACTGACCTTCCATACGCTACTCTGCGGAAATTAGCAGATAGAATGGTACAGGAGGTCCCTGGTGTCGTAAGCGTCACTTATCATATAGCTACCAAGCCGCCATCGACGATGGAAGTAGTTTAAAGATAAAAATCCTTACCAAAACCCCTTGATTCCGGAAGCAGCGGATCAGGGGGTTTTTTCTTGACAATAGTAGAATTTTATGATAATTATATTTTTAAATGAGCATATGAGTATATAGGAATATACTAATAAATAACTGTATATTTATAGGAGATCACAGATGAAAATTGGCATAACGTATAACCTCAAGGAAAATGTTTTGCCGGAAGGAGAATTAGACAGCGAACAAGTAGAAGAATTTGACTCACCGCAGACGATTAACGCGATATGCGCAGTATTCGAAGCATACGGTTTTAAAACAACGAGGCTGGGCGGAGAAACAAATATCATTGAAAAGATAAAAACAGAAAAGCCCAGTTTTGTATTTAATATCGCAGAAGGATACTGGGGGCGAAACCGGGAGGGGCAAATCCCTACTATCTTAGAGATAATGAACATGCCTTATTCAGGATCTGATCCTCTGACACTTGCATTAACCCTTGATAAGGTTATGGCAAAAAAGATACTCCGCATGAAAGGGATCCCTACTCCGAAATTTGCCGTTATTAAAAAATGGGGTGAATTAATAAATATAGAGAATAGGCTTACTTACCCCCTTGTGGTAAAGCCAGCATGGGAAGGATCAAGTAAGGGCATATACTCCACATCTGTCTCGAATAGCAGAAATGAATTGCGCAAGAGCGTGCAGAAGCTTTTTGAAAGGTATGCTGGTCAACCTATTCTGGTTGAGGAATTTATACGTGGAAGAGAAATTACCGTGGGGGTCCTGGGAAACAGTCCTGCAAAAATTATGGGCCTCATGGAGATAAAGATGAAGGGCGGAGATGAGGACAACTTCATATACTGCCTGGAGACCAAAAGAGATTGGCTTAAAAAAGTAGAATATATAATCCCGCCCAGAATTGAAAAAAAGCTCCATTATGCCTTAAGCCACAACGCCCTTACGGCCTTCAGGGAATTCGGCTGTAGAGATGTTGCCAGGATTGATTTTCGAATAGGCAGAGATAACCAACCATATCTGATAGACATTAATCCTCTGCCTGGCCTTACACCCGGATATTCTGATTTGGTAATTATGACCCAAATGTCCGGAATAAATTACAGCCAGCTGATTTTCTCGATCCTCAACACTGCATTTTCACGTTATGGAATAAGCAGCAATATCACTAAATTAACTAAGGTCGCTTGAATATGAAAAAATATGATTTCGCCTTAGCCTGGGACGGCAATAACACAGAAAAGTTCATCAAATGGATTAAGCGCGAATGCGCTGCGCGCACACTGAATTTCATTCTGATCGACGAAAGCAATGTTTCTCGAGTAATCAAAAACCTTGAAAAAGGAAAAATCAAGATCAATTTTCTTCTTGATACAGCAGCGGACTATTATATACCAAAAGACCCCTTTACAAGGCTCTGCTATGCCGCCAAAGACGCTGAGGGCTTTGTGGCCTGTGATCCCGATGATGCCAGGCAGGCTTCTAATAAGGCGGTAACTCACTACGACCTGCTGGATGCCCACATCCCGGTTCCCTATACGGTAGTGGTACGCAACTGGGAACCAGATAACTTCAAGTTAAGTAAAGAGGAATTAAAAAAGCTTGGGAGGCCATTTATCATAAAGCCGGCAAGCGGATTCGGCCAAAAAGGGGTAGTAAAGGATGCTACCGGGTCGATCGTGGAGATCGCTAAGGCGCGGCACTTTAATAGGGGGGATAACTTCCTTTTACAGGAAAAAATAGAGCCTTATTCACTAGGAGAGAATCAGGGATGGTTCCGGGTGTATTTTTTGTTTGGCGAAATAATTCCCTGCTGGTGGAATACGGAAACCGGCTGGTACAAACACGTTACTTTAAGAGAAATGTATAACTACCGGCTACTGCCGCTTGCAAGAATAATCTCTGAAATAGCCAGGATAACCGATATGGATTTCTTCTCTTCGGAGATAGCAATGACAATTAATCAGAATAAGGAAAAGAAGTTTGTCGCCATTGACTATGTAAACGACCAGCCGGAACTCTGCGTGCGCTCAGAAAAGTTTAACGGCGGATTTGTTGGAGGACCCGTATCTGATGTTGTAGAGCATATAGCAGAAAAGGTGGTCGAGATCGCCTGGAGGATGTCAAGGGGCCTGCCGACGGGAATTAATCGCTCAATATGGCTGAACAAGGCAAGGACCGAAGATGAAAGTATTTAATGCATTTAAAAAACCCCGCCGTCTTAAAAGAGGCGATACTATTGGCATTGTAGCACCGGCCTGGACATTTGACCGCAGTAATTTTATCAAAGGCCTTAAAAAACTAAGTGACCTTGGCTTTAAAATAAAATATGATCCTTCGATTTTTCATGAGTACTGGTCAATGGCAGGCCATGACCGGGAGAGGGCAGAGCAGATCAACCGCATGTTTGCCGACAGGCAGGTAAAAGCGATATTCTGCGCCAAGGCAGGATATGGCTCACTCAGAACCCTTCCTTATTTAGATAAAAAGATCATAAAAAAGAATCCCAAGATTTTTGTAGGCTACAGCGATATAACCATACTTCTATCCTACTTGCAGAAGATAGGCAGAATGGTAGTCTTTCACGGCCCGGTCGTATCTGGAGAGATATGCGAAGGGATGAACCCGATTACTTTTAAACACCTATTGCGCGCAATCATGAAGCCATACAAACTAGGGCAGATGAAATTCAGCAGCCTAAAATCTCTGCGGCCCGGTAAGGCTAATGGTATTTTGGTTGGCGGAAACATGTCTTTGATTGTAAGTAGTATAGGCACCAGCTATGAGATCAATACTGATAATAAAATACTCTTCCTGGAAGATGTAGGAGAAGATTTGGAGACAATCGATAATTACCTGATGCATCTTAAACTGGCGAAGAAATTCCAAAAAGTAAAAGGTATCATATTCGGCAGGATGATCGGATGCGTTGATCATTCTGGTAAAAAATATACCATTAAGCATATATTAAATGATATACTGGGAGATCTGGATATTCCAATAATATACGGATTTCCGTCAGGACACAGGATATTCAAAGATATCAACATTACTCTCCCTTTTGGTGTATCAGTTACTTTAGACGGCTACAAGACAAAACTGATAATCAACCGGGCAGCGGTTAAATAAAGGCATTTTTTTAGATTAAGATGAGGTATCTATAATGAATATTAGGAGGGTTCGTCAGATACTTAAATCATTCGCAGATGACACCAGATTACGGATCCTCAGTCTTCTCGATCATGGCGATCTGACTGTATCCCAGATGTGCCGGATACTGAGGAAGAACCAGTCCAATCTTTCAAAACATCTTATGCGGCTGCGGCTGACTGGCCTGGTAGGGGATCGCCGTGAGAGCCTAAATGTCTACTACCACCTCACAAACCCCAAAGATCCTTCACTTAAAAAATTGCTCAGATCTGTTATTGATTCACTTTCAGGCCTAGAAATTTTTAAACAGGATGTATGCCGGCTTAAAACATTAAAAACGAAAGGTTAATCTCGGACAGATGATGGAGAAAATGGAAGAGACTGTGCACAAGGATATTAACGCAGAAAAAACCTCTAAGAAGGTATCGGTAGTAATATTTAAACAAAGCATAATCCCGGTAATCATTGGGATATTAATTTTTGCCGCTTTCTGGTTTCTTTACGCCGAATACGGCCAGGCTTATAGAAAACAATTAGATAAAGCAATCCAGATAATAATAATTCTCTTTGCTACTTACTGGACATATAAGATCGCTAGCGCACTGTTTGGCTGGTATGCCGCCAATATCGCGCGCAAGACAGAGACTACTCTTGATGACAGATTTATGCCCCTATTTAGAAGAATATCAGCTACTATTATCTGGACGATCGGCTTGATCATCCTCTTAAGCAAGCTCGGCGTCAATATAAATGCTCTGATTGCCACTTTAGGGATAGGCTCCTTAGCCATAGCCCTGGCTGCCCAGGATACCATCTCTAATATAATCTCCGGTTTCTTGATCATGATCGACAGTCCTTTTTCAATAGGAGACACTATTAAGCTGCATACCGGAGAAAAAGTCAAGGTACTGGAGATCGGGATAAGGCGCAGTAAATTCCTGGCGGAAGATAACGGTATCGTAATTATGCCTAATCTGGATTTAAGCAAGAGCAAAATCACAAACTATTCTAAAAATAGGGGAGAAAAAGACGATGTTTAAAGGAGCGATCTTTGATTTAGATGGTGTTATAGTCAATACGGTACCGCTTCATTTTGAGGCCTGGAAGAAGATGTTTTCGGAATATAAAGTAAAATTTGATTTCCAAGACTATAAAGCAAAGGTAGATGGGATCCCCCGTTACGACGGAACAAAGGCAATCCTAAAAGGTCTTAGCGAGAAAGAAATAAAGGAAGCCGGGGATCGAAAACAAAAATTTTATTTAGAAAGTATTGAGAAAAACGGAGTGGAGGTGTATGATAGTAGCGTTGAACTGATCAAAGAACTCAAATATAATAATATAAAAATTGCCTACGCCTCAGCGAGCAGAAACTGCAGAAAAATATTGGAGAAAACAGGGTTGAGTGGGCTGGGGGATGCGATAATTGACGGTAATATTATAACCCGCGGTAAGCCAGACCCGCAGATCTTCCTTATGGCTGCAGAACAGATAAACTGCAAGCCTGCTGAATGTGTAGTCTTTGAAGATGCAGTGTTGGGGGTACAGGCGGCCATAAATGCCAAAATGGTTTGCGTAGGAATTGACCGCTACCAAAACTCCTTAAGGCTCGTAGGTGCAAATATCATAGTAGAGGACCTCTCAGGGATAAGTTATACGCAAATCCTAAAACTCTTCGCAAAATGAAAAATTATTACGCCAAATATAATAAAGAATACAGCTGGCTGATTAAGGAGGAGGGAGGGGTAACCACCCTTCAGGGAATAAGAGAGTCTCAGCTGGCACTGGGAAACGGATTCCTGGGGAGCAGGTCGGTTCTGGAAGAAATACCTTATGATGCTAAACCCGGCACATATATCGCCGGCCTGTATGATACTGTCGGCTCACAGGTCGCAGAACTGATAAACCTGCCTAATCCATTTAACTTCAAGATGACCGTTGATGGCGAAAAGCTCGGCGTTATCGCTATGAATACCTCAGAACATAAAAGAACTCTAAACTTAAGGCACGGCATCCTGTCGCGTTATACCATATTCCGCGATACCAGAAACCGCAGGTATGACTACCAGAGCCTCAGATTTCTGTCGATGTCAGAGAAGAATATCGGGATCATGCAGATCGCTTTCACCGCATTGGATGCAGAAGCAAACATCTCTATTGAGACCGGTATCGATACCTCGGTCTCTAATGCCGGAACAGTAACTGAGGGCCGCAAGAAACACTTCAGGGTTAAAGAGCTGGGCCAATTTAAAAATGAGGGATTTCTGGTAACCGAAACATTCAACAAGGAATACAAAATAATCTTTAGAAGCGGCTTTTATTATCAGACTAACGGCAAGAAGACCTATGCCAAGGATAATGTATTTGAATTAAGGCTGCGTAAGAACCAAACGATTATATTTACCAAGGTATTTTGCATAGACTTCGTCTCAAAAGACTCCAGCCTGGAAGCTACTAAAAAATCATCAGAAAAAAAATTCAGAAAAGCATTTCACTCAAAGTTCACCAGAATTCTGAATAATCATATCAAGGCATGGGAAAACCTCTGGAGCCAGGCAGAGGTTTCTATTTGGGGAGCCCCGGAAGTAGAAAAGGTAATGCGTTTTAATATCTATCATATGCTGATCTGCGCCAGGGGAGACAACGGCTTCTCCAGCATAGGAGCAAGGGCGCTAACCGGAGAAGGCTACAGAGGCCATATCTTCTGGGATACGGAGATATTTCTGCTTCCTTTTTATCTCTATACTTTGCCGGAGGTAGCCAGGAGTATGCTCCTATACCGCTATAAGAGACTTGGTGCAGCAAGAATAAGGGCCAAAGAACACGGCTATAAAGGAGCAATGTTCCCATGGGAGTCTGCTGCTTCAGGCAGCGACCAGACCCCTGACAGGGCAAGGGATTTAGACGGAAGCGTAATTAAGATATTTACCGGTCAGCAGGAACACCACATTACCGCAGATATTGCTTATGCCTTTTATCATTACTACAATGTAACGCATGACGAGAAGTTTCTTGCCGATTACGGCTATGAAATATTCTTTGAAACAGCAAGGTTCTGGGCATCGCGTGTTGAGTACAACAAGAAAAAGAAAAAGTATGAAATCAGGAATGTCATCGGGCCAAATGAATTCCATGATAATGTAAATAATAATGCCTTCACTAATATCATGGCGAAGTGGAACTTAATCATCGCCTGCAAGATGAACGATAAGGCAAAAAAATATCACCGTCAGGCCCTTAAAAGCTTATCTGAAAGAATTCAATTATCCGAGCAGGAAATAAAGGAATGGAGGCGGATCGCCGCACACATAACGCTCAAAATGGACAAAAAACAGGTAATTGAAGAATTTGACGGCTACTTTAAGAAAAAGTTCATAAAAATCAACTCCTGGGACGAAAATAATCTACCGATAGTAAATAAAAAAATAAGGGCAAAAGACTATAAAAAGACGCAGTTCGTAAAGCAGGCGGATGTCCTAATGCTATTATATCTGCTCTCTGATGTCTTTAACTACCGGACTAAAAAGAATAATTACGATTTTTATATAGAACGGACACTCCATAAATCATCCCTTAGCCTTCCGATCTATGCGATTATGGCGCTTTATACCGGAGACCGTGGCCAGGCCTACCGCTTCTTTAACACCTCAGCGCATGTAGATATAGCCAATATACACAGATCTACAGAGGACGGTATCCATGCGGCCTGCATTGGGGGTAGCTGGCAGGCTCTGATTAACGGGTTCGCCGGAGTACAGATAGAAAAAGAGATTCTCTCAATCAACCCGCGGCTTCCTTCCGGATGGAGAAAAATCCTCTGTTCGATACATTGGAGAGACTCTCAGATTAAGTTGGAGATTGATGATCAAATGGTAAAGCTAAGGCTAACCGCAGCGCAAAATAAGAGGATTCGTTTAAAAATCTTTGGCAGGCTTTATAATATAAAGAAATCAACAGTTTTGACTATCAAGAAGGACAAAGCCGGGAAAAAAGAGCAATCGTATTATTTATGAATGAGGTGAAATAATGGCAAAAAATAAATTAAGCATAGCGCATCTGCATTGGGGATTTCCGCCGGTGATCGGCGGCGTTGAAACACACCTGACAATTCTCCTCCCAGAGTTAGTGCGTCTGGGACACAAAGTTAACCTGCTAACCTGTCCCTTTGAGGACGTAAAAGCAGAAGATACCTACAGGGGAGTCGGAATTTACCGGCAGCCGATTATGGATTTAAACTGGCTGGCAAAGCGCGGTGTAAACGGTATTACCGAGGAGGTCCGGACTACCTACAACAAATTTATAGATAATGTCAAGCCGGATTGCCTCCATGCACACAATATGCATTATTTCAGCAAAATTCATGCAATAGAACTTCAGAGAATCTCCCAGAAAAAAGGAATAGCTCTTTTTCTAACTGCGCATAATGTCTGGGATGATAGCCTCTTTCTTGACATGATAAAAAGAGTTAAATGGACACACATCATTGCAGTAAGCCACTTTATCGCAAGAGAGATCATAGGAACCGGTTACAATCATAGGAATATCACGGTAATCCATCATGGAATCGACCAGAATATTTACTCTCCGAAAATCGATCCTTCGTCTATTTATAGAAAATATCCCGTGCTTAAAGGCAAGCGTGTGATCTTCCATCCTGCAAGAATGGGCCTGGCCAAGGGCTGCGATGTCACCATCAAGGCGCTACGTATAATCAAGAAAAGATTTCCTGATGTATTACTGATTCTCGCCGGCACAAAAAACATAATTGACTGGGGCTTGACACAGGAGAAAGATATTGCCTATATGGTAAGCCTGGTTAATTTTTTGGGCGTAAAGGATAACGTTCTGATCGACTCATATTCTTTAGATGATATGCCAAAACTATATGCGGCCTCATCCGTATGTGTTTACCCCTCAACAGCCTCAGAACCTTTTGGGCTGACTATGTTAGAGGCGCTTTCATCCGGTAAACCGATGATCGTAACCAACACAGGGGGAATGCCGGAGATAATTAAAGAGGGAGTTAACGGGTTTATCGTCCCAATTAAAGATTTTGAATCGCTGGCATCGCGGATCATACAATTATTAAGGGATGATGACCTGCGCGAAAGACTTGGTAATACAGGCCGCCAGATGGTTGAGCAGCAATACACCAAGGAGATAGTGGCGCATAACACACTCAATATCTATAAAAAATTCTGCTAAAAAAACTGGGGTAGTTTAAGATATCAGGGACCGCTTCTATTTTAAAGGAAAGGGCAAAAAAATAGAAGCGGTTTTTTTGGAAGCGTTTGCGTTTTTTTCTTGTAAAACGTTTATAAAAGTATTAAATAAGCTTGACAGTTTTGCTTTTTCTTGATATGCTCTCTATATAGAGAGTGAGGGGAATAATTATCCATAACATATATCTTATCAAAGATTTAGCGAGAATAACAGGGTATTCTATCCATACAATCAAATACTATTTAAAAATTGGCTTAATCAAGGAGACCAGCCGAAGCCCTGAAACAAATTTTCGCTACTTTGACGATGCTACTGTAGATTCTTTAAAGAGGATCCGAGAATTCCGCAGACAGGGTAAATCGATCAAAACAATAGGTAATGAGCTATTATAAAGTAATTGGATTAGAGAAGGAACCCTTCTCAACCAGTCCCGACCCTCAGTTTTTCTATCATTCAGCCAGTCATCATACCGCCCTTAAACGTCTGGAGATCTCCCTGAGGCTGCGCCGCGGGTTAAATGTGATCTTAGGTGACGTAGGGACAGGCAAGACTACACTCTCACGCGTACTGCTGCAATCATTCAAGGAAGAACAAGACTTTGTCTTTCATATGATCCTTGACCCAAGCTTTAAATCAGAATTTCAATTTCTTTTGAGCCTGGTCAAGATGTTTAATATTACCCCGCAGTTTAAATCTACGCTGGATTTCAAGGAGGCGCTCCAGAAGTACCTATTTCAGGCGGGCGTGGAGGAGAATAAAACAATAGTCCTCTTAATTGATGAAGGACAGAAGATCACCACCGAAAACCTGGAAGTCCTAAGGACTCTATTAAATTTCGAGACTAATGAATCAAAGCTGCTGCAGGTAATTATTATGGCCCAGGTGGAGCTTCTGCCGAGAGTTAAGCGAATCCGTAATTTCTCAGACCGAATCGCTTTGAAATATACAATCAACCCCTTCGACGAAACAGAAACCAGAGAGATGATCGAATTCAGGCTAAGGGAGGCGGGTTTCCGAGAGCCGGGGGAGCTTTTTACGGATCAGGCGATACGCCTGATCTATCAACATACACAGGGCTATCCGCGCAGGATCTCTATGCTCTGTCATGATGCAATAGAGACTATCGTGATGAAGGAGCAGCCAAAGGTTGACGCAAAAATTATAGATTATTTAATCGCAGAAGAAGTAGGTGCCGGCATATGAGAAAAGGTATCTCACCGGAAGAAAAGCTTTTAAACTTAATTAAGAACCAAAAGAAGAACCCAGGGCCCGGCATGGCAGGCGCCATAGAGATCAAAGGTATTACCGGAGCCACCCCGGTGATTCGGGCTTCCGGGCAGATCGCCGAGTATATACCCAGGAGGTATTTCTCTCTTAAGCGCTTGCGAAAAATTTTCAGGCTGATCCTGGCGGTTTCATCGCTATATTTGCTATATACTTTTATAAATCCTGCGATCAACCTAAAGAAAACAGATACTACAGAGCCTCTTACGATACAGGCAAAGACTTCCAATATAGACCAGGATGATAATCTCAGGCCACTGGAGTTCTATCTTAAGGGAATTAGCGAAAAACAGATATTTGCCACCGCTGCAGCTGGCCTTGGCTCCTCCAGCACTGCCAAGAGCTTAAGCGACACAGATCTACTAAAGGAGATAAGTCTTGTGGGAATCATCGGAGGCGATGACCCGCAGGCGGCGATAGAAGATAAAAAGATTCAGAAAACCTACTACCTAAAAAAGGGCCAATTCATACGGCAGTTCCAGATCGAAGATATTCAAGACGGAAAGGTTATCCTGGGTTACAGAGGGCAGAGTTTTGAATTTTATCTCTAAAAATACTTCCCTCAAAGATAATAAGGAGTTAAGATGATTAAGAAAGTACTACTGTTTACGATATCGTTGACTTTATTAATCTGTTTTGCCTACCCCGGACTTGCTCAAGAGCTTGCCCCTACGGCGGAAGAGAATGGCCAAATCTCCCTTGATATAAAGGGAATGGATGTGGTGGATGTGCTGAAGATGCTGGCAAGTCGCTCGGGACTTAATATTGTTGTCGGCAAGAATGTCTCAGGAAGAGTAACCCTCTTCTTAAAAGATGTTAACATCTGGGATGCCTTTATAATTATCCTTCTCTCTAATGATCTTGCCTATGAAGAGAAGGGTGGCATTATCAACGTAATGACCCAGAGGGAATATGAGGCTTCCTACGGCAGGCGCTTCCAGGATAATAAGCAGGCAAAGATTGTCCAGCTTCAATACGCCAAGGCAACTGCCCTCTCTGTGGCACTGAATCAGATTAGGACTACTCAGGGAAAAGTAGTAGCCGATGAGACATCTAACACAATCGTAATTATTGATACCCTGGAGAAGATCAGGGAGATGGAAGAGTTTATAGCAAGCGCAGACCTCCCTCTTGAAGTCCGTGTATTTGACTTAAACTATGCGTCAGCAGAGCCCTTAAGTAAAAAGATAGAGGAGACGATTACCAAAGGCGCCGGGGCGATAAGAATAGACGAACGCACGAATAAAATAGTAGTTACGGATTACCCTGCTAAGCTCGATGAGATCTCAAAGATAATCGAGGCCTTTGACGAGAAGACTCCACAGGTCTTGATTGACGCCCAACTTATCCAGGTAAACCCCTCCGATAAGCTGGAGATGGGGGTAGACTGGGACTACTGGCTTCAGAAATACTTTGATATCAAGGCCTCACTTGCCATAAACACCGCAAATACCTTATTAGTCAGCACCGCAACCAGCACCCCTACAAAAGAGGGGGAGTATAAGGCGGTACTTGATATCTTGCGTACTATCGGCGATGTGAAAATACTCTCAAGCCCCAGGATCATGGTTCTGAATAACGAAGAGGCCAGGATACACGTAGGGACAAGGGACGCCTATATTACCTCTACTACTTCACAGGCAGGCACCGGAACCACCGTCATCTCGCAAAGCGTCAACTTCGTGGATACCGGAATCCAGCTGCATGTAACTCCAACTATCAGCCGAGACGGATTTGTAAAGATGAATATAAAGCCAGAAATTAGCGAATCTACGCGTACCGATATTAAATCCGAAGGTACCATAACTCAGGTCCCGATCGTCTCCACCTCAGAAGCAGAAACCACGGTAATGGTAAAAGACGGGGTCACTATTATTATCGGCGGCTTAAGAAAAGATAAGAGAGAGAAGACGGTAAAAAAGATCCCCTTGTTAGGGGATCTTCCCGGCATAGGGTTCCTTTTTAGGAGCACCAGCGATAACGTTACCGCAACCGAGCTGGTAATTCTTATAACACCGCACATAATCAGCGGCGAACACCCGCTCACCGAATTTGCGCAGATTCCGCCAAAGGCCGGAGCAAGGGCAAAAATGGTCAAGGGCAAAATCATTACCGAAGAAATAGATACCCAGCCGAATATCAGCAATAGCGCATATCACAATATGATTGCCCAGAGGATAAAGAATAATACCGTCAGAAATACAAATAGTGGGCAAATCAACGGCGATATAGAGATCTCCTTTACTCTGGATTCCAGGGGCCACCTCCTCGCAGACCCCGAAATCATCTCTGCGAGCAACCAACTACTCATCCTGCCTACCCTAGAAAGCATCAGGGGAGCTGCGCCATTTCCTTCATTTCCTCCCGGACTTAATAAAACAGAGGAGAGATTCCAATTAACCCTGGAATACAAGTAAAAATAATCTAAATATACTGATTTAACACTCCCAATCTAGGGCAGGATTACCCCTGCCCTTTTCTTTGACATATTCAATATTGTGTGCTATATTAAACATGAGGGAAGCAATGGATCTAAGAGAAAAGAGAAGATATTCCCGCGTAAAACTCAAAAGCCCATTACATTTTAACATCAGAGGCAGAGGGGATTTTAGCGATACAGTATCGGAAGATATAAGTGCAGGCGGTATATGTTTTACAAATAATCAATATATTGCCCCTTTAACAAATCTGATGTTAGAATTAAAGCTTCTATCTCGAGTCCTGAACGCTATTGGAAGAGTAGTCTGGGTGAACCCGCTAGCGCATTCAGATAGGTACCGGATGGGGGTAGAGTTTGTTGAATTGGACCCACAGAAAAAACTGTATCTCTCTGAATACATTCTGATGCAGGAAAATATCCTTTAACCAAAGAGAAAGGTAATATTCATGGCAGATCAACAACAACCAGAGGCAAAACCAGCAGAGAAACCGGCAGCAGAGGCAAAACCAGCAGCTGAGGCAAAACCAGCAGCAAAACCAGTTGCACAACCAGCAGCAGAAGTAGAAAAGCAGACAAATTGCCTGGGATGCAATAAACCCTTAATAAAAGGTAAGGTTTATTACCGTAACGGAAAATACTATTGCAACAAAAAGTGCTGGAAGAAGGCAATTGCGCCTAAGGAAGAGGAGAAATAATGGCCAGGACAAAGAAAGAAAAGAGAGAGCACCCTAGAATAGAGCATCGTCTTCCGGTCAAAATAGTCGCTAACGGTTACGACTTCAGCACCGAGACACAAAATGTAAGCTGCTTCGGTGCATATTGCCGTATATCAAAATACGTGCCGCCATTCACCAGGGTAGCAGTCAAGTTAAACCTTCCGATCGCCACCGGAGGCGCAAAAAAAGTGTGCTCTTTCGAATGCAAGGGGGTAATCGTCAGGACCGAAGATGAGGCGGGTGGAGGCTTTAATATCGCCGTCTACTTCAACCGGATCCAGGATCCTCAAAGAAAAATTATCTCTAAATACGTTAACCAATTTATACCTCAGGAGCCTCCGTCCCGTCTAAAAGTCTCCTAAATGGGCAAGATTAGATCTACCCCGCCAGTAAAACTAATTGTTGGATTTATCTACCATCAAGAGAAATATCCCTTAGCTGCCCAAAAAATTCTAATAAAGCATTTCGGCCCTGTAGATTTTACCAGCAGACCGCTTGCCTTTGGTTATACCGATTACTACCAGAAGGAATTCGGGGCGGATCTAAAAAAAAGCTTCATCTGCTTCAAGAAATTAATCAATCCTGTGGCGATCGCAAAGGTCAAACATCTCTGCAACCGGATAGAGGAGAAACTATCCGGCGGGGCCACCGGCCGTCTGATAAATATCGACCCTGGATACCTCACCCTTGCAAAGTTCGTGCTTGCCACCACAAAAGACTACTCTCACCGAATCTATCTAAATCGCGGAATATATGCTGAAATAACTCTATCCTATAAGAAAAATTCATTTTGCAGCTTACCCTGGACATATCCGGACTACGGATCTGCCGAATATATCGCCATATTTAATCAGATTAGAGAGATTTACCACAAGCAGATACTATGAAATACCCCCGATATATTGAATCTTATGAAAATGGCGCCTTGGAGAGACTGGCTGATACTGCCTGGGAGATGCTTGGTTCCTGCGCTCTCTGCCCGCGCAGGTGTAATGTAAACAGGCTCAATGACCAAAAAGGCTACTGCAGAACAGGCAAAAAAGCCGTTGTCTGCAGCTATATGGCTCATCTCGGAGAAGAACCTCCTATCTCTGCAAGTAAAGGTTCAGGAACTATATTCTTTTCAAACTGCAACATGAGTTGTACATACTGCCAGAACTTTAAATTCAGCCAGCTCGACGAAGGAAGAAGAGTAGAAATCGAGGAATTAGCCGGTTTTATGCTCGAGCTCCAAAAACAGGGATGTCACAATATAAACCTGGTAACCCCTACCCATATCATGCCCCAGATCCTAAAAGCTCTTCTATTGGCTGTAGCTAAGGGGCTTTCTATTCCTATATGCTACAACACCAGCGGCTATGAACTCCCCCAGGTAATAAAGATGCTAGAGATTGTGGTAGACATATACCTCTCAGATATGAGGTATGCTGACCGCCAGATGGCAGAAAAGTACTCCCAGGCACCTGACTACCCGAAATATAATCAAGATTCCATAAAACTAATGCACCGGCAGACCGGCATACCCACAATCTCGGAGGACGGGGTCATCAGAAGAGGCCTGATCACCAGACTCCTGGTCTTGCCTAATAACATATCCGGGACCGAGGAGATCGCCAGATTTCTCTCAAGTGAAATCTCAAAGGATACCTACATCAGCCTGATGAGCCAATATTTCCCCTGTAATAAGGCTGACCAGATCAAAGAACTCTCCCGGAGAATTACCCTTGAAGAATATGAAGACGCGGTTAAAATAATACATAAATACGGCCTCTATAACGGGTGGGTCCAGGAATCAGGAGGATTGGCCCGCTTTGCCGGAACCAATATAAAGAAGAATATCTGAGTATGCAAGCCAATACCTTACAAGAAATCCTTAGGAAGACGGCCAAAGATCATCCTCAAAATACCGTAATCGTCTTCGGCAGAAAAAAGATTACTTACCAGCAGCTTGATGAAATTACTGACCAGATCGCTGCCGGACTAATTGAGCTTGGCCTCAAACAAGGTGAAAGAATAGCATTGTTCTTAGATAACTGCCCTGAGTTTATAATTAGTTATTACGCCATTTTAAAAGCAGGGGGAGTGGTCGTCCCGATAAACTATATGTTCAAAATGGAGGAGGCTAAATTCATCCTTCAAGACAGTGAGGCGGTAATCCTGATTACCTCACGCGTAAACATTGAGATGGCCAAAGAGCTGCGGCTGAGGATCGACAGCCTAAAGGATATTATCATCTCAGCAAGCACCCAAGAATCCCTCCACGACCTGCAGAAGATAAAGAGCCATCGCATTGGGAAATTGAATAAGATTGAATCAGATCCCGCTAATCTGGCAGTACTACTTTATACCTCAGGCACCACCGGCTTCCCAAAGGGTGCGATGCTCTCACACCATAACCTGGTCTCCAATGCCCGGGATTCATCCCGGGCGATTAAGGCAACCCAGAAGGATGTGGTAATCTGCATACTGCCACTATTCCACTCATTTGCTGCTACCGTCTGCATGAACCTGCCGATACAGGTAGGGGCAAAGATAGTAGTTATGAAAGCAGTTCGGCCTTTTAAGAGAATAATCCGGACGATCAGGAAGAACAGGGTAACGGTATTTGCCGCCATACCTTCGATATATACAATTTTAAATAATATGAAGATCCCTAAAGTCTTCCACAGCCCGCTGATAAAACTGTTTAACCCGATAAAAGTGTGTATCTCGGGTGCCGCGGCCCTGCCGGTTGAGACATTCAAGGAATTCCAGAAGAAATTCCGCATCCCGCTGCTTGAAGGTTATGGCCTGACTGAGGCCTCCCCAGTTGTCACGCTTAATCCGATACAGGGCTTAAGGAAACCCGGCTCAATCGGCATCAGCCTCTCCCCAAGTATCAAACTTAGAATAGTAGACACCTATGATCGCGACCTCGGCCCTGATGAGATAGGGGAGCTATTAGTCAAGGGGCCAAACGTCATGGCCGGCTACCATAAGAACCAGGAAGCAACCAGGGAGACATTAAAATCCGGATGGCTCTACACCGGAGATATGGCCAAGTTCGATAGCAATCACTATTTCTATATCGTGGGAAGAAAAAAGGAGATGGTTAATGTCAGGGGGCTAAATGTCTACCCCAGAGAGATAGAAGAAGTTCTCTATCAGAACTCCAAGATAAAAGAAGCAGCAGTCATAGGGATCGCTGACCAGCATAAAGGAGAGGTGCCCAAGGCATTCTTAGTCTTAAAGGACGGTGAAACTGCTACCGAGCATGAGATTATCCATTACCTAAGGGAGAGACTGGCATCCTATAAAATACCTAAATACGTAGATTTCAGAAAGGCCCTCCCAAAAAATGCAACCGGCAAGATATTAAAACGCCTGCTTAAAGATGAAGAGGACACAAATTAATAATAAGTTCTTAAGGTCGATCAAGTTTATTTATCATAAGATCTTCAGAATCAATGATTCACCGCAAAGAATAGCCCTGGGGTTCGGCCTGGGGGTATTCCTGGGGATCCTCCCCGGGACAGGGCCGCTGGCTTCACTGGTCCTGGCGACCTTTCTTTGTGTAAACCGTGCCAGCGCCCTCTTAGGCAGCGTGCTTACCAACACCTGGCTGAGCTTTGTTACATTCCTGCTATCTATAAGAATCGGGTCTTTCTTTCTTGGCTTAGAGTGGCAGAGAGTAAAGACAGGGTGGGACGGGCTGATCACTAACTTCTCCTGGAGGTCTTTGCTAAAAATCTCGAACTTGGAGATTATCCTGCCGGTAGCTCTGGGCTATCTTGTTATCGGCTTAGTCTCAGGAGCACTGGCGTACCTTATGGTAATCATAGTCCTGGCGTTCAGAAAGAAAAAGAGAGGCAGATGAAAAGATCAACACTGATCAATCTGATTGTTACCTTGATATCGATATTTGCGGTGCTCTTGACCGCTGAAATCATCATGCGTTTTGCCTGGAAGATGGGTGGGTGGGTAGAGCGCCCGATATACCAAAGAAGCTTCAATCCATACCTGCGATATGAACTTGTACCGGGAGAGAATTTTTCTGCAACCTCTATAAATGCCGATGGCTTTCGTGGCCGGGATTACCAGGTACCTAAAGGTCCCGAAACCTTTCGCATAATCATGGTAGGGGACTCTGAAACCCTCTCAGTCAAACTCCCTGATAAAGATACCCTCCCATACCAGCTGCAAGAACTATTAAACCAAAACTCTGAGGGTATCAATTATGAAGTTCTTAACTTCGGGGTAGAAGGGTATTGCACCTTTCAGGAGCTGGAGATGCTTAAAACTAAAGGATTAAAATATGAGCCGGACCTGATTATCCTAAACTATGTCCTCAATGATCCTGAGCCAGGTGAGTACTACTTCCAGAAAAACTTTTTCATCCGCCACAGCGCGCTGGTTCGCTACTTCACCTTTAGGATAAAAAAGAGGCTGATAAAAAAAGAACGGAAAGCATTAGGCATCGACACCGAGATCGACAATTATTACTATTACCATCAACCAAAGTATTTCGACAGGGTAAAGGATGCCATACTGGAGATGTCGGAGATCGCCGGTGACTCCAACCATAAACTACTGGTGGTGATATTTCCGACCTCAAGTATCATGGTCAAGGACTTTAGGGCCAACTACCCGTACTGGCCGCTGCATGAGTTAGTCAGGGGGATAAAATCAAAAAATATGGCTACCATTGACCTGCTCGATGAGTTTAACCGCCTCAACTTAACCCCCCAAGAAGTTTCAATCGATTATGAGTACGATGAAAGCCATAAAAACCCGCATGCTCTTGGCGTAGCAGCAGAGTATATATACCGTACCATGAAAAAGGAAAGATTAATTCCTCAGTAAACTCCCTATGGAAGAGATTAAAATTACTATTGTCGGCGCAGGTGCACTCGGCCTGGCGATAGGGTATGAACTATCAAAGTATTATCCGGATATATTTATTCTCGAGAAGAATCCGGCTTTCGGACAGGAGGCCAGCTCCCGCAACAGCGAGGTGATACATGCCGGGATCTACTATCCGCAAGACTCCCTCAAGGCAAAGACATGTCTGGAGGGCAAACACCTAATCTATGAATTCTGCCGAAATTTTAATATAGCGCATAAAAAACTAGGGAAGCTGATTGTAGCTACAAAACAGGATGAGATTGAGGATTTAGAAGGACTGCTGCAGAACGCCAGGAAAAATGGGATTGATGACCTGACCCTCCTTGATAAAAAGGAAATCCAAAGAATTGAGCCGCAAATTACCGCACTGGCAGCAATTCACTCGCCATCCACAGGAATATTCGATACACACAGCTTTATGAAGGCCCTTTCTTCTGGCTTGGTCTCCTGTGGAGGCCAGATTGCTTATAACACGGAATTAATTGCAGCTAAAACCACAGGAGGAAAAATAGATATTACGGTCAGAGATAACAAAGAAGGTGAATTTGGCTTCTCTACGCAGACCCTGATCAACTGCGCCGGGCTAAACTCCGAAAGGATAGCCAAATTAATAGGACTTAACCGTCAGGATTATAAGATTAAATACTGTAAAGGCGATTACTTTAGAGTCTCTGCTGCGAAATCCCGGAGAGTCAACCGGCTGGTTTACCCAATCCCTAAAACCACGGGGGCTGGCCTAGGAATCCATGCTACACCGGACCTCACCGGTTCTCTGCGCCTGGGACCGGATGATCAATATATCAAGGAGATAGACTACAATATTGATAATTCCAAGAGCGTTGCCTTCGCTAGTAGCGTCAGACCATTTCTACCTTTTATTGAACCAGAGGACCTCAATCCGGATACCTCCGGAATCAGGCCTAAGCTAGCTGGCCCAAATGAAGGATTCCGCGATTTCCTAATCAAAGACGAAACAGAGTCAGGCTTCCCAGGATTAATCAACCTGATCGGTATCGAATCCCCGGGACTAACCTCCTCGCTATCGATCGCAAGGCAAGTAAGAAACCTCGTCGATAAACACCTCATGTAAAATAAACGATAAATATTTTTTAAAAAAATGTAGACAAAAAACAATTTTGTGTTATAGTCATTTCGAACTAGAAACACTAAAAATTCCGCCCTAAGAAAACAAAGATGTTTTTTTAGAGCGTTTTAGCCACGGATAAAGACGTCCAACATTAGACTTCTGATGATTTTTTACAAGGACGTCTATATCTATAGATAAGGGGTAGCAAGTGGAGATATTTCGCTGTACCGTTTGTGGGGAGGTGATTTTCATAGGGCGTACTGTTGAGGATTTTTTTGATCGTTGGACCTGCCCGACCTGCGGAAAAAAGAGGGATAAATTAGAGAAAGTATCTAAACGGTAAAAAGGTGGCTATAGATTATAGGTGCGAAAAAATCCCGCATCGCGGGATCAAACACAAAAATTATGTGCGGAACATTCAGAGCTTAAGTCCAAACCCGATAAAGCCCACCCCTTATTCAGAGGCCTAATTGCCGCAGACGTTACCTGCAGGGCCACAAAATAATCATATTAGCTTAAAAAATCTTAAACCCCATAGATCTCAATGGTATTGCCTGATAGCTTTTATTATGATAAACTTTATACCAGAGAGGTTAGTAAATAGGAGAAATAGCATGAGATCACATACCCGGGGCGGCTTTACATTGATAGAATTGCTG
>JADHWA010000030.1 GCA_016783715.1 Candidatus Omnitrophota bacterium
GCGGCGATTAACAAGCTGTTTGTAAGTCATCATCTGCTTATGGGTGTAAAGTTGTTGAATCTGATCGTGCTTGCAAACAGCTGTTTTGCAATGTCTATTCTTATTAAATTGCACCAGAAGAAATAAACTAATCTTTGATTTTGGCAAAAAAACCGGGCGCCTCCAATAGATTCAACAGGCGCCCTTTTCATTAAGGCAATTGACTGCAAAAATTAGGGATGCCTTTGATTCCACAGATTATCACATACCGTAAAAAAAGAGATTTGGCGGGATCACGCTGATGCGGGAAAAAAATATTACAGCGATTAGATAATGATGAAAAAGCGCGTAGTGGTTGCTATGAGCGGCGGAGTCGATTCTTCTGTAGCCGCCGCCCTATTAAAGAGATCAGGCTATGAGGTGTTGGGGGTGACGATCTGTTTTAACCTTACCGATTCTAACACCAAGAAGCCGCGCTGTTGTACGCTCGAGGGCATTGAAGACGCCAAGAGGGTCGCTCATAAACTGGATATAAAGCATTATGTATTGAATATGCAAGAGGATCTCGAGATGAAGGTAATTAAAGATTTCTGTTCGGAGTATTCTCATGGCAGGACCCCTAACCCTTGTATAAGATGCAACCAGTATATCAAGTTCGGGACCTTGTTGAAGAAGGCGCTCTCATTAGAGGCGGCATTCTTGGCCACCGGGCATTATGCGCGCATTAAAAAAACGCAAAGCGCAAAACGCAAAGCGCAAAACTATTCACTTAGGAAGGCAAAAGACAGGCTTAAGGATCAGTCTTATTTTTTGTACCGCCTTGGTCAGCAACAATTAAGTCAGATACTCTTTCCTTTGGGGAATTATTCAAAATCAGAGGTTAGATCAATTGCCCTTGGTGGAGGCCTGCCGGTTGCAAAAAAAGCGGAGAGCCAGGAGATCTGCTTTCTCCCTGAAGGGGATTTTCGACCCTTTCTATTGGAGAGGATGGGCGGGCGGATTACACCCGGAGCGGTGGTGGATTTAGAGGGGAGACTCCTGGGGGAGCACAAGGGTATAGCACTTTATACGGTCGGGCAGAGAGAAGGCCTGGGTATTGCAATGGGGTACCCGGCATATATAGTCAGGATAGACCCGCGCAGCAACCGGATAGTTTTAGGCAGGAGGGAAGATGCCTATAGAAGGATTTTTTGGGTAGGAGAACTGCATTTTATTAGAAAGCCTACCAAGAAGAAAATTGCGCTGAAAGTTAAAATAAGGTATAATCATCGGGAAGCCCCGGCAGAGATAGTTTTAAAAGAGGACGGAGGAGCCAGGGTAAGGTTCCAAAAACCGCAGTTTGCCATAACGCCGGGTCAGTCGGCAGTTTTTTACGACAGAGATACGGTTATTGGCGGAGGGATTATCGATAAGGTGCTAGATGGGGACGATTAACGATCTATTGAATATCGAAAAGAAGATTAAAGAACTCAAAATCAAGCGAAATGCCTTGATCTTAGCGCACAACTATCAATTGCCGGAGGTTCAGGATATCGCCGATTTTCACGGGGATTCTCTCGAGTTAAGTAGAAAGGCCGCAAAGACCGACGCGGATATAATCGTCTTCTGTGGGGTTTATTTTATGGCCGAGACTGCCTCAATCATCTCCCCAGATAAAAAAATCATTATGCCCGATATTAATGCCGGCTGTCCCATGGCCAATATGATTAAGGCCTCCGATGTGCGCAAACTTAAAGTGAAACATCCCGGAGCGGTTGCAGTCGGATATGTAAATACTCCGGCAGAGGTCAAGGCAGAACTTGACGTCTGTTGTACTTCGACGAATGCGGTAGCAGTAGTAAATGCCCTGAGTGAGGCCAAAGAGATTATTTTTGTCCCTGATAAATATTTAGCTGATTATGTCTCCAGAAAAACAGGGAGAAAGCTTATTAGTTGGAATGGTTTTTGTCCTACTCATGTGAAGATCTTACCCGAAGACATAAAACGTGAGAAAAAATTTCACCCTGAAGCCAAAGTCATCGCACACCCGGAGTGTCTGCGTTCTGTACTGGATCTCTCAGATGAAGTGCTTTCAACAAGCCGGATGTGTAAATTTGCCAAGGAGACCAACGCAAAAGAAGTGATCGTTGCCACCGAGGTCGGAATGATCTATCGGCTTAAAAAAGATAATCCTACCAAGGAGTTCTACCCCGCATCTGAGGCGGCGGTTTGTCCGAATATGAAGAGGACGACGCAAGAGAAGATTCTTTGGGCCCTGGAGGAGGAGAAAGAGGAAGTCAGAGTCAGCGATGAAATCCGGATCCGTGCCAAGCGCGCGATAGACAAGATGCTGGAGATTCTCTAAATATCAATAAGCTCCTTAAAATGAATATACCAGTAATTTTTGAGGATCAATGGCTCGTAGTTGTAAATAAACCCTCTGGACTCTTGGTGATACCTACCCCAAAGAAGGAAAAAAGAACTCTAACCAGTATCCTAAATCAAGAGGCGCAATCTAGGAATGCCTCTTACCGATTTCATCCCTGTCATCGCCTGGACAGGGAGACTTCCGGGTTGATGATTTACGCCAAGGGAAAGTCTAGCCAGAAAAAGATTATGGATCTTTTCCATCAGAGGGCAATAAGGAAAACTTATATCGCTTTTGTTAACGGGGTTGTGCAAAAGGGGAGCGGCCAGATCAATAATCGCATCGAAGGCAAGAGTGCCCAAACTATCTATCGGGTAACCGGGCAGGGTGATGGTTTCTCGCAGATAGAGGCGCGCCCTGTGACCGGCAGGACTAATCAGATCAGGATACACCTTAAGCAATTGGGTCATCCGGTGATCGGCGAGAGGAGATTTGCCTTTCGTAAAGATTTTAAAATTAAGTCAAAGCACCTGTGTCTGCATGCCAGGGGCCTGGAGTTTGTTCATCCTCTGACTAACAGGCGCCTAAGGCTAACGGCGGCTCTTCCTGCGCACATGGAGAAACTTATAGACAATTAATGAAACCAAAAGATAATCTTACGATTCCCAGCCTTTTTTCTCAAGCCGCAGTTCGTCTTCCGCAGAAAGTCTGCCTAAAAGTAAAAGAAGGGGGAGTTAGTCAGGAATATACATATAAGGAAGTTGAGAGTGCAGCAGTAAAGATTGCGGCTTTTCTTCATAATCAATCTCTCCAGAAGGGGCAGAGAGCGGCGATAATCCTCCAGAACCGGCCGGAGTGGGCGATGATCTATTTGGGGATAGTTTATGCCGGCTTAATCGCCGTTCCTCTGGATCCTCAGTTGGGTAGTCAAGAACTTGAGAATATTATCCTTGATTCTTCGGCAAAAGTGGTGTTTTCTTCGTCGGATATCCTAAGCAATAAGTTAAACCAGCAAGTTACCGAGAACCTAAGCAAAATTATAGTTATCGGCGCCTCTCCAACAGAGCAGGGCAAGCTGGTCAGCTTCTCTTCTTTAATTGACAGTCCCGCAGGAGAGCTTTCTTCTGGCTCCTGGCCAGAGGAGGAAGATGTAGCTTCCCTGGTTTATACTTCGGGGACTACCGCTAAGCCTAAGGCAGTAGAGCTTACCCATCGAAATATCGCTTCTAATTTCAGGAGCCTGGAGGAGTTGGGGCTCTGCATCCCTTCGGATAACATACTCTCGCTGCTTCCTTTATATCATACCTATTCCTTTATGGGGACTCTGATCGTCCCTCTGGCTTTAGGCGCAACTATAACTTATTGTGGGTCCAAATTTAAGCCTCAGGAACTCTCTGAGGTAATCAGAGAGTCCGGGGTAACTGTTTTAATCGGTGTACCGCAGCTGTTCGGTGTAATTTATGCAACCTTGCAGGATAAGTTAAAAAACATCCCGGGTTTTTTAAGGTTCTTGTTTATCCCGCTAATCAGGAACAAGATCAGAAAGGCATTTGGTAGAAATTTGAGGCTGATCGTAAGCGGAGGCGCTAAGTTTCCGGCTGATCTGGGCCGTAATCTCTCCAGGCTTATGGGGATCAAGATTATTGACGGATATGGCCTGACCGAGACCTCTCCGGTTGTGACTATCAATCCGCTCACTCGAGTTAAGTTTGGTTCGGTAGGCAAACCAATTCCCCGGGTAAAGGTCAAGGTGATTAATCCGGATAAAACCGGTGTCGGTCAGGTACTGATAAAGGGTCCGAATGTTATGCGGGGATATTTTAAAGATAAGCAATTGACCGCGCAGGTTATCAAAGACGACTGGTTCTACTCCGGAGACCTGGGTTTTTTTGACAAAGAGGGTTATCTTTTTCTTACCGGCAGGGAGAACGAGGTGATTGTATTAGGCTCCGGAAAGAATGTTTATCCGGAAGAATTGGAGTCTTATTATGGGAAGGCCCCATCGATTAAGGAGATCTGTATTACTTGCTTAAAAGATAAGAGTTTCGGTAACACTAAAGATGTATTGCATGCGGTGATCGTTCCTGATCTGGAATTCTTCCAAGGTAAGAACGAGACAGATATCCGTCTGAAGATCCGCTGGGATTTAGACGGGCTGAAGAAAGAACTCCCCGCCTATAAGCATATTATGGGATATACATTTACAAATAAGGAGTTGCCCAGAACCGTCTTAAAGAAGCTCAAGCGTTACCAGATAAAACAATACCTGCAGGCAGCCCCAAAGAGGCAACTCTTTGAGCAGGCAGAGATTCCCAGAGAGGATTTTTTGCCTAGGGCTTCTGCGCAAACAAAGAAGATCATAGAGTATCTATCATCCCAGATAAACAGGCCCGTATCTCTGGAGAGCCACCTGGAGATTGACCTGGGGATAGATTCTTTAACCCGCGTAGAATTAGGATTAGGGTTAGAATCCCTATTGAAACTCCCGATACCCGATGAGTTGATCTATCGGGTGGCTACTGTCAGGGAGCTGGTCGAAGCTGTGGAATCACAGGCTCGCCGTAGGATAGATAGTCGAGCCCCAAGACAGAGGCTAGAGGATCTTCTCCGAGAGCAGCCTCCGGCATCAGTCCTTGATAAGATTAGAATCCGTCCGACCCTATTTGATCTTATCGTTAACCGGGCAGCCAGGGCTCTGTTTGGGGTGCTGCTGAGGGTATTTTTTATTTTACGTATTGAGGGCAGAGGGAGGTTGCCCAAAGAGGGGCCGTATTTAATCTGTCCGAATCATTCCAGTTTCCTGGATGGATTAGTGGTTGCCAATAGTCTACCCTTTAAGACGGTTTTAGAGACTTACTTCTTTGGTTTCCGCCATATCTTTGAACATCCAACGCTGAAATGGGCGAATAAGCTGGCGCGCCTTGTGCCGATGGATAATAATCTTTATTTGAATACGGCCCTGCAGACGGCATCCTTTTTACTAATGCAGAAAAAAAATGTCTGTATTTTTCCGGAGGGGCAGCGTTCAATTGACGGGGAAATAAATCAGTTCAAAAAAGGCGTGGGGATCCTGATCAAGGAATTGAATGTTCCGGTTGTTCCGGTTTACATAAAGGGATCTCACCAGGCCCTGCCGAGAGGGGCGAGGTTTCCGCGTATACACCCCATAAAGATTATATTTGGCAATCCCGTCACCAAGGGGGAGTTGGTTAAAAACACAAAATCTTCTGATCGGGATGAATCTGGGGCTATTGCGGATGCGATCAGAGAAAAGGTTGTTAATTTAAGAAAAGCAGACAAAGAGACATCCTATAAAAGTAAAAAACGGATGTCTTGAATCAGGTATAATTTATATTTATACCTAGTGATTATACCAGGGGAGTAAGGATGAAAAAACTACCTTTTAGAGAATGGTCGTTTTTTATTTTAGTCGCGGCTTTATCAATCTACGTATGGTCTGTTTTGAGTTATCCCCAATTCTCTTTCATTGACCTCTCTGTTAACAGGAGCCAGGCCGTGGAACGCTCAGAGGAGTATCTGGTTTCCCGGGGTGTCGATCCTCAGGAGTTCGCCAGGGCGGTAGTCTTCGGCAGCGATGATTGGACTGACAGATATCTGCAGAAGACAATCGGAATCGAAGGCGAAAAAGAATTTATCCGCGCGCATCATTATGAACTATTTTTTTGGAAGGTGCGTTTCTACAAACAGTTGGAGAAGGAAGAATACAGAATCAGTATCAGTCCCGGCTCCGGGGAGATCATTGGGTTTACCCATCTTATAGAAGATACGGTAAACCGGCCGCTCCTGGAGAAGCAAGAGGCAAGAGATTTGGCTGAAGATTTTTTCAGGAAGACCTACGGAGTCGACTTTAATGATTATCTCTTTCATGAAGAAAAAGCCAAGCGCCTGGAGAACAGGACCGATTACAATTTTTCCTGGGAGAAGGAGGGTGTATATATCCCGTGGAAGAAGGATGAGGGCGGGGCAAAGCTGTTAATCGGGGCTACTGTTTCGGGGGAGGAGATCAGGAAGTTCTATAACGGCTCACTTGATATCCCGGAGAAGTTTCAGCGTTTTATCGCAAAAGAGGCTGTTCTGGGGGAATACCTGGTTACAATACATCATTTGGCGACGATCTTTCTGATTGCCTTTGCGACATTTTTCTTTTTAAGGAGGAGAGATGATATTGTTGCCCGCCTCTGCAGAAAATGGTTTTCTTTTCTTGCCATCTTAATCATAACCCTTAACCTGATAGCCTTCTTCAACAATATTCAAGAGGTATTCTATGCCTACCCGACAAGTTCCTCCATGGGGTCATTCCTGGGGATCCTTTTTTTGAAGGTAACATTTAATCTGGCGATATTCGGCCTCCTGATTATTGCCCCGGGCCTCTCAGGAGAGCTGCTTGCTAGCGAAGTGATGCCCGAGCGGCCATATTCTACATTCAAGCATTATTTAAACTCGACTTTTTGGAGCCGGGCAGCAGCAAGGGGGGTTTCTTTAGGCTACTGCCTCTTTTTCACTCTTGTCGGATTGCAATCACTTTTATTTTACTTCGGGCAAAAATTCCTGGGGGTCTGGAAGGAGTGGTATAATTTTACCCAGTTTTCTTCGTCCTACCTGCCTTTTCTGATGGCGCTTGCCGTAGGGATCACCGCCAGTTTTAAGGAAGAGGTGTTATTTCGTCTTTTCGGGATAAGCTGGGCAAAGAAATACTTCAAGAGTACGGCGCTGGCGATCCTAATTTCTGCTCTGATCTGGGGTATAGGGCATACTCAATATGCGGTATTCCCGGTCTGGTTCAGAGGTGTTGAGGTTGCAGTTATGGGTATATTATTTGGCGTAATCTTTATTAAATACGGGATCATCCCGGTAATCGTGGCGCATTATCTTTTTGATGTTTTCTGGGGGGTTTCTCCTTATATATTCGGCAAAAGTACCCCATATCTATTCTGGAGTTCGGTGGTGCTATTGCTGTTTCCTTTCTGCCTGGGGGCCTTCGCCTACTTAAAAAACAAGGAGGACCGCGAGAGTCCGGTCGAATCCATCTTATCTGGTCTGCAAAAATATAACATGGGTTTACTGCTTGCCTATATCAGCAGCAAGAAATCCGAAGGCTTAAACTCTGAAGAGTTGTCTAAGGAATTAATCTCCCACAATTGGGATGTAGAGCTTGTAAAACTTGCGATCAGCGAAGCCTTTAAATGAGATTTCTAAGAAAGTCCAAAATTGCAGAAATCTATGATTAAACGATTAAGAAAAACCGATTACACAGATTAATTCGTCAAGAGGTCAATCTGTGTAATCTAATTCTAATCTGTGTAATCAAGTCTGTTGCCGTTAGACATTAGACTCAAAGATTAGGAGGGGGGGCTGTTTATGCTAAATTACATATTCTTAGGGATAGTCCAGGGGATAACCGAATTTCTGCCGATCTCCAGCTCCGGCCACTTAGTCTTGATACAAAGGCTGCTTGGGGTCGGGGGTGAGGAGCTGGGGTTAACATTAATCCTGCATTTGGGGAGTATTTTGGCAGTGGTGATTTTTTTCTTTCAAGATATACTCGCGGCACTACGCGATACCAGGACTTTGTGGTTAATATTTATCGCCACACTGATTACCGGAGTAGTGGGGTTTTTTGCAAGGGGTTTCTTCGAGGCTCTTTTTACTGCTTACAGCCTGGTTGCACTGGCGCTTATAGTCAACGGGATTATACTGATTTTCGCACAAAGGTTTATTAATTCTCAAAGAAAGATCATCGGTGTCAAAGATGCCATAATTGCAGGCCTGGCCCAGGCGATCGCGATCATCCCGGGGATTTCGCGTTCGGGTCTTACAATCTCTGCACTCCTATTTAGAAAAGTAGAGCGTCAGACAAGTTTTAAATTCTCATTTATCATTCTGATACCTGCGATTGCCGGGGCGACGATCCTACAGATAAAAAGGATAAGTTTTTCATTACAGGGAAACCTGTTTAATCTAGCGGCCGGTTTTATCGCCAGCCTGATATCGGGGTTATTTGCGCTCTGGCTCCTGAAGTTAATCTTAGAAAGAACAAAGTTGCATTATTTCGGATATTATTGTATTTTATTAGGTATGATTAACCTATTATTTTTCAGATGAGCATACTAGTCTTAGGAACAGTAGCGCTTGATACGGTAAAGACTCCGCACGGGGTAAGGAAGGGGTTATTGGGAGGGTCGGCTGCGCATTTCTCAATGTCCGCCAGGCTCTTTACACCGGTGCATCTGGTAGCGGTGGTAGGAGAGAATTTTCCTTCCCGGTATATTAATTTTTTGCAAGGGGCGGGGCTGGATCTTACATCTCTGATCCGCACTAAGGGTAAGACCTTTCAGTGGAGCGGGGAATA
>JADHWA010000006.1 GCA_016783715.1 Candidatus Omnitrophota bacterium
TTCCCTTGAGCAGGATATAACTTATAAAAGGTATATTGTCGTAGGAGTGAATCTTTTTATTACAAAGCGGGCAGTGTGAGCTCGGCCAGACAACCGACTCCTCAAGCGGCATCCGGTGTATACAGACATTCAGGAAGCTGCCTACTATCGAACCAAAAATAAATACCAGAATATCGGCGATCATAATTCATTCACTCCTTGTATAATCCTCAGGCATGAACATAGATTATACCTGATTACTGTGATTAATTAAGATTACAGCGATTAAGGCATTAATCTGTGTAATCTGTTTTATATCTCTGTAATCAAGGCATCCATAATGCTTGATGCTATTGGATGCCTTTATTTAGGGCCTTGCGCATAACCTCGATAGGCGCTTGTTTTCCTGTCCAGATATTGAAGGCATCTGCCCCCTGGTAGAGTAACATCTCCAAACCATCTGCCACGGGCAAATCACGCGCTAAGGCATCTTTTATCAATTGAGTCTTGTCATTCCTGTTATAGACTACATCATAAACAGACAGCTCCTTATGAAGTAAGCTCTTATCTATCGGGGAATCCTGGGGATTCTTCATCCCTATAGGAGATGCATTTACCAACAAAGAACATTTCTTTATTGCCTCCTGCAGATCATCTCCGGAGATAAACTTCAGTTTGTCCGAGAGGAAATTAGCATGCGGCGAATTCGAAAGAAAATGCTCTTTGGCCGACTTTATAGATTGACCATCTATATCATAGATGTAAATCTTCTTGCATCCTGACTTCTTCCAACTCAGGGCTGCGATTATGGCCCTGCCGGCTCCCCCGCATCCGATAACCAAAACCTCTTTGCCGCTAGGATTAAACTTTAAGGACTCACTAAGAGATCTCCTGAAGCCGCTGGCATCGGTATTGTAATACTCTAAACTCTGACCTGTTTTCTTTACTGTTTTAACTGCCCAGCTTAATTTTACGTAATATGAATTCTCCTGTATAAGAGAATTTTCCTGCTTGAGAGGAAACTTCTTCTCCAAAATCTCTTTTGCTCTAATTTTATGTGGTATAGTAATGTTGAAGCCCGCCAAATCTAACGCATAGACTTCCTCTGTCAAAAAACTCTCGAGTTTCTCGGATGTCTTCTCAAATAGTTTATACTCAGCATCTATCCCTAGTTTCCTGAATGCCG
Organism: Candidatus Omnitrophota bacterium; assembly: GCA_016783715.1. Classification (GTDB taxonomy): domain Bacteria; phylum Omnitrophota; class Gorgyraeia; order Gygaellales; family Profunditerraquicolaceae; genus BS750m-G15. Next base: position 1,166 of record JADHWA010000006.1, read on the forward strand.
CATTGTGCATTTGAGGAGACAAGCTATGCCCTACAGGGAATCCGATTAATGCGTATAGCTGTTTCTTCTGCATACTCTGCTTTCCTTAATCAAAGACGATTGAGAAGAATCCCTTCCAGTGTCTCTCTTTGAAATTCACAAAGGGCTTCTGGTAGCGTTCAACTAACTCGAGCCTTAACTCTTCTTCTGATAACTGCCTCATAGTGTTCGGCAGCCCCGGCTCTTGCGGTTCTCCAACCGGATATACGCCATAAATCGTCGACCAGAACTCATCCCAATCCTCGGGAGTAAAACTGACGAAAGGCTCCCTGAAGCTGGAGGCCAACTTTATCTCCTGGGATACCGGATGCGGCGGCCTTAACCTTCTTATTACCTGAGGGTTGCGTATGGCGTAAAAATTATCAGTATAAGTCTTGATTTTTTTATACTGAAAAGAGATCTGTTCTCTAATCGTCTCGCCAAAAACTAAGGCTATAAACAAAAAAAAGAATCCCCAGAGTAAAAAATCTCTTATCAGGACTCTTCTTTTATAGGGCATATTTATTTAAGGCGTTCAGGTAAGCCAGGACGCTTGCTTCAATGACATCAGTCGATGAGCCCCTAGACTGAATCATCCTGTTTTTGATTCTGACCCTTAAATAGACTTCTCCGATTGCATCTTTGCCTTTAGTTACCGCTTCTAACCTGTAATCCAGAAGCTCTCCTTTTACCCCGGTGATCTTCTCGATTGCCTTAAAACATGCATCGACCGGGCCGTCTCCGGAAGACCTTCCTTCTAAAATCTTACCCTTCTGTTTAAGCCTTACTAATGCCTTGGGTGCGATCCTGGTGCCGGAGGTAACTTCAAAACTATCCAGCTGCCAGAGTGGCTTTGCGACTTGGACCTGGTCTTCGACGATTGTAATCAGGTCGTCGTCGAAAACCTCCTTCTTCTTATCCGCCAGACCCTTAAAATTTACAAATGCCTTATCTAACTGCATCTTATTTAAACTAAACCCCAGGGACTTAAGCCTTTCGCTAAAGGCATGCCGGCCTGAATGTTTACCCAGGACAAGGCCCCGGCCGTAGAATCCCACATCCTGAGGCTTAATGATCTCATAGGTTGAACGCTCTTTCAGGACGCCGTCTTGATGAATGCCTGATTCATGACGGAAGGCATTTGTTCCTACGATCGCCTTATTAGGGGCAATCACGAATCCGGTAAGCCTACTTACCAACCTTGAGGTTTTATAAATCTGTTTTTTCTTAATATTAGTGCTAAATTCGCCGAAAAGGTCAGCTCTGGTGTCCAGCGTCATCACTATCTCTTCGAGCGCTGCGTTTCCTGCGCGCTCCCCCACTCCGTTTATAGTACATTCGACTTGACGGGCGCCATTTTTTATCGCTGCCAGGGAATTGGCAACCCCTAAACCAAGGTCATTATGGCAGTGTACCGAGATTACCGCCTTGTTAATTTTGATCACGTTATCTCTGATTGCAGCGATCAATGCGCCGAATTCCTCCGGCTCGGCATATCCTACGGTGTCCGGAATATTGACCGTAGTGGCACCGGCATCAATTACCGCCTCGATTACCCTGTAGAGAAAACTCTTTTCGCTGCGTGAGGCATCCTCCGGAGAAAACTCGATATCTGCACAATACTTCCTTGCGTATCTTACGCCCTCTACGGCCAACCTCAGTATCTCATCCTCAGCTTTCTTGAGTTTATACTGCATATGGATCTTAGAGGTAGCCAGAAATACATGTATGCGTGGCCTTTTCGCCGGCTTAAGTGCTGTGGCTGCTGCCTCGATATCTTTTTTGATTGAACGCGCCAATCCGCAGATCACCGCAGTCTTAACGCTCTTGGCGATAGACTGCACACTGGCAAAATCTCCTGCTGAGGTGATCGGAAAACCCGCCTCAATTATATCCACCCCCAAGTCAGCCAGAGACTGGGCTATCTCGAGCTTCTCCTTCTGGTTCAATGAGGCACCCGGGGCCTGCTCTCCGTCTCTGAGTGTGGTATCGAATATGAGTATGTTAGCCATGTCTTAACTTAAAGTCCAAAGTGCAAAGCGCAAAGTTTAAGTGTAAAGTTTTAAGTTTTATACTCCAGCTTTGCGTTTTACGCTTTAGTTTTGCCGCTTTTTTGTTTTACGCTTTACGCTTTTTTCATCCAGGGCATCATTTCTCTTAAGTCCTTACCCACTTTCTCAATCTGATGCTCGTCGCCTTCTTTTAGGCATTTATTGAAATTAGGGCGCCCTGCTTCATTCTCCTTTATCCACTCTCTGGCGAATTTTCCCGACTTTATCTCCTTCAGGAGTTTCCTCATCTCTTTGCGGGTCTTCTCGGTAATAATCCTGGGGCCGCGCGAAAGATCGCCGTAACAGGCGGTATTGGATACCCCCCGGCGCATCCCGGAGATCCCCCTCTCCTGAATTAAATCAGTGATTAGTTTTAATTCATGCAGGACCTCAAAATAAGCGATCTCCGGCTGATACCCTGCCTCGATCAGCGTATCGAATCCTGCCTTGATCAGGGCAGTTACGCCTCCGCAAAGCACTGCCTGCTCTCCGAAAAGATCCGTCTCTGTCTCTTCTTCAAAGGTAGTCTCGATTACACCGGCAGTCGTCGCCTTAAGCGCCTTGGCATAGGCCAGGGCGAGCTTTAAAGCATTGCCGCTTGAGTCCTGATAAACCGCAACCAGACACGGAACACCCTTGCCTTCTTCGTACATTTTTCTTACCAGGGCACCTGGGCCTTTCGGGGCGACCATAAATACATCGACCTTCTTCGGGGGCTTGATCTGCTTAAAGCGGATATTGAATCCGTGCGAGAAGCAAAGCGCCTTCCCCTTCTTTAGATTAGGCTTAATATCTTCTTTATAGACCTTGGCCTGCACATGATCCTGGGTAAGGATCTGGATAATGTCACCCTCTTTGGCTGCTTCATCCGCAGAGAGGGGGTTAAATCCATCACTCTTGGCTAATTCGAAGTTGGTGGTTCCCTCGACTTCAGAGACAACTACCCGGCATCCGGAATCACGCAGGCATAATGCCTGACCGCGACCCTGAATACCATAGCCGATAATCGCAATTGTTTTATCTTTTAATAACTCTAAATCCGCATCCTTGTCGTAATAAACCTTTGCCATCTAAAACCTCCTTTAATGAGCAGACCCAGCCCTTGCATGCAAGGGTGGGGTAGCGTCCGTTGTTATTCCTGTCTATTAAGCGTCTGCGCATTGAACCCCGCACCCAAACAAGTAGCAGTAGATACTAAACTGGGTGAGGGGTTAAATTCGGACAGAGACTTATGTTCTCCGCCTTCGGCGGATCCATAAGTCTCGTCCTCATTTAATACTGCATTGCCACTCTGCCTGTCCTCACCAGATCCTTTATCCCGAATTGCTCCAGCTTAAGAAGCACCGCAGCGATCTGGCCCTGGTCACCGACGATCTCAATAATCGCAGAGTTCCCCTTTTGTTGAATAATCTTAGCCACGTACTTATCAAGCGCTCGGGTCAACTTTGATTTATTTCCAGAGGAATAGCTGACCTTTACCAGGATCATCTCGCGGTCGGCATGTTCTTTCTTGGTAAAATCAGTCACCGTGATTACATCTATCAGTTTATTTAACTGCTTCTTAATCTGCTCCAATATTGACTCATCCTTGGCCTCGACCACGATGGTCATATATGAAACGGTCGGATCCAGGGTCTCGGATACCGCAAGCGAGGTGATATTATAACCGCGGGCGCTGAAGAGATTAGATACACGCGCCAGGACACCCGACTTATTCTCTACTGTCACCGATATTGTATGTTTCATTCGCTTATCTCCATTTATCAGTTTTCGTTATTTCATTGTCTCGAAGAAAGTTTCAATGAAATTGCTACATTCTTAAATTAATTTCTGAACAATAGAAAATAGACCGCAATTGAGCCTCGGCTCTATTGTTCTATTCTCCATTGCTCAATTGCTCTGTGCGCTGTCTGTTAAAAACTTTTTTTGACAGCGCACTACGCCATCCCTCCTATCATGCGGTTAATAGCCTCACCCGCAGGAACCATCGGGTAGACATTCTCCTCCGGCTCGATATGAAAGTCAATCAACACCGTATTATCTATCTTGAGCGCCTTATCGATCGCAGGACGCACATCTTCTTTTTTGGTCACCCGGATCCCCGCGGCACCGTAACTTTCAGCCAACTTCACAAAATCCGGGCCGCTAATCCGGGTATAGGCATAGCGCTTCTTGTAGAATAATTCCTGCCACTGCCTCACCATTCCAAGGTAGCCGTTATTTAAAATTGCAATCTTGACGTTGATCTTATTGGCAACACAGGTTGCCAGCTCCTGTATATTCATCTGGATTGAACCGTCACCTGCGATATCAAAGACCGTTTTTTCCGGGCACCCCATCTTGGCACCCATGGCCGCAGGAAAACCAAAGCCCATCGTACCCAGGCCTCCCGATGATATAAAGGTATGGGGATGGCTGTATTTATACCACTGCGCCGCCCACATCTGGTTCTGTCCGACCTCGGTTGTGATAATCGCCTCGCCCTTGGTTGCCTGGTCAATCTGCTCCACTACATACTGCGGCTTGACCTTATCACCCTCTTTATATTTTAGGGGATACTTCTTCTTCAGAGATTCGACTTCTTTTATCCAGGCAGACGAATCAGGCAAAATCTTGATCTGCTCTAAGAGCTCACCTAAGATATTCTTGGCATCACCGACTATCGGGACATCGACTCTGAAGTTTTTACTGATTGATGACGGGTCAATATCAATATGGACGACTTTAGCATTGGGGGCAAAGGAATCGATCCTGCCGGTAACCCGGTCATCGAAACGGGCACCCACCGCAATGATCAGATCCGATTCCATAATCGCATGATTAGCATAAGCTGTGCCGTGCATCCCCAGCATCCCCAGGGCCAGAGGATGAACAGAAGGAAATCCGCCGATACCCATCAGGGTCCAGGTGACCGGTGCCTGAATTTTCTCGGCAAACTCCCGTAATAATAAATTTGCTCCGCTGGTGATGATCCCGCCGCCGGAATAGATCAGAGGTTTCTTGGCTTTAGAGATCAATTTAGCAGCTTTTTTAATCTGGCCGGGATGTCCGAAGTAGACCGGCTTGTAGCTGCGGATATTCAACACCTCAGGCCAGAGGAACTCAGCATCCTGCATCTGAATATCTACCGGGATATCGATTACCACCGGTCCCGGACGACCACTGACTGCAATATAAAATGCCTCCTTAATAGTCGTGGATAAATCTTTTATCTCCTTTACCAGATAGTTATGCTTGGAGATCGGACGGGTAATTCCGGTAACATCTGCCTCCTGAAAAGCATCATTACCTATAAGGCAGGTCTTGACCTGGCCGGTAATCGCCACGATCGGAATCGAATCCATATAGGCATTGGCAATTCCGGTAACCAGGTTAGTCGCGCCGGGACCGCTGGTGGCTATGCAAACTCCGGCTCTGCCGGTTGCACGGGCATATCCGTCGGCAGCATGGGCTGCACCCTGTTCGTGACGGGTCAGAATAAATTTAAAATCCGCATCATACAGGCTGTCGAATAAAGGCAGAACAGAACCTCCGGGATAACCAAAGATTACCTCTACCCCTGCATTCTTTAAACTCTTAACAATTATATCCGCACCCTTCATTGCAACTCCTTGACTATGCTCTCTAGCGTTTAGCGCGAAGCGCATAGAGTTAAATATAGTGCTTTTACTAAACGCTAACCGCTATACGCTGTACGCTAAGTTAAAATAGCTCCTTTATCTGCTGAACTGACTAACTTAGAGTATCTTGATAGATATCCTGTCTTGATCTTCGGCGGCAAGAGCAAAGCATTTCTTAATCTCTTGTCTATGTCATATTTATTTAAGCGAACCGACAATTTCCTATTCGGTATATCGATCTCTATTATATCACCGTCTTTTAAAATCGCAATCGGTCCGCCGCTCTTTGCCTCCGGAGATACATGGCCGATGCAGGGCCCCTTAGTACCTCCTGAGAATCTCCCATCGGTAATCAGAGCCACTGAATCCGCTAAACCTAATCCCACTATTGCGGCGGTTGGCGCTAACATCTCTCGCATCCCCGGCCCGCCTGCAGGCCCCTCATAACGAATAACCACCACATCGCCTGATTTTATCTTACGGCCTAATATCGCCTTCATTGCCTCTTCTTCCCTATTGAAGACCTTCGCCTTCCCCTTAAAATGCATCATTCGAGAGCTGACCGCTGACTGTTTCACTACCGCCCCACAGGGAGCAAGATTCCCGAAGAGCACCGCCAGACTCCCCTGTTTATGATAGGCCTTAGTAAAGGGGCGGATAACATCCTGATCGAAAATCTCTGCCGCAGAGGCGATCTCAAGAGTTTTCTGCCCGCTTACCGAGAGCGTATTGTTTAATTTACCCCTGAGGCGTTTTAATACTGCAGGTATTCCGCCGGCATATTCTAAATCCTCCATAAAGTGTGTGCCCGATGGCTCAAGATTCGTAATGTGCGGGGTTTTTTTGCTGATCTTATCAAAAACCTCCAGATCCAAATCTGCCCCCGCCTCATGGGCGATAGCCATTAGATGAAGGACGGTATTACTTGAACCCCCCAAGGCCATATCCACCACAATCGCATTCTTAAGTGATCTCTTATTTATAATATCCAACGGCCGAATATTCTTCCTGACTAATTCGCATATCTTTGTGCCGCTATCCTGGGCGATTCTGCGCTTTTTTGCCGAGACAGCCAAAGCGGTAGCACAGCCCGGCAGTGACATCCCCAAAGTCTCGGTAATACAGGCCATGGTATTGGCAGTATATAATCCCTGACAGGAACCTGCTCCGGGACAAGCCTCCATCTCAAGACACGATAACTCCTCCCCGGAGATCTCCCCCTTCTTGGTCCTGGCCAAGGCCTCATAAGTATCGTGAACAAAAGCAAGTTTCCGTTGTTTGTAGCGGCCGCTTAACATCGGGCCGGCGGTCACCACGATCGCCGGGATATTTAGACGCGCCACCCCCATCAACATCCCGGGTGTAATTTTGTCACAATTGGTCAACAGGACTAATCCATCTAACTGATGGGCATTTGCCACTGTCTCGATGGTGTCGGCGATAATCTCCCGAGATGGCAGAGGATAACACATACCCAGGTGACCCATGGCTATTCCGTCGCAGATACCAGGTACACCGAAGAAAAAAGGCACTCCTCCCCCGTAACAGATGCCGCGCTCAATAAAACGCTCCAGGTCACGCATACCGATATGACCGGGAATCAGGTCGGTAAAAGAAGTGGCCACCCCGATGAAGGGACGGCTCAGGTCCCTGCGGGATAGACCTGTAGCATGCAAAAGTGCTCGATGCGGAGCTCTCTCGATTCCTTTTTTAATTTTATCAGAACGCATAAATGCCTCCTAAATTAATCGTCACCTTCGCCGTCATGTGTAATTTCTTTAGCCTGTTTCTCCTTGCGCTTACGGCTGATCACACGCTTTAGGGCAACATACTTGTCTATGAGTTCCCTGTTATTTACGTTGTTAAGCTGCTTAAAGAGAAAATCGAATTTAGCTTCGATCTCAGCGGTGATTGCAAGCCGGACCTCCTCACTCAGTCCCATGATCTCTTTCTTGAACGGCCCTAAGGCTTTCTTCCTGGTTTTATAGATAAACTGATCATCGGTCTGGCCGTCTTTTCTCTCGCTTGCGGCATTGGTTTTTAACCATTCATAAATCCGCTGTCTTAAGTCATCTGGAAAATGCTTACTCTCATAGATCATATTCTGGAATTGAGTAGCTAAATGCACTTCAGCTGCATCACACTCGGCAAACTTATGAAATGCTGTCTCAGGGAGCGTTGAGGCTCCGTGTTGCACTGCTCCGGCCATTCCGAATTCACTCCTGGCTAGTGCCGAAAGATTTTTTAAGGTATCAAAGTCCAATTTTACCTCGGCGATATTCCCGTCGGGTAAGACTACGCCCCCGTGTGAAGTGCCGGTCTGTATAGAGATCTTGCTGATACCTACTAACCCCTTACGCAGTCTTTCCTTAAAACCGGCCATAAATGCCCTCAAATCCTCAGGTGTCGAATTCTGATGTCCAACCTCTCCGATCTCTCCACCCACTGAAACCGTTACCCCTCTGGGCTCATTGCGGCGGATGAATTGAGTCAGTTTTGCACATACCTCATAGTTGAGATACTGCTGCTTCTTTACGCTGGGCTTAGAAAGATCAACCAGAGTAGAGGAATCGATGTCGATATTATAGAATCCGGCAGCCAGCGCATCGATGATTAGTGCCTGCAGTACATCCAACTCTTTTTGCGGATCATCCTTAAATTTCTTCAGATTGGCCTGAAAATGATCCCCCTGAATGAACACCGGCCCCTTATACTCCTCCTTGACCGCCGCAGCCAGGATTACCGCGGCAAATTCAACCGGCGGCTGAGCAGTATACCCCATCTCCGACTTTGCGATCTCAAAGATAAAAGATCCAGTGTTATTCTTCTTGGCTACTCGAAAAATAGCCCGCGCCAGGTCATATGTCATGGCCCGTAAATTGATCGCCGGGACGGTAAACCCGCTAAACTCCCCCCTGCCTCGCGCCATATAGAACTCGTGGATACTCGAAGGATAAATCTCTTTTTTATAAGCGATGTCGGATATCTTCTTGGCGATCCTTCTCTTATCCGCCATATCATCGCTGTTAACTAACTCCATAACGAATTTTTGCACATCGAGTGGCCTTCTACCCATGCTACTACCTCCTTAAATGAGCACATCACTTAGCGAACGGCAGTGAAGCTAAGTGATAAGTGCGAATTTATCCCGTGGCCGTCGTTGTTCAACTATTACGGCCAGGGGATCTTAAATGAGCACATAGCTTAGCGAACGACAGTGAAGCTAAGTTATAAGTGCGAATTAACCCTCGACATTTACTTTAATTAATTTATTTTAGGTAGATGTCAAGGGTAAGTTCGGATAGCAATTTATGATCACTACGTTCCATAAATTGCGTCCTCACTTACGTTAAAATTTTAATTAAATCATACCAGTGTTCTATCTTGATCTTTTTCTTCTTTATAGCAGTAGCAAAAGATACGGTGCTGATCTTGTTACCGCATAGTCCTACCGCTTTGTCAATCTGGCCGCTTAATAAAGCATCTACTGCTGCCTGTCCCAGCCGAAGTGCTAGGTCACGGCTGAAAGCGGTAGGACGGCCTCCGCGCTGGACGTGTCCTAACACCACTGCCCTGCTGTCTAAACCTGTAATCTTCCTTATCTTCTTTGCGATATCAACTGCAGAGCCAGCGCCTTCAGCCACCACGATTATCCAGCTAAGCTTACCCTGCAAGTTACCTTTTACGATATCCGAACAGATCGAATTAAGGTTATATTTTCTCTCCGGGATGATTGCAGCTTCGCACCCGCCGCCCAGAGCGACTGTCAGAGCGATGTAACCGCTATCTCTACCCATTACCTCGACAACAAAGATCCTCTCCATAGAGGTGGCGGTATCACGAATATTATCGATTGCGTTTAAGGCCGTATTCACCGCGGTATCCGAACCTATGGTAACATCTATACCGTTAACATCGTTATCGATTGAAGCAGGAATCCCGATACAGGGAACTTTATATTTATTATATAACCTGTGCGCTGCGGTAAAACTGCCGTTGCCGCCAATGACCACCAAAGCATCAATTGAATTCGCCTTGACTACCTGATATGCCATCTTCATGCCTTTTACAGTCCTAAACTCAAGGCACCTTGAGGTCTTTAATACCGTCCCGCCCTGGTTGATTATCCCCGAGACAGAGCGACGATCCATTAACTTTATCTCATCATTGATCAGCCCCCACCACCCTTGCGAAACACCCGCTACCTGAAGCTTTTTATAGATGGCATAACGCGTAACCGAACGGATTGCCGCGTTCATCCCCGGGGCATCTCCTCCGGTAGTCAGTACTGCAATCTTTTTTATCGCCATGGTTACTTACCTTAATACAGGCCTTCCACCTGCATATTGCGCGGATGCTCAACGCTAAAGCTATAAAATATCTCCAGTTTCTGTTTAGGGGCAAGCTCCAGATCCCATAGCCAGACGCCCTTGCGATCCTTCCAATCCTTCTGCTGAGGCCCTTGGGATACTTTTAGAATCTTGACTTTAATTCTATCATCCTCTGAAACAGGAATAGCTTCAAAGAGTTTTACTAAGATATCTTTGGATTTATAGTTTTCTATGCTTAACTTATACTCATAGGTCGTAATCTTCTTAGGTGAAGGAATACCGGCTACCAAGGTCTGGTCTATCGTTTTCTTTATCTGCTGGCGTTTTACCTTAACGCTTTCATCAACGCCTAGATAAAGATCAAACTCCTCTCCCGGACCGATATTATCGATGCTGGATGTACCGACATAATCCCCCTCTAAGAATATATTCACCCTGCCGGCAAGAAGCTGCAGATCCTTGGCGTTAGTTACTTTGCTGCCTAAATAGGCATAAGGCGCCAGGCGCGGAACGCTTGAATACTCAAAGTCAGCCTTAAGCACCTGTGTAGAAATCGCAAGCTTATGCTCTGTGCCGTCTGATTTGATCTTGGCCTTCCTCGGCAACCGATAGACTACCGCAATACCCTTCTCTTCGGAGGTTGCATATATATTCTTATCAATCATCCCGGAAAGTGCCATCGCGCCCTCTACAGGAGCTGCTGCATCAAAGGCCTCGAATTGAAGAGCCCCTCGTCTAAGCTCGGCTTTCTCCTGTACCTTGAAAACCTCCGGCTGATACGGCCTGATAAACCAGGGGTTTACATAAGGCATCCGTCCACCGATAGTCGGCTTGGCAGTAGAAAGGACCATATTAACATCATTCCAGTCTTCACCGGTATTCTGCCTGATAATTCCAAAGGAAACCAACTCCACCTCTGCTTTTTGGAAGTCTGCCCGGGCATCATAGATAGGCTGCCAGGAAGCACCATATACAAGAAATGAAACCACCAACTCCACTTCGCCGGCTTTCTCAACTTCGATCTCTACTTCGATTGATCTCTTCTGTTTCCTCGCTGGTCCAGAAATTTGCGATAATTTACGGTTTAGCAGATCAATCTCTTTATAAATATCCCGGATCTCGATCTCATTCTGCTGAATCCCTGAATAGTTATCTTGTAAGTTTCTATCAAGAAATTTCAGGGTTTCTTCCAGCTCCTTTGCCGGCGGCATCCTGGTGACCAGGTCCTTTGGGATCTGATCCCCGGAGAAGAGGCGCACTGAATCAAGAAACTTCCTGTTCTCAGCCAGAACCCTCTTTAAATCCTCTAAGCTCCGGATCTGATCCCTGAACTCCTGGATCTGATCCTGCAATTTCTTAACCTCCTCCTGCGGCACCTCTTTCAGGAACTCTTTTTTAAGCTGTGCCCCGAGAATCTTTAATTCTGCGCTCCCCCCGGAGGAGACCCTGAGGGAATTCTCATCGATCTGGGGGATGATATCACCGAAGATTATCTTATAGTCTCCGGGTGAGAGTTTTAAATTCGCCAGCCTGGAAATTAAAGCTGAGTCCGGATAAATAGTGACTTCGCTGATATCTGAGCGTACATCAAGTGTATCTTGCGCCCAGGCGATACTAGATGCAAAAAATACTAAAGCAAAAATTGCCAGAAATATCTTTGCCCTCTTCATTTTGCCTCCGTTTTTTATGTACCTGACTCCCAACTGGACAAATATTTAGTCTGCTCGGCTGTTAATGTATCTTTCCTGATCCCCATGGATTTAAGCTTCAGTTCGGCGATCCTGGAGTCGATCTCCTGTGGGACTCTATAAACATCGCCTTCAAGCTGGGCATTCTCCTTACGGATATATTCGGCAGAGAGCGCCTGGTTGGCAAAAGACATATCCATTACCTGCGCCGGATGGCCTTCGGCAGCCGCCAGATTAATCAACCTGCCCTCACCTAGGAGGTTAACTCTACGCCCATTCTTTAAAGTATATTCATCTACGTAATCACGGATTGTTCTCTTCTTCTTGCTCAGTTTCTTCAATGCCGGAATATCAATCTCGACATTAAAATGCCCGGAGTTTGCCACGATCGCACCGTCTTTCATCACTTGGAAATGCTCACCGCGGATAACGCTGGTGTCGCCGGAGACGGTAACAAAGACATCACCGACTTTGGCGGCATTCTTAATCGGCATCACCTCATAACCGTCCATAGTAGCCTCCAGGGCCCTCAAGGCATCAACCTCGACTATAATCACTTTTGCCCCCATTCCCTTGGCACGCATGGCAACGCCTCTACCGCACCAGCCATAACCGCAGACCACAAAGTTAGCGCCGGCTATCAGCATATTGGTAGCCCGCAGAATCCCGTCTATCGTCGACTGGCCTGTTCCGTAACGGTTGTCGAAGAAGTGCTTTGTCTGTGCGTCATTAACCGCGATAATCGGATAACGTAATTTCCCCTGCGCTGCCAGTGCCTTAAGCCTGATTACCCCGGTTGTAGTCTCTTCTGTGCCGCCGATGATATTATTGTGCATCTCGGGAGCCCGCTGGTGTATGGTGCTTACCAGATCTGCTCCATCATCCATGGTAATATCGGGTTTAGGCGCCAACACCGCCTGAAGATGACGGTAGTAAGTCAAGGTATTTTCACCCTTGATCGAAAATACTGAAATCCCCAGATTCTTCACCAGGGAAGATGCGACATCATCCTGGGTTGAGAGCGGATTTGAAGCGCAAAGATAAATCTCGGCTCCTCCTGCCTTTAATACCCGCATTAATACACCGGTCTCTGTGGTTACATGGAGGCAGGCCGCCACTTTCAATCCTTTTAAAGGCTTCTCTTTGGAGAACCTCTTCTCAATCAGTCTGCAGACCGGCATATTATTGGAGGCCCATTCTATGCGTAGCGCTCCCTTCTTGGCTAATTTAATATCTTTGATGTCGTATTTCATTCAATGCTCCTTAAATGAGCCCACAATTTACGGAGTGAAAGCGAACGTAAATTGTATGGGCGAATTTATCCCGGGCAGCCCGTTGTCTTCTTGCAGGCTGCGGGGGATCTTAATTGTTATATCCTCGATGCTTCTCTTTTTAAAATGCTCACCTTATCCAGCTTCTCCCAGGAAAATTCCTGCTCGTTCCTGCCGAAATGTCCGAAAACAGCAGTCTTCCTGTAAATCGGACGTAACAGGTCCAGCGTTTTAATTATCCCCCTGGGGTTAAGTTGGAAATTCTGGCGGATCAGTTTTACCAGCTTTGAATCAGAGATCTTACCCGTACCGTAGGTGTCTACATAGATAGATAAAGGATCCGCATAGCCGATAACATAAGATAGCTGAACCATCAGCTTTTCAGCGATCCCTGCGGCAACCAGATTCTTTGCGATATACCGGCTCATATAAGCTGCCGAACGATCAACCTTTGTCGGGTCTTTACCGGAGAAAGCGCCCCCGCCATGCGCCACTGTACCGCCATAAGTATCTACGATAATCTTACGTCCGGTCATACCGGTATCCGACTGAGGGCCGCCGATGATAAACTTCCCGGTCTGGTTGACGTAATATTTAGTCTTGCGGTCCACCAGATCTTTGAGTATCGGCTTTGCAATCACATCAATAAGCTCCTTACGCGCTTTAGAGGTAATCTGCCGTCCGGTCCTATCGAGTATCTCATCGGTATGCTGACAGGCAAGTACAACCGAATCCACACGTCTAGGCTTACCATTATGATACTCTATCGTCACCTGCGATTTACAGTCAGGCCCGAGGTACTTTAATACGTTATCCCTGCGCACCTGCGACATCCGCTTGACCAGCTTCTGGGCCAAGGTAATCGGAAGTGGCATATATTCAGGTGTTTCGCGACAGGCATAACCGAACATAATCCCTTGGTCACCGGCGCCTCCGACATTGACCCCCTGGGCGATATCCGGCGACTGGCTATGGATAGTATTGATAATCGCGCAAGTCTCATAGTCGAATCCGTACTTAGGATGCGTATAGCCGATCTCCTTGATGATTCTGCGTGCCATCTTCTGTATATCGACATAGGCGTTTGTGGTAATCTCCCCGCCTACTATTAACAAACCCATAGTAACATATGTTTCACAGGCAACCCTACACATCTCCTTATTCTCATCAAGCCTGATTACTTCGTCTAAAACGCCGTCTGAGATCTGATCGCAGAGCTTATCCGGATGCCCCTCGCCGACAGATTCCGATGTAAAGAAATGTTTATGCATTACTTTCCTCCTTAAATGAGCACATCACTTAGCGATCCGCCGCAGGCGGAGAAGCTAAGTGATAAGTGCGAATTTATCCCGGGGCCGCCGTTATTCAACTATTCCGGCCGGGGGATCTTAAATGAGCACATCGCTTATGGAGTGCGCCAGCACGACATAAGTGATGAGTGCGAATTTAATCCGCCAAGCTTTGTGGCGGATATTCAATTAGAAAACTTTCTCTTTGCCTCGTTGAGAAATTTTAAATCTCCGATATCATACCACCTACCCTTGAAGACAAATCCGTAAACCTTTATTTTCTTACGCAGCCAATCTATGTAAAAACCAGTAGCGTCGGTCTTTGAAGACTTACTACTTAGGTAACTCTTGATTAATTTTACTCTCTGCCTGGGGAAATAATAAAGGCACATCGCCGCCAATTTTGATTTCGGATTTTGGGGTTTCTCCTGAAAATCGATAACCCTCTTAGATTTATCCAATGCCACTATCCCGTATTTTTTCCCCTCTTTCTTGCTTTTTAATCTATACACGCCAAGAACCGGCGATCCTTTGCTGGCTTTAGCGAACTTTACAAACCCTCTCAGCCCCCCGTCGAAAAGGTTATCCCCTCCGATCACCAAGAGGTCGTCCTTTATTCTCTTTTTGTTGATTGCAAAACTCATATCTCCGATTGCGCCCCTGCGGTCAGAGAGTGTTTTTGACAAATCATCGACCAAGGATATTTTTTTATTGGTTTTAGCTTTAGCCGACCATTCCCTAAACCGCCGGACAAATTTAGTATTGGTAATCACAATGATCTCATCTATTTCATCGAGAGAATCCAATTTCTCGATTGCGTAATCGATTATACACTTCGGTCCCACTTTAAGCAGCGGCTTTGGATATTTTTTGGTTAAAGGGTAAAGCCGGGTTGCATAACCTGCCGCCAATACCAGCGCTTTCATCCTCTCTTCAACCTCTCCTTCAAAACTGTAATCCTATCTGTGGATGCCGGATCAATACCATAGAGAATCGCCAGATAATAAGATATAAAATCTCCGATATAGATTAAGGAGAATATCCTGCTTAATAAATCCTCCCCCCGCGACCAAACTTCCAGGATCCTCTGGCCTGTCTCCTTGGCGATAATCTCTTTTGTGAGCTCTATCCTCTTAGATATCCGCGGATTGACTAAATTATCCCTGAATATCACAATCGCTGCCTTCTTCAGGAGGCTCTTAGGATTATCCCAGCCAGTGATCTCATTGTGGCCAATTTCCGGAAAGTAAGCAGATGATGCCAGAACTTTAGAATTTTCGTTCAGCTGGCTGCGGAAACGCCTGACCACTACGCTAAAGTTTGCTGATGACGAATAGACCACCGGCAGCTTATTGTAGAGCTCCTGGGCAATGCATTTGGAGACATTATCCGCTGAGCCGATGCGCGGATTAATCTTGGTCTGCTGCAACTCCTCTAGTACCTTGATCGCCTGATTAATGTTAGGGAGGACTTCTTCGGTTAACCCCAGAGTGGCTAATATACTCAAAGGAATAATGCTTAAATATCCTATGGCATAGCGTGGCGGCAGGCCTCTGGGAATCTCAACAAATGTGATCTTATCCTGCGCAGCCCTCTCCCTTAGCTGGCCCCCCGAAGAGATAGCAATTAAAACCGCCCCCTTATCTCTGGCCTGGGCGTAGGCACTTAAGGTCTCTTCGGTATTTCCGGAATAGCTGCAGACAAAAACCAGTGTCTGGCTATCGATATAAGCAGGAAGCTCATACTCACGGATCACCTGGATCGGCAACGAAGACTTAAAATAAAGATAGGAGCGTACCAAATCTGCCCCGATCGCCGAACCGCCCACTCCGACAAAAACTATCCTTTTTACATCTTTGCACTCAGGCAAGTTCCTTAAGCCGGCGGCGATCTGACTCGCCTGACGGCATTGCCGGGGAAAATGATTCAAGGCATCCAGCATACCGGACTTATCAATCTTTTTTATGCTAGTCGGAGAAAGTGATCTTTTCAATCAATACCCGCCTTATCCGATTATCTCAACTAACTTTTTCTGACAGAAATCCTCTACCTCTTTGGCCGTAGTCAGCTTCAATGCCTCAAGCGCCAATTTCTCCATCGCAGAGATCTTGACGCTGCGGATAATAAACTTTGTCTCGGGAATCAAAAACGGGGGCACGCTGAATTCATCAAGCCCTAAACCTAAGAGGATCAGAACCAGCATCGGCTCTCCTGCCATCTCTCCACACATCGCCACCTTTATACCGGCCTTATGCGCATGATCTATTATATTTTTGATCATCCGCAGGATCGCTGGATGCGTCGGCTCATATAGATAAGCTACTTTTTCATTTGCCCGGTCCACTGCCAGGGAATACTGAATCAGGTCATTGGTTCCGATGCTGAAAAAAACCGCCTCCTGCGCCAGGATATCCGCAGTCAATGCCGCAGAGGGAACCTCGATCATCACCCCGACTTCAAGGTCTTTGTTAAAACTTATCTTTTGCTTTTTTAGCTCGGCCTTACACTCTTCTAGGATCTTATTGGCCTGCCTCAACTCTTCGACCCCTGAGATCATCGGGTACATCAGTTTTAATTTACCGTGGGCTGATGCCCGCAGGATCGCCCGCAGCTGCATCTTGAAGACATCTGGCCTGGCCAGGCAGAACCTGATCGCCCGCCAACCCAAAAACGGTTCTATCTCAGTAGGTACCTCAAACTGCGATAAAAATTTGTCCCCCCCTAAATCCAGTGTCCTGATCACTACAGGATGAGGAGCTAACTCCTCCGCTACATATTTGTAGGCCTGGTACTGCTGCTCCTCTGTCGGAGGATCCTTCCTGTTCATGTATAAAAATTCAGTACGATATAAGCCTATTCCCTGCCCTCCGTGGAGTTTTACCGCCGGCACCTCCTCAGGGAGCTCTATATTAGCCAAGACCTGGAGTGTCTTTTTATCAAGGGTAACAGGGGGGAGATCTTTACTGACTAAGAATCTCTCTACGATCCCTTTTAGCTTCTTCTCCTCCTCCCGATATTCCTCTAATGTGGCCTGATCGGGATTAATGATTACCGCGCCGGTTACCCCGTCAACGATCAACAAGTCTCCGGTTTTAACTGTATTACTGAGCCCCCCCACACCGACTACCGCCGGGATCTCAAGTGACTTGGCCATGATAGCCGTATGAGATGTCTTTCCTCCGATATCGGTAACAAAAGCGCAAACATTCTGCTTATGCATCGCTGCGGTATCCGAAGGAGATAGATCATGCGCTACAATCACCACCTTTTCCTTAAAGTCTTGGAAATTCGTCCGCCCCTTCCCAAGAAGATTACGCAATATCCTCCTACCGACATCATTAATATCTGAAATACGCTCCTTAAGGTATTCATCCTCAATATTCGAGAATACCTGGATGTATCTTTTTAGTACCTCGGAGAATATGTAGGCGACATTCAACTGCCCCTTTTTCAGGCGGGAGATGACCTCCTCAATCAGCATCCTGTCCTCAAGCACCAGAAGATGGGCATCGAAGATCTGGGCCTCATCCTGCCCCATGTCGACGGAAATCCTCTTCTGGAGACCGATGATCTCGCGGCGGGTCTTAATCAGTGCTTCCTCGAACAGCTGGATCTGCACAGGAATCTCTTCTTCGCGGATAGCATACTTAACCACAACAAATTCCTCTTTACCTATCTTATAGGCTGGCCCTATACTTATCCCGGAAGCAGCTGCTATACCTTTTAACTTAAACATATATTAAATTACTCCTCGCTGATTATGATCTTCTCTAACTCTACCAGAGCCGCCTGGGCATCATGGCCTTCGGCCTCAATGATAATCTCGCTGCCCTGCTCGGCCCCCAGCATCAGGATGCCCATAATAGATTTACCGTTTACCTCTTCGGTGTCGTTTTTTACAGTGATCCGGGAATCGAATTTATTGGCGACCTGCACGAATAATGCTGCCGGACGGGCATGCAGCCCTGATTTATTCTTTACGGTTATTTTTTTCACTATTGATGCCATGGTTCTCCTAAATTTATACTTCTTCAATCAGTCCTAAGATCATCCCTGCAAGCTTGAGCGAATCATGCCTGACTACCCCTCCGCCAAGCACAAAATCATCCTCGATAACCCGATAACCTAAATTCCTGATATTTTTGGCGTCATTGACTACCCGATAGGCTTTCTCCTCCGAATATCGTTTCAATACCGAAACCGGCACCTCGGAAGTATTTAAAATACAATAATCTATTATCTGCTGATGGCTGTGTTTAATCAGCGCCTTTATATGATCAGACGCCTTAAATTCGTCTGTCTCACCCTGCTGGGTCATCAGATTGCATACGTAAACCTTAATCGCATTGGAAGCAACAATACTGTTGGCGATCTCCTTAATCAGGAGATTCGGGATTATACTCGTATATAGAGAACCTGGCCCCAGGATGATAATCTGAGCTTCCTCGATAGCCTTGATTGCATCCGGAGTCGCAACAGGGGCAGCAGGTTTTAAACTGACCCTGTTAATCGGAATATGCGCCTTAGGAATCTTATTCTCTCCTTCGGTAACCGAGCCATTCTTATGCTCTGCCACCAGTACCACATTGTTTAAGGTCGAGGGGATCACCTGCCCCCTAAGAGCCAGAACCTTACTGGTTTCTTTGATCGCCTTTTCAAAATCACCGGTCAACCTGGTCATTGCCGTCAAATAGAGGTTGCCGAAACTGTGGCCGGAAAGCTCTGGAGAGCTGCTATCAAAACGAAACTGAAAGAGATCGCGCATTAGTGCCGGCGCATCGGCCAGGGCGACCAAGCAGTTGCGTATATCCCCCGGAGGCAGGATATCGAATTGCTGTCTCAGCCGGCCTGATGAACCTCCGTCATCGGCCACGGTAACGATGGCGGTAATATTTGATGTAAACGCCTTAAGGCCCAACAGCAGCATTGACAACCCAGTGCCCCCTCCGATAGTGACTATCTTGGGGCCGCGATCAAGGTGCTTGCTCTGGTATAGGATATCGATTAATTCTTTCCCCTTGGAGGCCGGAACAAGTGCGGCAACAAAGGACCTGACGATCCGCTTAATACTTAAGACCAAAATTATGATTCCGGAAATCAAAATTACCGTGTCCAGCACCTTTAGTACCTGAATCTCCTCTATGCGCAGATAGGCAGAACTGATAATTATCAGGATCACGCCGAATATAGCCATACCCATCCAGCGTTTTAACCCAATACCCGGATAAAGCCATTTGAATAACTCCCGGGCAAACTTTGAACCTTTTAACTTTTCTAAATATTTAAATTCTTTTTTCATCTTCCTGAATAATAATCTTGGCGATTGCTTTATTCTCCTGACAGGCGCGTAAACTATCACGGAAATATTTATCCTTTAAGAGCCTTGAGATGCGCGCCAGGGCCTTAAGGTGCGGCCCTGCAGAATCCTGAGGAGCCAGCAACAAAAAGAATATAAATGCCGGCTCACCGTCTAAGGAATCGAAATCTACGCCTTTTTTGGAGAGGCCAAAAGAAGCAACTAATTTTCCGATGCAATCACATTTAGCGTGCGGTATGGCCACCCCCTGGCCGATCGCCGTCGACCCCAGGGATTCCCTTACCAGGAGCGCATCTATTACTTTGTTGCGGTGGCGCTTGTCGATCTGGCCGGCATTGATCAGAGCATCCACCAATTCTTTAATCACATCTCCTTTTTTAGAAGATTTAATATCCGGAGTTATCGCTCCCTCAGCAAGAAAATCCTGGATCTTCATCTTGTAATTCTCCTTCCTATTGTTTGTTATTGGCAGTTTAGAAGTTAATTAAGCGGGAGGCGGGATTCGAACCCGTGACATCAACCTTGGCAAGGTTGCACTCTACCAACTGAGCTACTCCCGCATTCATCTTAAAAAATAAGACTGACGATTCATCCGCACAAAAAGTGCGGACGGAGGGATTTGAACCCCCAAGGGTCTCCCCAATAGCTCCTAAGGCTATCGCGTCTTCCAGTTTCGCCACGTCCGCGTAAATTTTAGGCCCCTAGCATTATAATGAAATAGAGAAAATGCTCGGGGTAAATTTCCTGCCCGTTTATAACGGGGAAATTTATGAGCCTCCCGAGACCGGCTTCTCCCTCGTTTACTCCTTACGAGAAGCCGTCCCCCTCATGGCTATCGCTTATTTAAGGGGGATCTCAGATGAAAACTCTTACACCTCGTCTCGGATACAATTAAGTGAGCCTCCCGAGACTCGAACTCGGCACACGCGGCTTAAAAAGCCGCTGCTCTACCGGATGAGCTAGAGGCCCAGATCTATTAAAATTCGAGGATCTCTTTTTCCTTTTCCTCTCTCAATTCGTCTATCTTGGCGATATACTTATCGACTATCTTCTGTAATTCGTCGACACCTCTAAATTTATTGTCTTCGGAGATTATCTTATCCTTTAGAAGTTTCTCTAAATGCTCTTTGGCATCACGCCTGATCGTTCGCAGTGAGATCCTGCCCTCCTCGCTCATCTTATGTAAGAGCTTAACCAGCTCCTGTCTTCTCTCCTTAGATAGCGCTGGCAGCGAAAGCCTGACTATCTTCCCGTCGTTAGAAGGGGTGATCCCCAGGCTTGATTTCATGATCGCTTTTTCGATCTCTACGATTGCAGAAACGTCCCAAGGTTGTATGGTGATCAGATGTACATCAGGCACCGAGATTGAGGCCATCTGCTTTAAGAGCGTCGATGTCCCATAATAATCAATATGAAGCCCTTCCACCAGATGAGGACTTGCCCTGCCGGTCCTGATCTCTGAAAACTCTCTCTTTACGGACTCCAGAGTCTTCTTCATCTTATCTTCAGTACTGTGTAAAACTTCTTTGGTAGTCATCGCTCCTCCGTTTATAGACCCTAGCTAACTACCGTCCCTACTTTACCACCCAGGACAGCTTCCTTGATATTATTTTTCCGGTGAAGATTAAAGACTACTATAGGCAGTTTATTATCCATGCAGAGGCTTACTGCAGTCGCATCCATGACTTTTAGGCCCTTCTTTAACACATCGATGTATTTAAGCCGCTTGAACTTCCTTGCGCTCTTTACTTTTAAAGGATCCGCTGAATAGATGCCGTCAACCTTAGTCGCCTTCAAGAGCACCTCGGCGTGAATCTCGGCCGCCCTAAGCGCTGCTGCGGTATCAGTTGTAAAATAAGGGTTTCCCGTACCGGCTACAAAGATCACTACCCTCCCCTTTTCTAAATGCCTGATCGCTTTTCTTCTGATATATGGCTCGGCTACCTTTTGCATCTCTATGGCGCTCATCACCCGGGTAGGGATTCCTGCTATCTCTAAGACATTCTGCAGGGCCAATCCGTTTATAACCGTCGCCAGCATCCCCATATAATCGGCTACTGAACGATCCATATCCAGCCCCAGCGACCCGGAGTTCTGCTGCCCGCGAAAGATATTGCCCCCTCCTAAGACGATGGCGATATCTACCTTCAGAGCCTTGATATCCTTTATCTGGCGCGAGATCGCCAGCAAAACGGAATTATCGATCCCGTGAGACTTTTTACCCTGGAAGGTCTCGCCGCTTAATTTAAGTACGATCCTCTTATATTTGGCCTTCTTCATTATTCACCGATCTTAAAACGGATGAATCTTCGAATAACAATATTTTCGCTGAATTTTGCCAAGAGACTGCCCATACAATCGTTGATCGTTACAGTTGGATCCTTAATAAAGGATTGTTCCAGGAGGCAATTAGCCTTATAGAAGGCCTCCTTATTCTTCTCCTTCTTGAGTATATCCTCCGGAACATCTTCCCTCTTTATATACGAAGGGCTTAATGCGGTTATCTGCATCGCCACGTCTTTAGTGAATTGACGGAACTCCTCGTTACGCGCTACGAAATCCGTCTCGCAGTTTACCTCAAGGATCACTCCTACTTTATTACCGGTATGTACATAGGCCTCGATCCTGCCCTCTTTTGCGGCGCGCTCTCCTTTTTTTGCGGCCACCTCAAGTCCTCGCTTACGGATCAGGGTTGCTGCCTTCTTGATGTCTCCCTTGGATTCCTCTAAGGCATCCTTACAATTAGCCACACTTGCCAAGGTCATACTTCTTAATTCTTTGATTGAGTCTAGTGGTATCTTTTTCATCTTATTCCTACGCTTTCTTCTTAGTCTTTATTTTGGTATCATCTACTCTGGATGGATGCCCCTTCTTCGGAGGTTTTGGCTGGCCTGCTGGTTCATCTTTACTCGATTCTTCGACTATCTCCTCGATCTCCTTGATTCCGGCCTCTTCCTCCGGCAATACCACGGGAGCCTCTTGCCCTGGCTCGTCCTTATTTAAGACCGCACCGCTTTCGGAAAGATAGGAGAGGAATTTCTTTCTCCCCTCGATAATGCTGTCGGCGATCAGGGATGTGACTAAACGCACAGATTTGGCGGCATCGTCATTGCCGGGAATCGGATAGGCTATTGGATCGGGATTACAATTGGTATCCAGGAATGCCACTATCGGGATAGAAAGCCGCCCTGCTTCTTTGACTGCGGTCTCCTCTTTTTTCGTATCCACGATAAAGATCGCTGCCGGCATCCTCTCCATCTGGACGATCCCGGAAAAGTTTTTCTTGAGTTTGCCGGCTTCCTTCTCAAGACCGGACACCTCTTTCTTGGTCAGTTTCTCAAAGGTCCCGTCCTCATGCATCTTATCGATCTCTTTAAGGCGATTTATGCTCTTTTTTACCGTAGAAAAATTCGTCAGCAATCCGCCCGGCCAGCGTTCGGCAACGTAATACATACCCGCCCGCACAGCCTCTTCGCGAATGATCTCCTGGGCCTGCTTCTTTGTCCCGACAAAAATCACGTATTCCCCCTTCGATGCCAACTCCATCAAGAAATCTCTGGCTTTATTCAGACACTCCTCTGTCTTTTCTAAGTCAATGACATAGATCCCGCTCCTCCGGCCAAAAATGAACTTCTTCATCTTCGGGTTCCAGCGGGCGGTTTTATGTCCGAAATGCACCCCTGCTTCTAATAACTGCTTTATTAATTCTGACGGCACTTTTCTTACTCCTTCCTTTTCATTTTGCTTTTGACGAGTTTTCCTGTCTAAATCATGCTTTTTGGCAGGAATAGGCTGGAAATATCGCTCTTTTATGGTTTTTTCAGAAATTAAAGTGTAATTATATCATAATCTTAGAAATAAACAACAATTATTGTAGTTCTTGCATCTGGTAAAGCTTCGTATATAATCCGCCTTTATCTAATAATGCCTGGTGATTCCCCTCTTCGGCAATCACCCCATCCTGGAGAACGATAATCCTCTGGGCATTCTTTACCGTAGAGAGCCTGTGGGCAATCACCAGAACCGTTCTTCCGCAGACTAAGGTATCCAGGGCATCCTGAACAATGCGTTCGGAGCGGGTATCCAGCTGTGATGTCGCCTCATCCAGGATCAAAATCGGAGGATCTTTAAGCAGAGCACGGGCGATGGCTATCCTCTGGCGTTCACCTCCGGAGAGCTTCATACCCCTATCTCCTATGACCGTATCATAACCTGAAGAAAAGTTAGTGATGAATTCATGCGCATGAGCCAGGGTCGCTGCCTTCTCAATCTCCTTATCCGAAGTCTCTAATTTTCCGTAGGCGATATTTGCCCTGATCGTATCATTAAAGAGGAATGTCTCCTGCGTGACGATACCGATCAGCCGGCGCAGTGATTTAAGTGATACCTCTTTAATATCTTTGCCGTCGATTAAAATCCTCCCCTTCACCGGATCATAAAAACGCGGGATCAGATCCAGCAGCGTTGTTTTGCCTACACCGCTGGGGCCGACTACCGCCAACATCTGCCCCTTCTCTACCTTTAAACTGATGCCTTTTAGGATCTGGTTGTCACCGTAATTAAACCTTACATTCTCATAAACGATACTATTATCGAATCTACTGATATCGACCGCCCCCTTGGCCTCTTTGATACTTGATAAGGTATCTAATACTTCATATATTCTGATACTGGCTGCGGTAGCCTGCTGATTCAGAGAATGCACCTGACTGATCTTCTTAAAAGGCCTGATACACGATAGTAGCGCACCCAGGAAGAGGCCGAATACGCCGAAGGAGAGTTTTCCGGCGATCACTTCCTTACCCCCCCAGACAAAAACTAAGATTCCGGCCACACAGCCTAAAAATTCGGTCACCGGGCTTAAAATCAACAGGCGCTTAATCGACTTCATCGAGATCTTATAATACTGCTGGTTGGTCTGGTCAAACTTTTTTATTTCATAATCTTCCATATTGAAGGCCTTGACGATCCTGTTGCCGATGATCGACTCATAGAGCAGGGAATTTATATCGGCCATCTTCTCCTGGCCGCGATGCGATAACTTACGCAGAATCTTGCCTACTTTTACTATTGGGAAGGCGATAAAGGGCACTAAAATAAAAGATATCAACGCCATCTTAAAATATATGAAAAAGGTCAGCGATAGGAATATGACTATCTGCATCCCCTGGTAGATCAGGTCAGTGGAACCATAGGAAACTGCATTCTCCACAAGTTTGACGTCGTTGGTGACCCGGGAGATCATCTCTCCGCCGCGCTTCTGGGTAAAGTAATCAAGCGAGAGCCCCTGCAGCTTTGCATAAAGTTTACTCCTGATGTCCCTGACTACAGACTGGCCGATATCCGACATTATGTAGCTCTGCAGGAAGCTGAATATCCCCTTAAACAAAAACAGCAGGATCACTCCCACCGCGATATATTTTAATACCACCATGGGCGAGGCATCATTTATCCGGTCCACCAGACTAGCCAACAAAGGCGGCAGCTGCGCTGGGACAACTATCTTCTGGTTAGTCAAGACCTTATCCGCCACCGGCACAATCATCGCCAGCTGCACCCCGTCAAAGAGGGCAGAAAAGCCCATACAGATCGCCGCAAAGAAGAACTTACCTATATATGGTCGAACAAATTTCAGTAACCTTAAGTAATCCCGCATCTTTTGCTCCTTTTAAAAAATTGTATGATATTGTAACATATATTGCTTAAAATGCAACTTTTTTTCTCATTTATTTGCATAATTTTGGGCATTTCCGAAACCCCCCTGTCAATTTTCTCGCTCAGGTCGATTCTACCCTCTGGGCCGCCAATGCTCTTTCGTATTTTCGGTGGCTGCAGAACTCGCCCTATTTGCTCTATGCAAATAGGGCTCAGACAACTTCGCCATCCTGGTGCTGTCGCTTCGTCCTTCGATTTCACTCAGGACGAAATCCCGAGCGCAGTCGAGGGACTTCGCTCCACCAGGATCCCCGTAAATACTCAAGCTCCATTGGCTAAAATCGACATTCGCTGCGAAAACTGCCAATGGTGTTTCGGAAACTATAGAAGTTAATTATGAAATAAATCCCTTGCTATTCTCCGGTAAGATTTTAGTTGCATCGGTTATCGGAGTCTGATATTATGCATAACATGAATAAGCCAAGAGTTGCCGTGATCGGAACCGGACATCTCGGTTCAATCCACGCAAAGATTTACAGCGAATTTGACTGCTGTCAATTAGTGGGGGTCTGCGATATTAATCAGGACCGGCTCCACAAGGTAGCCGAGCAGCTGGGGACTCCCCGGTTCACCGACCATAAGCAGCTATTCGGCAAGGTAGATGCCGTAAGTATCGCCACCACAACCGACACCCACTATGGAATCGCTAAAGACTTCCTCCTGAACAAGATACACACCCTGGTTGAGAAACCATTCACTACCGGCCTAAAAGAAGCCGACTCTCTGATAGAGTTAGCAAAAAATAACAGGCTTATCCTGCAGGTCGGACATATAGAAAGATTTAATTCCGCCTTCGGTGCCACCAGAGATATAGTGCGCCATCCGCGATTTATTGAATGCCACCGCTTGAGCCCCTTCCCTCATCGCTCCCTGGATGTAGGGGCTGTACTTGACCTGATGATCCATGACATCGATATAGTCATTGGAATTGTTCCCTCAAAGATTACCAAGATTGAATCCGTCGGAATAAATGTCCTGACTAAATTCGAGGATATCGCCAATAGCCGGATTACTTTTAGTAACGGTTGTGTCGCAAACCTAACCGCCAGCCGCGTCTCGGATGAGGCTATGCGCAAGATCCGGATCTTCCAGGAGGACATGTATATATCCCTTGATTATAAGGAAGCTAAGGCGGTAGTCTACAGGAAGGATGGCCACTCAATCTCCAAAGAAAGCCTCCCTATCGAAAAAGAGCAGCCTCTGCAGAAAGAGTTGCGCTCCTTTATTGACTGCGTCAGCCAGAATAAGGTCCCGTTGGTCTCCGGAGAGGTGGCGCGGGAGGCACTTGAGGTGGCGCTGGAAATTCAGGAACAGATACGGCGCAACCGCTAAACAATAAAATAATGGCTAAACAAATCCATATTATGATCATCTGCGGCGAGCCCTCCGGCGACCTGCATGCGGCAAATCTGGCAAAAGAATTATTCAAGATAAACCCCTCGATCATAATCCAGGCGGTAGGCGGCGATCAGCTGCGCTCAAGCGGAGCCGAGATCATATCTGAAATCAGAGGTTTTACGGTTTTAGGATTCTTTGATGTAATTAAAAAGCTCCCCCGGTTCCTGGCGCTTCAAAGGAATATATTAGATAAGATCAGGACGGTAAAACCTGCGGCTGTAATCCTGGTTGATTTCTCCGGATTTAACCTCCGCCTGGCAAAGAAAATCAATAATAGTGTACCGGTTATCTATTATATCCCACCTCAGGTTTGGGCCTCCCGGCCCGGAAGGTTGAATTCGATAAGAAAGTATATCAGCAAGTTAATTGTGATCTTTGAGTTCGAGAGAGATTTCTACAAAAAGCATGGTATTGAAGTTGATTTTGCCGGCGGACATCCTTTATTGGATACAGCAAAGCCCACGATGCCAAAGAAGGACTTCTTCGAGAAGTTTGGCCTTAATCAATCGGAGTTGACTATCGCTCTTCTGCCCGGTTCCCGCCAACAGGAGATCAGGCAAATTCTCCCGGTAATGCTGGAAGCTGCTAAGATCATCTCTAAGCAGATTCCCAGAATACAATTTATCGTGGCAAAGTCTGCCCAACTGGATAACAGCCTCTACCGCAATATTAGCAAGAATTTTAACCTCAATCTTAAAGTCATCGAGGCGATGACTTATGACTGCCTGCAGGCAGCGGATTTTTGCCTGATTACATCCGGTACAGCGACGCTTGAAGCTGCGATCATGCAAAAACCTTTCCTGATAATTTATAAAATGGGGATCTTAAATTACCTCCTCTATCGTCCTCAGGTAAAAATTCCCTATATCGGAATAGTAAATATCATCTCCGGAAAACAGATAATCCCTGAATTTATCCAATTTAACGCCCGGGGCAGGAGTATCGCCGCCGGAGCCTTAAAGCTATTAAAAAATGAATTCGAACTAAAAAAGATGACCGCAGATCTCACCCGGTTTAAATCTTTACTTGGAAAAGAGGGGGCGGCTCTACGCTCTGCCGGGATCATCACCGAATTCATAGCTAAAGATGAAAATAAATCCGACCAAAACAATTAACCAGATCGTCCCGCTGATCAGTTATGTAGCCGACCTGCAAAGTAACAGGGGGATCTACCACGGATGGCGGACGGCGATCTTTGCAGCACGCCTTGCTGAAATCTGCAATCCGGTAGAGATAAAGAGTATATTCTATGCTGCGCTACTCTTGGATATCGGCGGGATAGGCTTGGCCTACCACATCACCCATTACCTGATCCGTAACGATAGGGTCAGCCAGGATGCTTTACTTTCGCATCCGATAATTGGCGCCCAGATCGTCTCCAATATACCCGGATTATCCAATTGCGCCAAAATTATCCTCGACCACCATGAGTGGTGTAACGGCAGAGGCTACCCCAGAGCAAAGAATAGCAATGATATCACCCCAGGGGCGCAGGTTACCAGGATCTCTGATACACTTGATATAGCATTGCGCCGGCGGCGTTGCCTGGGCCTTGCCGGACTTAAAAGTAAACTCTCAAAGACAGTAAATAGGGAATATTCGGAAAAACTGCTTCAGCAGGCATTTGAAATATTGAGGGGAGGTAATTTCTTTAAAAAAATGATTGACCGCGGGAGCATCCCTACATTATTCAAGGAGGCTCATGCGGCGGTAGGCAGTATCCGCATTCCGGCAAGGATTGACGCTATCGGAGGGGCATTGAGGGTGATCGCAGAAATTACTGATATGAAACATCCCTACACCTACGGCCATTCACTGCGGGTCTCGCGGTATGCGATGAGTATAGCCCTGGCGATGAAGCTGGAACATGACCAGGTAACTAAAATCAAATGGGCTGGCCTTATACATGATATCGGCAAGATCAGCGTCTCCCGCAAGATTCTTGATAAGCCGAATAAGCTGACAGGGAGTGAATACCGGAAAGTACAGGAGCATGTTAAAATCTCCGGGATAATGAAACTTGCCCCTTCATTGCAGGAGATCGCACCGATTGCTGCAGGGCACCATGAGTATTTTGACGGCTCGGGATACCCTATGGGTACAGCCGGTATGGATATACCCTTGGGCGCAAGGATCATTACTATCTGCGATGCCTATGATGCAATGACCTCAAACCGTCCCTACCGCGGCGGCATCTGCCCTAAAGAAGTCTGCCAAAAAATTCAGAAACTCGCAGGCTCACAGTTTGACCCCGAGATAGTAAAGTTCGCCCTCCCGGTCTTCCGTAGTCTCGAACTCTAACCTAAGCCCTTCCTTACTTCGGGAGTGTCTCTTCGTAGTAGGGAAGGGCTGGGTCGATCTATTTTTTATGTTTTTCTGTATGGGGAGTTATATTGATAAAAGTCCTGAATCTGCCGTGGGGGGTCTTCTTTTTGGTAAAATACACCTTCCCGGCGGCAAGCGCGATAAGGTTACCCTGGCCCTTGACGTTAGTGCCGGCCTTATACTGGCTGAGGCCTTTTGCTAAAATCTGCCCCGCTTTTACCTGCTGACCTCCTGAAATTTTCAGCCCCTTACCTTTCTTTGGTGTAGAAAAACCGCCGATCATTTTATTACCTCCTTAAATGAACAGACACTTTATGGAACGAAAGTGACATAAAGTGTAGTGTCAGTTGTTTAACAATCTATCAACGTCTGTGAATTTAACCCCGCACCCAAACAAGTAGCAGTAGATACTGGACTGGGTGCGGGGTAAGTTCGCGCACACCCCGCCCTTTTTTACCTATTAATATAAAAATTCTTTATTTTAGGGTATAAAAGAGCGGGGCGCGCTTATGGATACTATCATATATCCCTTACTTTAGCAAGACTTCTTCCCCTCTTGAAGGCAGGTACACATCTACGCCGATCTCCCTCAGGGCACGGCCTAGCTGCTCTGATTGCCCCTGCTCACCGTGTACTAAGAATACCCTCTTAAGCGGAAGGCAATTTTTAGTAAAATCTATAAGCTCATTCTTATCGGCGTGCCCCGAGAAAGAATTGATTATCTGAACTTCGGCATTCAACTGGTAATCTAGCCCGAAAATTCGTACAAACCGCTCCTTTTCTACGATTCGCCTGCCCAAAGTATCGCCTGCCATATATCCAACTACCAGTATGGTATTCCGGGAATCCTCAATGTTGTTTTTCAG
This sequence comes from Candidatus Omnitrophota bacterium, assembly GCA_016783715.1. GTDB lineage: Bacteria > Omnitrophota > Gorgyraeia > Gygaellales > Profunditerraquicolaceae > BS750m-G15. Next base: position 31,055 of record JADHWA010000006.1, read on the forward strand.
GTGATGCAAAATCCTGCCGGATTCGCACATGCCGCTTCCTGCAATAATCACCATAGGCCGGCGGTCATTATTTAATATCTTAGATTTCTTCTGATCGCGTATGTAATTAAGATTTATTGCCTCGAAGGGATTCTCCCCCCTGCTGATTACTCGTTTCGTCTCTTCATCCATGTAATCGAAATGACACTGGAATGCGTCGGTAATATCGGTGGCCAGCGGGCTATCAACATATATCGGAACCACCGGTATCGCCTTCTCCCTGAGGAGCTGATTCAAGTAATATATCACCTCCTGGGTGCGCTCCAGCGTAAAAGAAGGGATCAGGATCTTGCCCTTACGATTGATCGTCCGGTTAATTACCTCCTTTAATTTTCCCTTTGCCTCATCTATCGGCGCATGGAGCCTCCCGCCGTATGTGCTCTCTAAAATCAGATAATCTAACCCCTTGATCTTGGCTGGGTCATTTAGTATCGGCAGTCCTTTTCTGCCGAGATCTACGGCATATCCGATATTGATTGCTTTTGCATTCTCAACTACCTCTAGTTTAATAATCGCCGAACCCAGTATATGCCCGGCATCAAATAGACTGACATGCACGTCTTTGGCCAGGCAGGTCCTCTGGCCATAAGAGAGCGGGTGTATCTTTTTTGCCGCTTTACTTGCATCCCTTTTAGTATAAAGAGGCTTGCGCAAAGGCTTGCCCATACGTTTATTGATCTTGTTTACATACCTGATATCTTCCTCCTGGATCTTCCCTGAATCCTCAAGCATTAACCGGCATAAATCCTTTGTCGCCGAAGTAGCATATATTCGGCAACGCAACCCCTTTTTGATCAGGTTGGGAAGATTTCCACAGTGATCAATATGCGCATGAGAAATTATCAGGGCTTTAATCCTGCTGAGGTTATAATTAAAAGTGGTATTAAACTTATAGAATTCATCGCGCTTCCCCTGAAAGAGCCCGGCATCAAAGATAACTTCTGCCTTTTTTGAGGATACCATGTGGCTTGAGCCGGTGACCGAACGAATACCGCCTAAAAATCTTAAGGTTATGGGCATTTAATTTCTA
>JADHWA010000031.1 GCA_016783715.1 Candidatus Omnitrophota bacterium
AGATAAAATTATCTTGTGAGGACGCTGGCTCTTTTTATAGTCTCTGGGGGCGTGAATCTTCTTGAAGTCGCCGGACTTACCTTTTTTTTGCAGCTCCTTATAGATCAAGACCCAGGCGCAATCCTTATCCTTATCCACTTCACACTTACCCTTATCCTGGCCGCCGCAGGGGCCATTTAACAGGCCCTTAGCACAAAGGGTAACCGGACAGATCCCGCCTGTTGTGGCTAAAATACACTCGCCGCATAGAGAGCACTTCTCAAAAAAATTGCCCTGTCCATCTACTACTGCTCCGAACAGGGTATTGCAACCAGGAATTACCGGATGCTCTAAGCGGTCATTATCTTTTGCCGACTGCACGCCCAAGCCGCAGGAGAAGACCAGAATCACCTCAGCCTCGCGCAGGGCTTTCATGTTTTTAGCAAACTCGGTCTTGGTCTGGCTGGCAACGCAAGGGGCATCAGGGATAACAGATCCTACGACAGTCTTGCCGTGTTTCTCTAATTCCTGGCGGATCACATCCAGCTCATCCTTGCCACCGGTCTTACAGGTTGTTGCGCATTCACCACACCCGACTAAAAATATCTTACTGTACCCTTTTAAGCTATCTATAATCTCAGCAAAGGGTTTCTGCTCTGTAATAATCATCAATACTCCTTACCCAGCAAGGGTACACCGGCGTAACGCCGCAGTGGGCGGCGCACCAAACCATCCCGCCGCAAAAGGCGGAGTACCCAGCAATCCGATATGCTGGGGTGGGTATAGGTTTGGGTGACGCCACATAAACGCCGGGTGCCCAAGTTTTATAATTTTAACACAGGATTTGCTGCTGGACAAGCGAAAATTGAGCTATTCTTCTCTTCGGGGTAATTCGACGATATGGCCCTTGATGAATTTTACTGTCGCTTTTATTGCTTCCTCTTTAAATTTCGGTGGGCTTTGGGCTATCCACATCGTAAAATTATAAAGTTCCTGAGTGTCTGCTCTGAGCCATTTATTATTCTTGTGCAGAAACACAAATAATGTCGTCATCGCTATCCGCTTATTCCCGTTCTGGAAGGGATGATTTTTGACCATTAAGTAAAACAGCGCGGCGGCTTTCTCGGTTAATCCCGAATAGAGGGATTTGCCGCCAAAGGTCTGTAGAGGCGCAGCTAAACAGCCTTCCAGAATATATGGATAACGGGTGGAAAAATCCGGTATCGGCTCATTGAAAGATAATAATTCTTTGGCAAGTTTAAAGGCGATATATTCAATTTCTTTTACGGTTAGCTTCTTCATTGATCCCTGCCTAATAATTTCAAGGTCGTGCCGTATTCCTTGACTGTCTTTTTTACCGCACGGTCAATCTCTTTTTTGTCATCCTCGCTAAGAAGCCTACCCAAGATCTCTTTGAGATATCCCCGGGGGATAGCATAATTCCTGCCTATCTTCTTGGCCTTGATCTGCCCCTTCTTCACCTTTTTAAAGATTGCGATCCTGCTTACCCCCATTATCTTGGCTAATTCCGGAATCGTAACATATTCTCTCTCTTTACCTTGCATGCTCTCTCTCCTGCTCTTTGTTAACTTAGACAAGCTTGTTAACCTATGTTAACTAACTATAGATAGGTTAACATAAAATACCAAAAAGTCAAGCAAAAAATTTGTGTGGGTTTTTACTGAAAAGACAAAATTTGGCGGGTTAAAAAAGTAGGGGGTACTCTACCAATAAACAGTTTGTTTGGGAAAAGGGGGACGGTTCTACGAAAGGGGCCTGACTATTTTTTTATACCCTAATATTTTCTTTTTAAATCATCGAGGGCGTTATAAGTATGTTGTGCCGGGGTAAAGAGCGCATCAACAGGTGATTCGTCTATCCCTATGTATCTATTAACCGGCCCCACAATATTTCCTTTCAATAAAACTTTATCAAAATTGTCCTTTTGATAAATGCCGGAGCCGCTCTGGCCGCCAATTCCCAAAAAATCTAATGAAAAGCCATCCCATATGTGTTTCCTTAATGGCCAAGCGCCTTGTACTTTTGCCTCATAATCTCCAACTACCTCTCTGGGTTTAACCTTGCCTCCCATTGGTCTTCCGTAATAATACAAATTATCTCCCTTTTTAACGGGCGTTAACGAAAGAGGAATCACCGGTATTGATTGTAGAGGTTCTAGATTAGTAGCTGCGGGATTCTCCTTAGTGGTAAAAACAGTGATGTCATTATCCGCGGTTACAATCTTATCAATCGTAAAATATTTGCCGTCAAGCTGGATCCTGTCTCCTGGATTATGGTTTTCGCCTGCAACTACATGTCTTACAGTACTAAATACTCCGGGAGAAATTTCTACCGCAGAACCGGGTTTTACAAATCCAACAAAATCTTCTTTTTCCGGTATGCCAGCGATGTATTCTTTTGTATAATCTTTAACATCTCCTGTGTCTATTGTGGCATTTTGCAAGAAATTTGGCATAAGCGCGAGATCTCTGGTTAAAGGTGAATTCTCAAAATAGTGCCTCTTTGTATCGTAGTCTCCATAAACAGCGTAATCAACCTTTGTCGCAGGCTCAGGCAACTTATCTACCAGCACCTCGCCGTATCCACCTCCGGCAAAAATCGAGATCGCACCGACCTGCTTGTATTCTTCGGCATGCTCATTGATATAGGCTTTTTTTTCTGCCCCAGATAAATCAGACATCCCTTTATTTAATTCTGTAATCACTGCCTTATCCGCACCCACCCGCGTGATATCCACTGAAGAACTTTCCTTGCCTTCGCTGGCTAATTCCAAAGCCTCTCGGGTAGTATCCGGCCTTAAGATGCCAAACTGGTCTACAAAGCCGGCGTCGCTGGCAATGTTTGTATTAGGACTAAAGGGATTGGTTCCTGCAGCAAGCTCTTGCTGGAGGACGGGTTGAAAAGAACCCTGGGAATCGGATATAAGATCAGAGGCAAAGTAATCTTCAAGGTCTGACTCCCAATCATGGCTGGTCTCCGGCAAGGGAAGAGCTGAGGCGCTCTGCATCTGGCCGGCAAAAAGGTCGGCATAACCATTGGTGGCATCGTTAGGGCTGTCTGGGGTGTTGTAATTATTTAAGACATGCTCTCCTTTAGCTGCTCCTACAGGCTCCTGGTAAACGTAACTTGACCAGGAATCGTTCATAGGGTAATCAAATCCGGTCTCCATAGGCAGGCCAAATTCATCCAATAGGCCCTGCTCTGCCAAATCTCCCCATTCTCCGTCATCACTGAAATCATAGTCGGACTGCCAGGACTGGCTTTCGCTCTCGAACTTATCATCCACCCAGGATCCACCCCACTCCCAGTCTTCGGCATAGGCTGAGACAAGGGGTAACGCGAGGATAAAAACTAGCGTCAGAAAAAAGTTATTTGTTTGAGTTTTCGTCTTCATTGGTTTATCAAAAAAGTGTTACGATCCGGAATCGTAACAGTTAGATATGACTTGTCTGGAGTAGACTACTTATATTCTAAACCGAAGTCTTTAAGAAGTTCGTGGGCTGATTCGGGCTTTCCCATCCCCCAACGCACATCGGTTTCGGGAGAGGTATCGCCTTCGGTCGAATCCATTATGAACTGTGATTTATCATCTATGGGCAGAGAGAATACATCCGCAGCAGGATCATATGTTGTTTCACCTGCCATTCCATCTTCAACCCAATCATAGACGTAGGAATCTGTATCACCTACCAAATATGAATCATCCCAAAGATCATCATAGTAATTCTCATTCTCATACCCACCATCCTCCCAGCCAAAGTCATCAGCATAATCTCCCCAGTCGTAATAATCACTGCCGGCCTGATCACCGCCGTAATCACCTGAATCATATTCGTAGTAGGAGCTTTTGAGATCATAGTATTCGTACGTTGCGGTATTATAATTATCAAGCCCATAACCCGGATCATAATTGTCAGATGCACCATGATCTTCGGACCGCTGCTCGGCCTTTGCGGCTGTATCATACGCAAAGATGTATCCAGGAATAACCATCTGGGCGATAAAACCGATGGCGATGAAAAGGATTAAGATTTTTGGGCCTTGTCTATTCATGGTCTTTATAATTGTTAAGCTCTTTTTAAAACTCGTTAAAAAGTAATTAAATAAAAAAGGCTGCCAAATACTCACGGTGGTCGGCAACCCGGCTGTCTTTTTTAAATTTAATTTTACTCCTTACTTTCGTTCGGAGTCATTTGCGAGCATTGACTCGCAAATGAAGACCCGTGGTTTTGCGCCCCTGCCTTACGGCAGGTTTGCCTCCTCCAATTTCTAGCGGAACCGCCCGACGGGCGGTTTTATCGCTCCCGTGGCTCTATTTAAAGTATGGCATACAGAGAAGGTTTTTCAATAATAAGGTAAGCAATATTGAAAGCGGTTTCTTTAGGGCTTATTCTTAATAGGGGATAAAATCGATTGAGGAGGGCCTCTGGTCCAAGCGATTTTCCGCGCAGGAGTTTAAATGCACCCTTTTGAGGATGAAGACGATAGCGTCTTTATTGACTTCGGTAAATTCCACCCCCATGGAGTGAATTTTCGTATCGTAGTTTTTTTTCTGGTCGATATGCCTGGCTACACCCCTGCCGGATAGGGGCTGTCCGAATAATGGCGAGGTAAGTTCAAACTCTACTTCGCTCCCCGGCTCAACCCTCCCTGCACCATACATGCCAAACCCGCCAAAACTTATATTCTCCAGAAACGCTTCGAAAGGACCGATGCCGGGATCTTTGGAGCGGATATTTATCTGGCCCGATAAAGGCAGTCTGTCATAATTTCTTCTATTCTGCATAGTTACATCCTACTTCAATTCTAGGTAAAATGCCTCCCAGAGTCAAGAAAAAATAATCTTAATCTCCATTATTTTTTATTTTTTAGCTTTTCCATCCGCTGCCTGATTTTGGCTTCATGGCCGATATCAGTGGGTTGGTAATACTTTACCTTTTTGCGGGTATACTCCTGATTCACATAGTGTCCGGGGAAATCATGGGCGTACTTATATCCCTGGCCATGGCCCAGCGCCTCAGCGTCTAAATTAGCGTCTTTTAAGTGGTCAGGGACCTCCTGAACTTTTGAGTTCTTGATATCCTGCATGGCTTTATCAATCGCCAGGTAGCTGGCGTTTGATTTAGGGGCGCAGGAGACATAGATACACGCCTGGGCCAGAGGAATCCTGGCCTCCGGCATCCCCACGAATTCGGAGATCTGCAATGCCGCGTTAGCCAGGACCAGAGCCAGCGGGTCAGCATTGCCGACATCCTCAGCTGCCAGGATGCATATCCTGCGGGCGATAAAACGCGGATCCTCCCCGGCATAAAGCATCTTTGCCATCCAATAAAGCGCGGCGACCGGATCTGAACCGCGCATCGATTTGATAAAAGCGCTGGCAGTGTCATAGTGACCGTCTTCGTCTTTATCATAAACAACTGCCTTCTTCTGAATCGACTCTTCGGCGACCTCAAGGGTAAAATTAACCACCCCGTTTTTGGCGGCAGGGGTGGTTAAAACTCCGATCTCTAAGGCATTAAGCGCCCGACGGGCATCACCCTCGCTGATTTTAGCCAAAAAATTTAGAGCCTTTGCCTCCGGCTTAACATTTAGATTCCCCAGCCCCCGCTCTTTATCTTTTAGCGCGGAATCCAGAATTACTAAAATCTCTTTGGCGGCCAGAGATTTTAATTCACAGACCAGTGATCTTGATAAAAGCGGGGAGGCGATGGAGAAGAAAGGATTATGAACTGTGGCACCGATCAGGATAGGATTCCCCTGCTCAACGTCCGGCAATAATACATCCTGCTGGGCCTTATTGAAACGGTGGATCTCGTCGATAAAAAGGATGGTTTTTTTATTATTGACTGATTTTATGCGTTTGGCCGCAGAGATGATTTTTCTTAGCTCCTCCACACCTGAGGTGGTGGCATTGACCGCGGCGTAATTTGATTTGGTGATATTGGCAACGCACCAGGCCAGGGAGGTTTTGCCAATGCCGGGGGGACCGTAGAGAATCAGGGAACTGAGCCTATCGGCATCGACGGCTCGGCGGAGGAGTTTTCCCTTTGAAAGAATATGCTCCTGGCCAACAAACTCATCGAGAGTACGCGGACGCATGCGTACTGCTAATGGATAGTCAGCTGAATTTTCCTGGGTAGGTTTAGTGAAAAGGTCCATGATCGTCGTATCCCGCACCATTTTTCAAACCCATTTCTACCATTAAAAAGGTGCGGGATTTTTTCGCAGACGCTATCTACCTGGTTAAAGATAGGGCTATAATTTACGTCGCTATTGCTTCCGTAAATTATCTGCTTAAAAAAACTCCCCGCAGAGTGCCGTTGGAACGATATTTCTGAACCTGTTTTTCAGATGGGTGCCCTCTCCATTCCGCCAAAGACGGCTTGGAAGCCTAGGCTCCCTTTATATTGGTGTTGGTTCAATATTTATCGATTTTCCAACGCGCACCGCAGGGAATTTAAAGAACATTTTTGTTTCCAAAAATAGTATAGCACAAATGAGTTAGAAATCAACCCTTACCTGAATTTAACCTGGAATTTTTCAACCAGATTCTCTGATACCTGCGCATGCAGAGGGGAGACTTCTTCGTCGCTGAGGGTGCGCTGGCGGCTGCGATAAAAACAGGAAATAGTCAAGCCCTTGAAGCCATCGGGAATTTGTTTGCCTCTGTAAAAATCCGTAATCTTGACATCTTCCAATAAAGACCCCGCTTTCTGGCGTATCTCTCTTAGGACATCTCCGGCAGAAAACTCCTCCTTCAAAATAATGCTGATATCACGGGATATCCCCGGATATATCGGCAGACTTCTGAACTTCTTCTTCAGATTCCTCTCTTTAAAGATCTCCTCAAGTAGAAGCTGCGTTGCCAGCACCTCTTTATTCTTAATTTCAAATTTCTCCAGGAGATCCCTTGGAAACTGTACGATCACCCCGACGGGAACATCGGACTTTAAGTAAATATCAGTCCGGCCTCCGGCTTGCTGCCGGAAACGATAAGACTCAATCCCCAGCCGGATAAAGAGCGCCTCGATAACGCCTTTTAAGTCCAGGAGCCCGACTTCCTGGTTAACCCTGCCGCTCTCTGATAGCCAGGACTTGGTGCCACATAAGCAGACCCCTAACGCCAACCTCTCTTTAGGGGAAAAATTTTCTCCCCGGGAGAAGATCTTGGCTACCTCAAAGATATTGATGTATCCCTGCTTCTGACGGAGGTTAGCGGATATACATTTTAAGAGGCTAGGCAGCAAGCTAGGCCTTAAGACCTCCTGCTCTTTACTTAAGGGGTTCTCCACATCTATACAAAGAGTATCTTCTATCCCGGAATTCTCTAAAGATATCCGGTCGATCAGGCTGTATGTAATCACCTCATTTAATCCGCTGCCAACCAGGATATTTTTTAGCAGAGAGATCCCCCCTCTTGGCGATTCAACGCTCGGCTGCGGGGTAACTCTCGGTAAAGTGGTCGGTATCAAATCGTATCCCCAGATACGGGCTAACTCCTCTATCAGGTCAGCCTCCTGCTCTATATCCTGGCGGAAGCCGGGGCTCTCCACAAGATAGACGCCTTTCTTCTTTGATGAGCGAACTATGAATCCCAGGCGCCCTAAAATCCCCTTGATCTTTGCTTGTGGCAACCTCAGACCTAAAATTCTTGCAACTGAGTCAAGCTCCAGTCTGATTATTTTCTTCTTTGCCTTAGAGGCCCCGCTGGCCTCTGACGCCACCAGCTCGCCTCCGGCGATCTCTAAGATCATCTCTATTGCCCTGCTTCTTGCAATCTGCAGGGTATCTGCATCTACGCCTCTTTCAAAGCGGTAAGAAGACTCACTCTGCATCCCCAACTTCTGTCTGCTGCGCCTGATCAGGACCGGATCGAATATCGCCGCCTCAAGCAGGATACTCTTTGTCTGATAGGAGACTTCGCTATCTATGCCTCCCATCACTCCTGCAACTGCCAGGGGCTTCTGGCTGTCAGCAATCAGGAGATTGTCGTTATCCACCACCCTCTTTTCTCCATCGATGGTAGAGATCTCTTCTTTTCCTTTAGGCCGGCGCACCACAATATGCCCGGAGGAGACTTTATCCAGGTCAAAGGCGTGCAGGGGCTCCCCCCACTCAAATAGGATATAATTGGTAATGTCTACGATATTGTTTACAGAGCGAACACCCAGTAATTCCAGCCTCTTGGCTAACCACTCTGGAGACGGACCTACTTTTACGTTTTTTATAACCGTTCCCGTGTACAGAGGACAGTCTTTTTTATTCCGGATCTCGATTTTTAACGGATATTTATTTCTAGTCTTCTTGTCTGTGGACTGTGGACTGTGGACTGTGGACTTAAGCTTAGCGCCGGTAACCGCTGCAACCTCCCTGGCGATCCCTGAGATACTAAGCCAGTCCGGACGGTTGGAGGTAATCTCGATCTCAAAGACAAAGTCTCCGGACTTGCCTTCTATTGATTTGACCTCGATCCCCGCCATGGTCAGTTTCTCGGCGAGCTTCTCAGGAGGAATTTTGATCTCGACAAAACTTTTTAGCCAGTTATAGGTTGCTTTCAT
>JADHWA010000032.1 GCA_016783715.1 Candidatus Omnitrophota bacterium
ATATCCGGTAATATCAAGTCCCGGGTCTATTCCGAGTATTCTCATTTTTTTCGTATGTCGTATATCGTATGTTGTATGTCGTATGTCGTAAGAAGATGTAGTATGCGATATACGATATACTATATACGATATACGAAACCGTTCCATACCCTTTATTCTTCGTTTAATATCTCATCCGGGATATCAAAGTTGGCATAGACATTCTGGGCATCATCGTGATCTTCCAGGGCCTCCGCCAAGCTTAAGACCTTCCGGGCGTCTTCATCCTGTAACTTTACCGTGCTGGAAGGAATCATGGTAATTTCGGCGGATTCCATAGCTATCCCTGATCCATTGAGGGCATTCTTGACTTTCTCAAAATCGGCTGGCGAGGTGGTAATCTCAAACATATCCGCTTCGCTTCTCATGTCCTCGGCGCCAGCATCAAGAACGATAGACATGACCTTATCTTCTTCCCCAGCACCGGCCTTGACTAAAATATATCCTTTCTTAGAAAAGATCCAGTTTACGCTGCCGCTTCCGGCCAGGTTCCCGCCTTTTTTTGAAAATATACTTCTAATCTCTGCGCTCGTTCTATTTTTATTATCGGTTACGGTCTCCACCATTATGGCTACCCCTTTGGGGCCGTAGCCTTCATAAGTAACCTCTTCGTATGAGAGGCCGGGTAGTTCACCCGTTCCTTTTTTTATGGCTCGTTCTATATTCTCCGCAGGCAGATTAACCAACTTCGCCTTATTTATAGCAACCCGTAAGGATGCGTTGGCAGAGGGGTCTCCGCCACCCGATTTAGCCGCTATGGTAAGTTCTCTGGCAATCTTTGAAAACAATTTCCCCCTCTTTGCATCCTGAGCCGCCTTCTTATGTTTTATGCCTGCCCACTTGCTATGTCCGGACATGATTCACGTCTCCTGCATGATTAGCGGTTAGCGTATAGCGCATAGCGTATAGTTAAAATCTTTTTTGTCTTTTCTATACGCTAAACGCTATCCGCTATACGCTAATATTACTCCCCCCCGCCTTCTTCCTTTGTTTTCTGGTACTGGTCGATAATCACCTGGGCTACCTTATTGGGCACTTCTTCGTAATGGGAAAATTTCATGGAGTATGAACCCCTGCCTCCGGTCAGGGAACGCAACTCTGTGGCATACTTAAGCAACTCAGCCAGGGGTATCTGGGCCTTAATAACCTGATTTGCCCCTTTTGGCTCTATGCCCATTATTCTGCCCCGGCGGGAATTTACATCACCGGTAATTGTACCCATAGAATCATCCGGGACAACCACCTCTATATCCATCAGGGGCTCTAAGAGAACGGGGCTTGCCTGCTGAATACCTTTTTTAAACGCCATGCTCCCCGCAATCTTGAATGCCATTTCTGAAGAATCAACAGGATGGTAAGAACCGTCATAAATGGTTACTCTCATATCCACGACCGGATACCCGGCTATAACCCCTTCCCCCATGGCCTGCTTTACCCCTTTTTCTACCGCAGGCACATACTGCCTGGGAACTGCCCCGCCTACAATCTTATTCACAAACTCAAAGCTTTCTCCTCTTGGAAGCGGCTCTAATTCTAACCATACGTCTCCGTACTGACCCCGTCCGCCGGACTGTTTCTTATACTTGCCCTGCACCTGGATCTTCTTCTTTACAGTTTCTTTATAAGCTACTTTGGGCATGCCTAACTCAACATTCACCTTAAAATGTTTCTTTAATTTATCTACCATAACGTTGAGATGAAGGTCTCCCAATCCGGAAATGATCAGTTCCTTGGTCTGGGGGTCTCTATCGTATCTAAAGGTTGGGTCTTCACTGCTTATCTTAGCCAGGGCCTCCATAATCTTCTCTTCATCATGGCGGGATTTTGGTTTGACCGAAAAAGATATAGCTGGCTCTGGCAGGACCATAGGATCAAACTTTATCTTAGGGCCATCCCCTGATATAGTATCTCCCAGGCTGGTCTCTTTCAGTTTAGCCACACAGGCGATATCGCCGGCTGAGGCCTCGGCAATAGGTTTCTGCTCCTTGCCCTGGAGAAGAAAGAGCTGACCTATCCTCTCCTTGCAATCCCTGCTTGCATTATAAAAGGAGGTGTCGCTCTGCAACCTCCCGGAAAAGACGCGAAATATTGTAAGTTGTCCAATATAAGGATCCATGAGAGACTTAAATACCAGCGCCGAGAATGGCTCCTCCGTAGAAGGCTTCTGGGGAAGGCGATTCTCAGTGCCTAATTCTGTCGCCTCTACCGCAGGCCTTTCTAAAGGAGAAGGCAACATCTCTTTAATGGCTAAAATAAGTGAATCTATTCCCACCTCTTTTTTGGCAGAGCCGCATAGCACCGGAAATATCTTACACTCAGCCACTCCTTTTCTTAAGGCCTGCCTTAACTCTTCCGCGGTAAGTGCCTCCCCTCCCAGATATTTTTCAATCAAGCTATCATCGGTCTCCGCTATAGCCTCTACCAGTTGTTCACGAAATTTTAAAGCCTTCTCCTTGACTTCTCCTTCTAATTTATCAATGCCGCCTTTTTCAAGAAGAGAGGCCGTATCTTTAAAATTAGCCTCTTTGCCTACTGGAAATTCCAACGGGAGGCAGGATTTGCCAAAGGCCTCCCGTATCGAATTCAGCACGGTTTCAAAATCGGAATTTTCTTTGTCTAATTTATTAATATATATAAGCCGGGGCAGGCCCTTTTCACTTAACAGGCCCCAGCTCCTTTCTGTACCGACCTCCAAACCACTAACCCCGCAAACAACACATACTGCGGAATCTGCCGCTCTTAAGGAAGAGATGACCGAACCTACAAAATCAGCATAACCGGGAGTATCCATAAGGAAGGTCAGTATATTGTTGTGGTTTATGTGTAAAAGCTTGGAGGTTATGGTAATCTTGCGCTCAATCTCATCCTCATTGTAATCGCACATACTGCTACCCTCATCTACGCTCCCATGCCTGGTATTGGCTCCTGCTTTATAGAGTATGGCGTCAATAACCGAGGTCTTTCCTGCGCTGGAATGGGACACAAAGACAACGCTTCTTTTATCTTTTACGTCTGCCATTAAGCCGGTTCCTCCTTATTTTATGGTGTTAATTATAGTGTATTGTAGAGATAATATTATATATAAGGTGGGTGAATATTGTCAAGGAAATAAAAGGTAAAATACAAAAGGTAGTTCTAGAGAATAGCCCTAAATAGCCCTGGTGGCCCTTAAAGCTGTAGTGGAAACCACAGATGTGGTATACCCCTCGCTCTCGCCGGTTACGGTTATATTAACGCAATTATTGCCGTTCATGCTCAAATGAAGCCCATTACCAGCCCTTATATGAGTGGCTATATCTGCCCAGGCGCCGCCTCCGACCCTACGTTGGATACTAACCCCGGAAAGCCTGTAAAAGATCGTGGCCTCATCCGTCTGAAGTGGGCCTGTACCAACAGTAAGTGAAATCTGGGTGGGGAAACTTGAAGAGTCTACTGCCTTAGACTTGTATATATCTTTACTAATATAAGATATGGCAATCGAAACCTCGTCTTGCAGCCTGCTTCTGGTAAACTGTTCTTTCAGATATTTCTGCTGGGTGCTAAATGGTATGACCCCTGCCGCTACTATCAACAAGATAAGTCCTACTGCCACTATTATCTCAATTATGGTTATCCCCGCTGCATCTAATTTAGACAATAAAAGAGGTGGCTTAATCATGTCCTCTCATTCCATCTTACTCTAATTATTACCTTTTTAAAGGCAGGGGTGCCGGTTCCAGGATCAGCAGCTACTTCCTCTCCATTATTGAACCAGACATTAGATACTGCATATTCCGCTTCAAGATCATTGACCTCATTATTCAACTGCCATCCGCTGACATCTAATAAGCCTGCCGGATCAGTGGCAGCATCATAGCTGCCAACTGCCAAAGGATCTGTTGCGGGGTTATCATATGATAAGCGATACCTTAGCCTGTCCGCTATATGCGCTGACCGATTAGTGGCCATGGTCTTATGTTTAAACCTGTCGGCAAACAGACGGGCAACGATAAAGACGCTAAAACTTCCTGCAGCCGCCACAGTAACAAGTAGGGTCCCGGCTATTATCTCTGGTAATGCAAACCCTCTCCTCTTCATATGTTTTAGAAATTTTATCATAGTTAATAGCTAGCCCTTGCTCTTATAGGCTGATGGCCGGATACCATGGCGTTATTTACCTCAACAGTTACGTTGCTTCTGGCCTGGCTGCCGTCTGTTGTTTTGAGTGTAACTGTCTTATCAGTTTCACCTGCACCCGTACTCCAGCTGCCATCCCTTATCATCTGATATGCCACGTATGATGCTGTTTCAGCATCGCGGATAGCCTGAATCTTCTTCCTCATATGTCTGGTTGTAGAATAACGTCCGGTTACCAAAAGATAGACAGCTGCTGTACCTATTAATAATAGCATGCTCAAGACTATTGCTAAAAAAATAACCGTTCCCTTTTCTTTCCTCATAACATTGATCTTTCCTTTAAGTAATATTATAAGCTTGGGCAGAAAGGGTGTCAATGGGAAAAAAGATATATCGTCCATAAAAAAATAGGGACCGGCATTATCTTTCTATAGAAAAATAATGCCCGTCCCTATTACCACTACAAGCGAAGGATACGATACGAGCAAGACCTTTTTGCTGCGAGCGGCCATGGTTTTAAAACCACAAAGCGAGGAACCCAATTTGTAGCAGGATGTTGAAAATTCGAGAAAAAAGGGACAGACACGATTTTTCTACAGGAAAATAGTGTCTGTCCCTATTACTACTGTAAGCGAAGGATACGATACGAGCAAGACCTTTTTGCTGCGAGCGGGCACGGTTCGCCCTATAAAACTTTTTGGCGAGAGCGAGCAGCAAAGCGGAGCAAAATTTTTCTCGCTGGGAAAAATTTTGCGTTCTTGCGAGTATTGTATCCAGAGCTAAAAATTAAGCCAGCAGCGACCTACTCTCCCACAATCTGGCGAAAGCAGTACCATCGGCGAAGAAGGGCTTAACTACCGTATTCGGTATGGGAACGGGTGTTTCCCCTTCTCTATGGCCACTGGCAAAAAGTAACAACTTATATAGTCAAAAAACTGCATTAAATCTTATAATGACAGCCGTCAGTCATCAGCCTGCAGCCATTAGCATACTACACTAACGACTATCGACTAATGACTAACGACAAAAAAATGGTCAAGCCTCACGAGAGATTAGTATTCTTAAGCTAAATTCCTTACGAAACTTACACTTAGAACCTATCAACCTCATAGTCTATAAGGTCTCTTTAGGCATCTTACGATGCGGGATATCTATTCTTAAAGGGGGCTTGGCGCTTATATGCTTTCAGCGCTTATCCTTTCCGAACATAGCTACCCAGCCTTTGCGCCTGGCGGCACAACTGGAACACCAGAGGTTCGTCAATCCGGGTCCTCTCGTACTACGGATTGCTCTTTTCAAATATCCTACGCCCACGACAGATAGAGACCGAACTGTCTCACGACGTTCTGAACCCAGCTCGCGTACCGCTTTAACCGGCGAACAGCCGGACCCTTGGGAGCTTCTCCACCCCCAGGATGCGATGAGCCGACATCGAGGTGCCAAACCGGGCCGTCGATGTGACGACTATCCATTATTACTAATGGGTCAGACTATAACATTATCCTTTTGGAGGATAGTGGCGTATGATAGTGGTTATAGATTTGTACACGTAAAAACTCACTATCTCAGGCAATATGCCTTCAGTCGTTACAGGGGTAATTTATATAGCATACTTTGGAATCATAAAGGTCTAATCAGGTTGATTAGATCATTTTTGTATTTTTCAAAAGACCCTAAATCCAAAACATCATCAAGATGGATTAGATTAGTTTAGATTCCAAGCTTAGCTCATAGAAACTCTTATTTAGAGCTCCTAAGATAAATACCTTCCCTCGGTATTGCCCTGCACTAATTTTTTAAGCTTAGTACTGGGTTTCACCGATATTAGCCACTTTTTCAAGCAAGGTTACCCTTGCAAGGAGCTCACTATGTGAACTCTTGGGCCCGATAAGCCTGTTATCCCCGGAGTACCTATTATTCGTTGAGCGATGGCATTTCCACACATCACCACCGGATCACTAAGACCTGCTTTCGCATCTGCTCGACTTGTAGGTCTCGCAGTTAAGCTCCCATATATCTTTACACTCGATGCGCGATTGCCAAACGCGCTGAAGGAACCTTTGTGCTCCTCAGTTACTCTTTATGAGGAAACCGCCCCAGTCAAACTGCCCGCCTGGCATTGTTCCCACGCCTGATTCAAGGCAATGGGTTAGAATTCTAATACGATAAGGGTGGTATTTCAAGGATGGCTCCACCTCAGCTGACGCCGAGGTTTCAGTGCCTCCCACCTATCCTACACATAACGGATCAAAATCCAATACCAGGGTACAGTAAAGGTTCCGGGGTCTTTTCGTCTAGTCGCGGGAAGACTGCATCTTCGCAGTCGCTACAATTTCGCCGAGCCCCTCGTTGAGACAGCGCTCAGACCGTTACACCATTCGTGCGGGTCGGAACTTCACGTTTATATCCTTTATTTCTAAAGGCGTAGACTATATCTTTATCTGATTTTTAAATCAGACACCGACGTATGTATGATAATATCGATTTTACCCTTACGGTAATCATTATCATACTCATTCAGCATTTTTGCTGAAATCAGTCGTTACGGGGTCAATTGTAAGGTTACTTTAGGTTACAAATGTTACTTAAGGTTACAAATGTTACTTAAAAATTAATTGCTTTCTGTAATTTAAAGTAACCTTTGTAACTTATGTAACCTTACGTAACCTTTGTAACCTTAACAGCGACTTCCCACGGTATTACCCTGCTTTTTACATGGTTCCTTGGATACCACAACAGCTTTAGGGCTTCACCGTTATTAGTCGGTACGGGCAATATTACTTACCCGACAAGGAATTTCGCTACCTTAGGACCGTTCGTTTATGTTAACTTCCGATCGCTCGGAAGACCGGACTATATCATCGGATTTCTCCGTCTGGCGTATAGTCTCTGAGGATTCCTTAAGTCTCTTTAAGATCTCTTCCTCTGTATACCTTCTCTTGCCACCATCATTCATTTCTTTCCTGATAGCCAATATTTCCTTAATGCCTGTTTCAGAAAATTGCTTTCCGTCTTTAAGCAGGCGTGTAATTTTGCAAAATTTCGCAAAATCCCTTTTTTTCTTCTGTGATAAGAACCTGAAGTTCTTAAAAAAGGGAATTACATTTTCTTCGATAGCATTAAGATTGTTAACCTCGAAATACCAAACACCATCTTTTCTTTGTCGCATTGTTCCGCAACCCAAATACCGTTTGAATAAACTTAGTATAACTTTTTCTCTTTGGGAAATATTGAAACATACAGACACTTTCCATGGTATTTTATAGTCATCTCGAGGCCTAAAGGAAACGTTAAAACTTCCTTCGCCATCAGTAAAACCTGCTAGATAGTGGCCGACATTAGAATTAATCTGTTTCACGGAGACCTCCTTTAAAGGCCTTTCCTGCTGATTGTCCGCACCTGAATCATTGTCACTTCCCTTCTACGATTTAAGGGTGAGTAGATCAGGATACACCGGATTTTCCAGCATATAGCCAGATTTTACAACTACAGTGATCCATTCTATAGTTACGGCCGCCGTTTACCGGGGCTTCAGATTGCTGCTTCTCCCAAACAAGCTTGGGATAACAACGCCTTTTAACCTTCCGGCACCGGGCAGGTGTCAGTCCCTATACATCGTCTTACGACTTAGCAGAGACATGTGTTTTTGCTAAACAGTCGCCTGAGCCTCTTTAGTGTCGCCTCGAATCCCTTCGATTGTACATCTACAAGATTCAAGGCACCCCTTCTTCCGAAGTTACGGGGCCATTTTGCCGAGTTCCTTAACGAGGGTTCTTTCGAGCGCCTTAGGATTTTCTCCTTACCTACCTGTGTCGGGTTACGGTACGTGCACCCGTTATACTCGTTACAATAGATTTTCTTGGCAGTGTGGCGTCAATCGGTTCGCCCGCTCCGTGGATTGGGCTCCACATAACCTCTCACCCCCGAAAGGGCTACAGGCTTGTTCCCGGACATCCAACACCGGGTAGATCTAACCTACTGCGTCATACTGTAACTGATAGCGCATAACAGGTGGTATCCGAATATTAAGCGGATTGTCCATCGCTTACGCCTTTCGGCCTCAGCTTAGGCACGACTAACCCTGGGCGGATTAACCTTCCCCAGGAAACCTTAGGTTTTCGGCGGACCCGTTTCTCGCGGGTCTTTTCGCTACTTATTCCGGCATAATCACTTCCACTTCGTCCAGAGCTCCTTACGGTACTCCGTCAACCTACCGTGGAACGCTCCCCTACCACATCTCCTCGCC
>JADHWA010000033.1 GCA_016783715.1 Candidatus Omnitrophota bacterium
CTTTTTAACTACAAGCTCTATTTTGTTGATCGCCAGGTTATTCTCTGCCTCCTTATAGTCACGCCTATTCTTTATGGCTTGGCGCAGGACCTGATAAAAATCAGGAGACTTCATCTCCATAGATAATTGATCTAAGGGGATTATCTCCTGAGAGAACTCTCCATGATTCAGGAGAAAGAGAAGTTCATTCTTGGCTGTTTCTCTTAGGAGCCCGGCAATCGCCAGGTCTGCTGCCCTTGATTTTGCCAGAGCCTCCACCGACAGAAGATCCGCTTCTTCAACCAACCCCAACGGATACCTCTCCTGGTAGGCCTTAAAAAGCTTCTCTGCCTTCTCCAGCATATCCTCTAAGATAGATACTATTTCATATCTCAACACTAAATACCAATAAGCCTTCTGGACATCGGCAAGGGCATTTTCAATATCATCTAAGGAAGTAAAATCAGAATTTTCAATATCCAGCTTAGTAACTGATATCTTGGCGCGGTCTGCCAGGCCAAAAAAGTTCTTACCTAGCTCCTGGGTAAGAGAGATACCGGCCTCTGCCTCATGATATGGATTTAGACTGACAAAACTACTGTCACTGCGGTACTTTTTGCCGTCTAGGTCAACCGAAGCCGTCGTTCCGGTGGGAAATTTCTTCTCCAGGCCTAAGGAATATTGGGTCTGCCTTATATCAGTACCGGCCAAGGTGCTGGAGGACTCCTTCTTGTCACGGTCGTAACTTACACCGGCATCAAGCATAGTATCAAATATCGACTCCTCCCTCTCCAATGAAGTCCTGCTCATGTAGGCATCATATTGGGCGATCTGGATATCTAGCGAGTTCTCCAAGGCTAATCTACTTACCTCATCGATAGAAAGGGTTAACGCGACCAACAGAGATTCCTCCTCTGGCTCCGGGCCTACTGGCAAAATATCTTCAGGGGCCGGATTAAAGGTTTCTGCCTCCTGGGGCGCTTCAGGTTCTTGGGCCTTAGCGCCATCGGCAAATGCCGCAGGTGCGCGTGCGCCAACGATAATAATCACCAAAAATATTATTCCTAATTTTCTCATATAAATAGGTTTAAAAATACGAGCCGATTTACTATTCTCCCTCTTATCAATGCTGCTTTAGCAGCGTATCCCGAATCTGCTTTATAATCCTTAAGTAGCTTGCCCGGTCAACATCGGATACCTTATGAAATAGCCTAATCACCATGCTACGCCTCTGTTCGCTGACCCTGGTGACGATCTGGCTCCCCTTAGGGGTGATCCGAATACGGATAACCCTCCTGTCTCTTTTATCATATACCCGCTCGACATACTTCTCACGGACCAGGCGTTCAACAATGCCGGTTACCGCCGCGGTACTAACATCCATAAAGCCGGCAATCTCCGACATTTTAAGCTGCCCTGCTCGCTCTATGAACTCCAGAATCAAAAGCTGCTGGAAGGTGATCTTATCTTTATGTATCTCATCGATCTGGCGACGGATCATCTCCTTGTGAATCACCGGAATCATCTGATTCAATTCGTCAGCGAACTCAAATATACGAGATTTATCCATAATCAATCTCCTGGTATAATTCTCAGGTATAATCATAAATTATACCTGATTACAGTGATTAAATTAGATTACGCAGATTAAATTATCAATCTCTGTAATCTATTTTTTCCGCTTCAGCGGACTCCCGCTATATGTATTTTCAGTTTGCTGCGGGATAATCTATGTAATCAAGACATCCTCTTGCTTCTAATAATAAGGTGTCTTAATATTTAACTATGTTAACTATCAATTAAATAAAGTATACTATAAGTTTGGCTTCTGTCAAGCAAATTCGCATGCCTCCAGCAGGACTCTTTATCTTTTAGCTTAAAAATTGGGGATAGGAAGGTGTAATAGCTTATATTGTCTTGATGAAATTAGAGAGGAACTTCAATTCGCTCTCTACCATATGCAGATTATGCTCCAGGATATATACCAGAGAGGCTGAGCTTGTCTTCTCGGAATTGCGGATCATGCTTTTTAAATCTCGGATGATCTTTTTTAAAATCCGCATGCGCGCGCGTAGGCGCAGGCGTGCGGTAGCCGGCGGGAGGTAGTGCAGAAAATATAGGCTCAAATCCAGGCTGAACTGCGGACGCCTGAAATCCAGGAGGCTCTGGGTAAGCAGCATTTTAAAATGCTCCTGACCCCTGCCGGTCAGCTCATAGACGAAACACTGCGGTCTGCGCCCGAATTTCTTGATCCGCTTTATAACCAGGCCCTCTTTTTCCAGGATGCGTAAGGGATAGTATATGGACTTTACTTCTATCCCGGCAAAGATGGAGAGAATCTCTTGTATCTTCTTCTTAATCTGGTATCCGTGACGGGGTTTTTCTTTTAATAGCCCCAAGAGTAAGAGTTTTTGCTCAATCATGTAAACTTCCCCATATTCCGAAATTTTTCATAACGGGTCTCAAGAAGTTTTGCGGTGCTCAGGGAGCCCAGGGTTTTCAAGTTTCTGCTGAGTGCCGCCTTTAAGTCAAGTGCTGTCTGTTGCGGATCGTGGTGGGCTCCGCCTAAAGGCTCAGGAAGAATCTCGTCAATCAGCCCCATCCCTAGTAAATCTTTTGCCGTCAATTTAAGGGCCTCGGCTGCTTCAGGCGCCTTACTGCCGCTCTTCCATAATATCGCAGCACACCCTTCAGGGGAGATAACCGAATAATATGCATTCTCCAAAACGCAGACCTTATCGGCGACCCCTATCCCCAGGGCCCCGCCTGAACCGCCCTCCCCGATAATCACCGCGATAATCGGTACTGCCATTGAAATCATCTCCCTTAAGTTCATGGCGATCGCCTGTGCCTGTCCCCTCTCCTCTGCGCCGATACCGGGATAGGCTCCCGGAGTATCGATTAATATTACCACCGGCAGACCAAACTGCTCGGCAAGCCGCATTACTCTTAAGGCCTTGCGGTATCCTTCAGGATGCGCACATCCGAAATTGCGCTTTAAGTTCTCCTTGGTATCTCTCCCTTTCTGATGCCCCATGACTACGACCTTCTTACCCCCTATTTTAGCAAGACCGGTGATCAACGCAAGATCATCAGCAAAGTATCTATCGCCATGCAACTCGATAAAGTCAGTCATAATCATATCGATGTAATCCAGGGTATACGGCCTCTTGGGGTGACGGGCAATCTGCACCCTCTGCCAGGCAGTAAGGTTGCCGTAAATATCCTCGCGCAGAACCCCTAGCTTTTCTTCCAGGCGCTTGATTTCTGAAGTTAGATCAACCTTCTTTGTGGAGGTAAAATTCTTTAGCTCCTGGATCTTCTTCTCCAGGTCCGCTATTGGCTTTTCAAAACTAAGTCCGTTCATAATTAATGAGCACATAACTTACGAACATGATAATGCGAGTAAGTTATTGTGCGAATTAACCCCGCCCTTTTGGCGAAGTTGTTTTGTAATATACTCCCGCCAAAAGGGCGGGGTAAGTTCGGACGAATAAGTTATGTCGCCTAGATTATTTTTTATAATATAAAGCTCCATAACTTATGTCCTCACTTAATCGACTATTGTTACCTCTGTGCCTTTGGGGATGATAATGTAGAGCTCTTCGACATCGGCATTGCTCAAGCGTACACACCCCTGAGTTACCTGCTTACCTAAGCTCTCTGGCTCGGTTGTGCCGTGGATTCCATATCCTGACAGATCAAATCCTAACCAACGCGTACCAAGGACATTATCGGGGCTATCGGGCGGAATAACTGCCCCTGCCCTATACCAGGTGGGATTGGTGAGTTTTTCTACGATATAAAAAATTCCTACCGGAGTCGAATTATCCTCTCCGGTTGCCACAATATAAGTTTTAAATACCTCTTCATTGCTTTTGAGGATCATCATATTCTGCGATTTATCCACCAGAAGCGAAAATGGGGCTGTCCAGACCTTGATCTCCTGGCCAGTGTAGATTTTATCATCGGAAAAACCGTTACTCTTCTTCAATAACTCTACGGTGGTGCCGAATTTTTTGGCGATCTTCTCCAAACTATCACCTGATTTTATCTTATAAGTGGTGCTCTCTGCGGTTATCTCAGGAGAAAATAGTATCTTGATGTTTAATTCGGTAATCTTGTTCTGCCAATCCGAAATTTGGCCTGAAGCAGGAAAATCCTCAATCAACCGCCGGTAGATATCGCCTGCGGCGATAAAATCCCCCTTACTCTGTAAGAGGCGCGCCTGATCTAAGTCAGAAGCTGCCGAGGCGCTACTAATACTTCCGGTTTTAGCTACAGGCTCTGCCTTTTCTGTCCCTAAGCTAAATATCAGGATCACAACCAGTAGCGTGACTATTACTACTGCCAGGATTATCAATTTTCTGTTTTTCATATTCATTTCTTCAATAAGCAGATAACTTACGGAGTAAAACGACGTAAGTTATAGCTGCCTTGTTTATACAGTCTCTTAGCGTCTGCGCATTTACCCAGCACTAATTTTACTTCAGATCGTAAACTGCAAAAAAATTAGTGCTGGGTAAATTCCCCCGCCCTTGCATGCAAGGGCGGGGTCATTTAATGATTCATACTGACAATCGCAATAATTATCCCTAATATCCCCCCGATAATAACCTCTATCGGAGTGTGTCCCACAAGTTCACGCAACCTGCCTTCATGAATCCTGCCCTTCCAGTAAATATCCTCCATTATTTTATTGAGGATATACGCCTGCCTTCCCGTAGAATGTCGCACCACATGGGCATCAAACATCACCACAAGCGCAAATGCAGTCGCTAGTGCAAAAAGTACGCTGTTAAATCCATATTCGATACCTATGGCGGTGGCAAGACAGGAGGCTCCGGCGGCATGGCTGGAAGGCATCCCGCCGGTACCGACAAACCAGCGAAAGTCAAATCTCCTCTGACGCACTACGCCGATTATTACTTTAATTGACTGGGCGATTAACCAGGCTGAGATAGTAGTCATCAGGATTTTGTTCTCGAATGCCTGGGCAAAGATATTATCAGTCATTTTTATCCGGAGTGGCAGGGGTAATTTCTACCTTTATTTTGGCAGGATAGGTGGGTTTACCATCCTTGAGCAAATATCCGTTATTGCCTTCGATAAGCTTATCTTCATCCGCCTTGTGTATTATCTGCTTAGTTACCTTAAAGGCTTGTTCTTTGAGCTGCCTCATCGCCTGCTTCAACCCGGTGGATGAACTCAGCTTTGCTTTAATATTCTTATTCTCCTCAACCAGGGCGTCATTCTCTGATTTCAAAAGCGAGAAGCGAGCACCTAAATCTTCTAGTTTCTTCTCTGTCTGGTTGTATTCCGCAAACAATCTGGCTATTCTGGCCTGGGCCGCCCCTAAATTACCCTTTAGCCCTGCGACCTTCTGGCTCAACTCTTTCCCTTCTTTCTTCTCTTTCTCTATATCCTGTATGAGCTTTTGCTTCTCTCCCTGAAGGGTAATTATCTCTTTCTTTACCTCTGCCAACTCGCCCACTAATTCTAATTTCTCCCTGAAGATCACTACGTACCTGAAGATGCTAAATATCGCGATCGTCAGCAAGAAAACCAGTAAAATATTCTTAATTCGGCCCTTCCCCATAGCTTAGTATTATATAATCTACGGATAAAAAAGCAAGTCTTTTTAAGCCAAAAAAACATGTTAGATTTGCGCAAAAAAAGCGTCTATTATAGGTGAGGGCATGACTTATGGAGTGCTGGCTTGCGCTCGCTACGACATAAACCATAAGCCCGAACTTACCCCCACACCAATTCAAAAATAGCAAGGCTATAGCAGAATTGGTGTGGGGGTCAAATTCAGCCCCAGACTTATGTTCACTGTGTTCCATAAGTCTGGGCTTCATTTGAAGGAGGTTATCAATATGCTAGCCAAGGTTCTAAGTTATGGCCTTATAGGGATAGAGACGTATCTTGTTGAAATAGAAGTAGATATCTCGAATGGACTCCCTACTGTGAATATAGTCGGACTGGCCGACACCACTATCCGGGAGAGTAGGGCGCGTGTTAAAGCCGCGATTACTAATGCCGGTTTTTCCTGGCCAAGAGACAGGATAACTGTCAGCCTGGCGCCTTCAGAGATAAAGAAAGAGGGTGCCTCTTTCGATCTTGCGATAGCCTTAGGGGTTTTGGCTGCAAGCGGACAGATAAACCCGGAAAGGCTAAAAGAGTATTATATATTGGGAGAATTGTCCCTGGATGGCTCCTTACGGCCTGTGAAAGGGGTGTTGCCGATTAGCCTGGCCGTCGCTCGTTCCGGAAGAAAGAACTTGATTATACCTATACAGAACGCCCAGGAGACAAGCTTCGCTCCCGAGGCATCGATCTTTCCTCTGAAATCCCTGCAGGGAACAGTTGAATTCCTGCATAACCCCGGGATGATCAACCCCTTTAAATCAAATCTGGAAGAATTACTCAAGAGACACTCCCTTTATCCGGTTGATTTCTCGGAGGTAAAGGGCCAGTTCTTCGCCAAGCGGGCGCTGGAGGTGGCAACCGCAGGAGGCCATAATATCCTTTTGATCGGGCCCCCGGGGAGCGGAAAGACCATGCTGGCCAAAAGGATCCCCACGATTATGCCGAAACTCTCCGCAGAGGAAGCGCTCCAGATAAGCAGGATCCATTCAATAGCCGCAACACCTGCGATAAAAGACGGCATTATGGCCAGGCGCCCCTTTCGCTCCCCGCATCACACCATCTCGGATATCGCATTAATCGGCGGAGGGAATATCCCCCGCCCGGGAGAGATAACCCTTGCGCACCGGGGCGTCTTATTTATGGATGAGCTCCCGGAGTTCCATCGTAATGCATTAGAGACTTTAAGGCAGCCTTTAGAGGAGGGCAAAATCCACATCTGCCGGATAAACAAATCACTCCTATTACCTTGCTCCTTTATGCTGGTTTGCGCAATGAACCCCTGCCCCTGCGGATATCTTGGCACCCCCAAAAAAAGCTGCTCCTGCTCTACTACTAAAATAGATAAGTACCTGAGTAAAATCTCAGGTCCGCTTTTGGATAGAATCGATATCCATATAGAGCTGCCGGCGATCAGATATAAAGAATTAACCGATACAAAAGAAGCTGAGTCATCACTTATGATTAAGGCCAGGGTCGAGGAGGCGCACGCCATACAAAAAGAGAGATTTAAAGACGAGAAGCTGCTCCGTAACGCCAGAATGAATACAGGGATGCTCAAGAGATATTGCGTATTGGAGGATGATGCCAAGGAATTATTAAAACTGGCGATGACTGAGCTGGGCCTCTCGGCGAGGGCCTATGATAAAGTGCTGAAAGTCTCCCGGACAATAGCCGATCTGGCAGGTGTAGAAGTTATACAAGCCGCTCACATCTCTGAAGCGATACAATATAGGAGTTTGGATAGGTAGGGATGACAGACTTCTAGCTCAAAGGGCACACTTTTTGAATAAATAGAATCGTCTCCTTTATTTCCTAACTTATACCCAAGGAGTGACATAAACACCAAGTACTTACATGACAGGGGTGGCCGGTTAAGCGATAATACTCGGCACAATCACACATATTCATCGAATCGGGATGCGGAATTTCTTCACACTCGGCGCACCCAGTGCTGCAAGCTGGTAAACACGCACCTCCCTCACAACAGCTATAATGAGAAATACACGCGGACGTTCCAGGACCTGCCATTGGGGGGTTCATACTTTTGCAACCGATAAGCACGTTTGGGCCGGTTTTATCACGGACAATTTCAATGAACATCGGCCTGGCCCATCTCTTTTCTCTA
>JADHWA010000034.1 GCA_016783715.1 Candidatus Omnitrophota bacterium
CCCGAATTCTTATCCGACGGGCCGCTGCATCCGGATATCAGGGAGATGTTCACGCAATACATATGTAATGATGTCTATATCATCAATCTAATAGTCGGTAATTCCCTTGGCCCTGCTGAGAAAGAGCCGCTTGCGGGGACAGAGATTCAGAAGATATTAAGCCACACCCACACGATCAGGGAATTTATGGACCGGTTAAGAGAGGCGACAACTCATAAAGATATAGGGCCGGATCAAACCTCTGCCTCTGAGGAAGAGTTGAACAAGGACTCAATTTTCTCAAAGATACGCACTCACTTGGCGGAGGAGTTTAATATATCTGAAGAGACGATTCATTCCCGCACACGCTTTACCGAGGATATGCAGCTTGATTCTGTGGATGCAATTCGAGTAATCATGGTACTTGAGGAGGCCTTTGGTTTTGAAATACTCGATCAAGACGCCGAGAAAGTCTTTACCGTCGGTGAGGCAACAGACTACATATATAAGAGGCTAGTGAAGGAACGAAAGAGATGATTAAGATTTTGGTAGTAGATGATGAGCCGGGAATCTGCGACATATTAAAGAAGACCTTCAGCCCGATTGGCTTTACGGTGCTGACTGCCACTGACGGCCGCACGGCACTCTCGATTATAAAAAAGGAGAAGCCAGGAATAGTTTTTCTGGATATCCGGATGCTGGGGATGTCGGGCCTAGAGGTGCTTGGCGAGATTAAGAAGTCAGACAGCTCAATTAAAGTTATCATGATTACTGTTTTGGATGATGATAAGACCCGCCAGGAGGCAGAGCGGCTAGGGGCGGATGAGTTTGTGACTAAGCCGTTTATCTCCGAGAACCTTGAGGAGATTGTCAGAAGGCAGGTAGGCGAGTTAATCAAGGAGGAGTAACCTATGCAGAAGCCCAAGGTTTTAGTAGTCGATGATGAGGTGGATGTTAGAGAGCGCCTCTCCAATATACTCTCCAGGAATATAGAATGTGAAGTCAGCCAGGCCTCCAGCGGCGAGCAGGCCTTGGAGGAGCTCAAAAAAAGTTGTTTTGACCTTGTGGTCCTGGATATTAAGATGCCGGGTTTGAGCGGGATAGATGTAATAAAGGAAGCGGCTAAGTTTACCCCGCAAACCGCATTCCTGGCGATCTCTGCTTATGACAGTAAAGAAGTGGCTGATGGCGCGCTGAATGCCGGAGCTGTGGATTTCCTGCATAAGCCGCTTAGTAAAGAGGCGGTGGAATTAAAGGTAAAGGATATCCTGAGCCGCAGAGGGAAGTATTTACCTAAATAATATTATATGTGTTTGGGGTTTTGGATGATGATACAAGATGCTTTGCCGGTGGTATTGTTCTGGAAACAATGAGGAAGAGTGCTCTCAAACATCAATACTTCGTCTTTTTTTAATCTAAATTTCTCCTGTCCTATAATACAGGTAATCTCGCCTTTTAACCCGTAAACCCACTTTTCAAATTTCCCTAATGTAGCCGGATCCTGCTCAAGCTTGGTCTTCCCCTGAGGTTCAAGCACAAGCCTGACTCCCAAGAAGGGGTGTTTCTCGCGGGTGAGGATCTGGGCGTAGGATTTTTCAGTGTAGACATACTGGGCGACCCGGTCCTGCTTCTTGATCAGTTCTACTAATGAAGACCTCTCTTCTTCGGTGCCTTCCTTTAATTCCCTTAGTGATACCCCCAGGCCGATGCACACCTGTGAAAGGGAGGAGATGCGTGCATCACGCAGGCCCTTTTCAATACGGTATAGAGAATTGTAGCGCAGGGCTTTTTTCCCGAATATTCCGACCAGGCGCTTCTCTAGATCCCTCAGGGAGAGGTCTTTCTCTTTACGAATTTGTCTAATTTTATCATGAAGTTTCATATTGATCACCCAACTTAATTCTATCCTAAAAGAGAGAGGATGTCAAGGAAAATTTCTACCAAATGCTAAGATAAAATTGGTATGTTGGTCATAAAACTGAAAAAACAGCAAATAAGTGATTTTATAAATACTTTAATTACAAATAGTTATATCCAAAATTGGCTCTAATACTTATATTCTACCAACAACATGTATAATACATTGACATTGGTAGAATATGTGCTATACTACAATTAGAAGGAGCTGGCAATGGAAAGAGTGAAATGTAGGGAATGTGCGATGATAGCAAATACAGCCTCGCCTGATTTTACCGTATGTCAATGCGGGGGGAGGTTTCGTAGAGTAAAACCAAGAACGCACAGGAGGAAAAGTACTACTTTTTCATCAGGCCAGAGATTTCAATGGCAATGTATAGAAGAGTAACAATTATTGATATCGCAAGGATTGCGGGGGTATCTACAACAACGGTTTCGCGGGTAATCAATGGGGATGGCGCAAAGAGATCGACTAAAGACAGGGTTTTAAAAGTCATTGAGAAGCATGATTACCGTCCGGATACCTACGCCCAGTACCTGGGTCGCCGCAATCGTGAGAGATTTATCGAAAAAAATCGCAGGCGGGCTCGATAAAGTAAAATCAGTAAAACTATTGCTAAGAACCGAGCTTTAGTATACAATAAAAGCCCTAACAAAATAGGAGCAATATAATGAAGATTGTAAAAGACTTAATAGCACTTGACGAATTAAAACAAATGGCGTCTGCATCCTTTGGAGACTTAGTTAAGGCAGTTGTGGATGTTGATAGGGAAGTTATAGCTTTTGATGCAGAACTCCATTCGGACCTGGAAGCTTTATTACTTGAGGATGGCTCAAGGCAGAATGATTTATGGGGGATTAATCTTTATCCTGATATGCAGGGGGAGGACTTTATCGAATTTGATTCCGTTATAAATATACGGCCCACTCAAGGTAACCGATCTAGAGGTGTAGATAATTTAGATATACGTAATAAAATCGAGCAAATAGTAATGAAGAGGGTTCAGTAATGAATTATCAGCATAAAGGTCTATCCCAGGGCCGATGGAAGCAGATGTCATTCCTGGATCAAATGGCTAATATCGGCAGTGAAGTGGAACGTGCGTTAAAATGGAAAGAGAAAGGTAACAATTCTTATTCCATGAATGCCTTTGAGCGCGCTTTAGAATTGCTCGATTTGACCCTGGATTCAGTGAATACTTTCCCCAGACGCAAGGAAGTAGCCCGTGTTCGCGAGGCACTTGTAGATTATTTCTTCGGCACAAATCAATTCAAATCCTCGCCGGAATCATGGAGAAGTTACTTCTGGCATTTCAACTACGCCGCCCGTAAAAATCATTAAATTCTCTCTCAACCCGTAATCGTTTCCAAATATTTTTTTCCGCGATATTGAAACCATTTTGCCTATGTGCAATACTCAGGCATATGGCAAAAGAAACAATCAAGTCAAATCTAAAAATATTATCGGCAAGCTTACTACTGCTTATCAGCTTTTTGCCTACCTTATGCTTTGCGCAGGATAAGCTCCCCATCACCTGGGCCTATGCCACCAGCACCTATGGCTCCTATAGTGTATCCAGGACTTACGATAATAAGCTGTCTACTTATTGGCGCGGCCAAAACTCAACTTACTGGTGGCTCTCCTTTAACCTGAAGTCTAGCCAGCCACTGAGCAAGATCTCTATCTATTGGCATAAAACATCTGGCTCCACCCAATACCAGATCCTCGGCTCAAACGACAACCAAAACTTTACCCCGATTAGCGGGATACTCTCCTCAGCCGGAGGAAGCACCAATCCCCAACTTAAGGAATACCTCATAAGCGGCACTTATCGTTATGTAGCCATTGAGATATTCAAAGCCCAAAACAATAGATACCCCATTATCTATGAGGTAGAACTCTATGGAGGAACCAGCCAGGACACTACAGCTCCTACAGGAACTATCAAGATAAATAATGGCACCTCCTATACCAGCTCCAGTGCAGTTACTTTAAACCTTACCGCCACAGATTCAGGAAGCGGTATGGGAGAGGGCGCCCAGATGCAGTTCTCCAACGACAACTCAACCTGGACAGCTGCCGAAGCCTATGCCACCACCAAAAGCTGGACGCTGCCTTCAGGAGACGGCCAGAAGACCGTATATGTCAAATTCAGCGATGCTGCCGGGAACTGGTCAGAAGCTGTGTCGGATCAGATAATTTTAGATGCTACAAAGCCCACGACCCCTATTGTTACAGATGACGGCGTAACTACTTCCTCGCTTAATCAACTCCATGCCAGGTGGTCTTCTTCCGATACTACCTCAGGCATTGGTGAATACCAATACCTGATTACCCAAGACAGCACTTCCGGCACAGTTATTATTGGCTGGACAAGCGTTGGCACAGCCACTGAGGTTACTAAAACCGGCCTTAATTTAACAGCTGACAAGTCTTATTACTTCGCGGTAAGAGCAAAAGACAAGGCAGGACTCTGGTCAAATATCGGCTACACAGACGGGATAAAGGCTGTTGCTTTAGTTGCCCCGCAGGCAGTCTCGATTACGCCTTCCAGCGGCTCAGGCCCCGCAGATACCCCGGTTGACTTTACTACTCTCTATTCAGATGGAAACGGCTACGAAGACTTAACCTTTGCACTCTTATTAATCAATACCTCTATAAACGGCTCAAACGGGTTTTATGGCTACTATAATCGCTCTGCTAACAGGCTCTATCTAAGAAATAACGCAGGCAATAAATGGCTTGGCGGCTTTGCCCCTGGCTCTGGCGGCATAATTCAAAATTCCTACGCAAAAATTGACTGCTCAAAGACCACTGTCTCCGGCTCAGGGGATAACTTAAGTATTAACTGGAACATTACCTTCAAACAAGCTTTTAATGGCACCAAGAAATGTTACCTTTATACCAAAGACAACTCAGGTGCTAAGACCGGCTGGAAGCAGAAGGGGACATGGATAGTTGGCGGTGATACTACGCCTCCTGTGGGGATCATTAAAATCAATAACGGTGATAATTATACCGGCTTTGTAAATGTTACGCTTAATCTGCAGGCCGAGGATGAGGAAGGCGGGAGCGGACTGGATAAGATGCAGTTCTCCAACGATAACATCAACTGGTCAACTCCTGAAGATTACGCCGATAGTAAAACTTGGGACTTGTTTGCAGACGACGGGGATAAGACTGTATATGTTAAATACAGCGATGCTGCCGGGAACTGGTCGGAGGCCTACCAGGATAACATAACGTTAGATACTGTATCTCCGCAGATAAGCAGTGTAGCGCCGGTTGACGGCAGTTTTGGATTAGAAGGCTATGTAGTTTCGCTTTATGTGGGCGTGGACGATAATAACCTTTGCCCAGTTGAGTATCAGTATTCGATAGACGGCCAGATAGTTCAATCTTGGCTAACTATACCTTTTTACCATTGGAATTCACAGGGTGAAGGGATTC
The DNA here is from genome assembly GCA_016783715.1 of Candidatus Omnitrophota bacterium. Taxonomy (GTDB): domain Bacteria; phylum Omnitrophota; class Gorgyraeia; order Gygaellales; family Profunditerraquicolaceae; genus BS750m-G15. The sequence continues at coordinate 5,348 of JADHWA010000034.1, forward strand.
ATGCAATTAAATTTGAAGTCAGGGATCTTTCCGGAGAAGACAGCAGGGAGGTCGAAATTTACCTTGCAAAAGAACCAATACAACCGCCATATTAATACGATGAAAAAACCAATCTTTAAAACTATTAGCCTGATTTTAGCTTTTACGCACTTGATTAGTTTCTGCCTGAGAGATGCCGATCTTGCTTTTGCGAAAGAAAAGGAAATCTACAGTAGCTCTGACCTTTCTGATGCCATACATGCGGAATTTGTCCCGAATGAGATGATGCAGAACTCTGTCGCTCAAGAAGAAGGAGGAGCTGCTATGATGGCCTTCTCGGGGGCAGCAGGTTACAGCTCAACAGTTCCGCCGGCGACCATTCAGGCTGCAGTCGGCCTCAATGCATCAGTGTTAACGTCTTTCCAGAACGATATCTTTACCGGCAGATCAACTCTTTCTGTGCCGATCTCGGCACCCGCAGGAAGAAAGGGGATCAAGCCGAATATTTCTATAAATTATTCCTCAGGGAGCGGTAATGGTTTTGTCGGGGTGGGGTGGAGTCTGGAGATGGGGGCAATTGAACGTTCGGTTAAGAAGGGGTTGCCCAATTACACCTCCTCCGACACATTTTTATTTAATTCCGGATCAGGGCAGGGGGAATTTACCTCTATTGGAAGCGGCGAATACCGGGCCAAAATCGAAGGCGCCTTCCAGAAGATCTACTTTAACGGTAGCTCCTGGGAGGTAAAGGATAAATCCGGCACTACCTATATATATGGGGAGGATTCTGCGCACCGTATTGAATCGTCAGGGAAAATCTTTAAGTGGTGTCTGCAGAAGATCACTGATGTTTTTGGGAATTACATGCTCATTGATTATATATCGGATTCGGGACAGCTTTATCCATATCAGATAAGGTATGCGGGTAATTCAGAATTTGAGCTTGAGCCGACGAATATGGTCGAGATGACTTATTCCTCTGATCGTGCAGACAGGATCGTCAGCTACCGCAGCGGCTTCCGCATCGAAACAAATAAGCTCCTCTCGGATATTATCGTTTATGCCAATGGTCAAAGGCAGGGCAGGTATAAATTTGAATACGAAGACAATTCTACTAATATTCGCTCTCTGCTCAAAAAGGTGACGCAGTATGGTATGGATGATTCGATCAGTATGCCGGAGATTATCTTTGAATATAACTACCATCAGCTGGGATGGGATACTTCTTCAGTATATCTGCCTCAGGAGTCACAGCTGGGGCCATTTTCATATTTAGCTGATGCGAATAACGATGGCTATGTCGATATCTTCCGCCACTATTATCTTGGCGACTATCGATGGGTCAGGCATAGCTTTTTAGGCGAGCAGGGAGGCTGGAGCGAGACCTCAGACTGGTATCCGCCTGAGGGTATGAGCTTTGGCTGGCCGGCTGAGACCTTGCGTGATAACGGGGTGCGTCTGGTGGATGTAAACGGCGATGGCTTCGTGGATATAATTCAACATCTGACCATGGACCATGGAGGACGGAGTAAAGGAGTTTATCTTAATAATAAGAGCAATGGCTGGGTAAGCGATAGCTCCTGGAGTTTGCCTGATGATACAGTGCTTTTACTCTGTCACGTAACAGATGTTCCGATGGAGTGGCGAGAGTATCTAGGGGTTGTGTTTTCCGATATCAACGCTGATGGATACGTGGATATTCTGCGGGCTAGGGGAGGAGAGCGCTATACCTATATCAATACGCATTCCGGTTGGTATAAAGATTCGGTATGGGCAATGCCCGACGGAGATTTATCTAACGGTTCAACCCAGTTCGGAGACCTGAACGCCGACGGTTTATTAGATTTTCTGATTATGGATGGTTCAAGGCGTGATGCCTACGTCAATACCGGAGCAGGATGGACAAGGGAGTCATCTTTGGATCCGTCGGACGGTAATTTCTCTGATGGGTCGACGCAATTGATAGATATTAATGAAGATGGGTTTGCGGATATTGTGATTGCTAAGGATTCCCAGCGCCGTACTTTTCTGAATA
>JADHWA010000035.1 GCA_016783715.1 Candidatus Omnitrophota bacterium
GCCGTATGAAGACATCATTTATTTTGGGGATACCGCGCGCGTCCCTTATGGCATTAAATCAAAGGAGACTGTAATTCGCTTCTCCATTGAAAATATCCTTTTTTTACTTAAGCAAGAGGTCAAGCTCATCTGTGTGGCATGCAATACCGTATCCAGCATTGCCTTGCCGGTAATCCGGAGTTATTTTAACGTTCCGATAGTCGGAGTGCTTACTCCCGGGGTGAGGGAGGCGGTTTATGCCACACAGAATAAGCGAATCGGTGTGATCGGAACAAAATCTACGATAAATAGTCATGCCTACGAGTATCAAATTAAGCAGCTAGATCCAAAAATTTCCGTGCTCGCAATCGCCTGTCCTCTATTTGTCCCCTTTGCCGAAGAGGGGTACTTAGACGGAAATGTCGTCTTGGATGTAGCCAGGAACTATTTAAAGCCGCTAAAAGATGCAAAAGTGGATACGGTGATCCTTGGCTGCACCCACTATCCGCTATTAAAGCCGCCGATAAAGAAGGTTTTAGGCAGCAGAATCAGATTGATCGATTCGGCTAAACAGGTGGCGATAGAGGTCAAGAAGATCCTTTCTTTTCAAAAAATATTGAATAAACCGCGCCGGGGTAAGCAAAAATTTTATGTCAGTGATAATCCTGAAGGGTTTAGTGTTTTAGCCAGGACATTCCTAGGCAAGAGCATTATGGATGTTAGGAAGGTTAATAATGTTTAATGAGCCCCGCCCTTTTTTACCTATAAACAAATTCATTACTTTAAGGTACAAAAGAGCGGGACGAATTTATCCCCGCACCCAGTCTAGTATCTACTACTTGTTTGGGTGCGGGGTAAGTTCGCATCTACAATTTACGTTCACTAACGTTTGTGTAAAATGAGGGCTCACTTATGTATAGCGTAAAAATTGAAGGTTCGTTTTCTTCAGCGCATAACCTGCGCGAATACCGGGGAAAATGCGAGGAGCTCCACGGCCATAACTGGAAGGTGGAAGCAGTGGCCAGGGACCCTAAGCTTAATAAGGCGGGGATGGTGCGGGATTTCCATGCTCTTAAAGATGAATTAAATTCGATCTTAGAGGCGTTAGACCATACATATCTAAATAAGATTCCATATTTTAAGAAGTGTAATCCGACCTCGGAGAATATCGCGCGTTTTATTTACGGAAAACTCAAAAGTAAGATCTCCCAGATAAAGTCGGTTACGGTGTGGGAGTCACCGAGCTCTTCGGCAACCTATGAGGCCTGATAAACTAATCTCCAGAGGTAAGAAAGCAGTAGTGCTTCTCTCCGGAGGGCTGGATTCGGCGGTAACGCTGTATCTAGCAATTAAGAACGGATTTCTGTGCTCCTGTCTTGCCTTTGATTACGGCCAGCGCCACAGGCGCGAGATTGAGAATGCCAGGCGCCTGGCAAAGAAGACCGGGAGTGCTCTGCGGGTTATAAAGTTTGGTTTGCCCTGGGGAGGCTCAAGCCTGCTTAATAAGAAGAAATCGCTGCCTCCAGCAGGTAGCAGAGGCATTCCCTCGACTTATGTTCCGGCGCGGAATATAATTTTTTTGAGTTTTGCTCTTTCATATGCTGAGACAATCGGGGCAGAGACGATATTTATCGGCGCTCACATCCATGATTACAGCGGCTATCCGGATTGCCGAGAAGAGTTCTTGAGGAGCTTTCAGAGTGCTGCGCGCTACGGCACCAGAACTGGCAGCGTATCGGCAGGAATAAAGATATCTGCACCGTTGGTTAACAAGAGCAAGGTCCAGATAATCAGATTAGGAAAATCACTTGGGGTGCCTTTTAATCTGACCTGGTCCTGCTATAAAGGGGGGAGTTCCCCGTGCGGCAGATGCCAGAGTTGTTTCTTTCGCTTGAAGGGATTTCAAGAGGCCGATTTGAAAGATCCTTTATAAAGTGACATTGATTTAACCGATATTTTTTAGAGGGTTAGGGAGAAGATGAAGGGTAGAGTTGCGGAGATTTTTGAAAGCGTCCAGGGAGAAGGGCTCTACTTCGGCGAGAAACAACTATTCATCAGGTTCTTCGGATGTAACCTGGAGTGTGTCTTCTGTGATACAAAGCTGGAGCAATTTACGGAATATCAGCCGAAGGATTTATTTAAAAGATTAGATTCCTATCGCGGCGACTATCATTCGGTAGCTTTTACCGGAGGCGAGCCGCTGATGCAAAAAGACTTCTTGAGGCGAATCCTGCGCTTCACCAGCTCCCAAGGACAGATAAATTATCTGGAGACCAATGGAACGTTGTACCGGGAGCTGGAGGATGTGATTAAGTACGTGGATATCATAGCCATGGATCTGAAGCTGCCAAGCTCTACACTATCCTGGGGATGCTGGAAGGCACACACTAAATTTCTGGAGATTGCCTCAAAGAAGGATACCTTTATCAAATGCGTGATTACCCAGAGCACAACTGCCGCGGATATTAAGCGAGTGGCTGCGTTAATAAAAGAGATAAACCAGTATCCGGTGGTAGTACTGCAGCCGAATAGTTTTGAGCAGTCTCTCCAGGTAAAACACAAGATTAAGAAATTCAAAAAGATTTTAGAGAATGATGGTATAACCTGCTGCGCGATCCCGCAGCTGCATAAAATATGGGAGGTAAGGTGAGGGTGAAAAGCAGTCCACAGTACACAGTCCATAGTCCACAGAGCAACTGCTCTACCTATGAAGGGCTTCAGGGGAGGATCCGGGCCCTTAAGACACCGAAGATTGAGGTCTGGGAGAATCAGTATCCGCACAAAGTTTATAGCGTCTCTATGGAGATACCGGAGTTTACCTGTATCTGCCCAAAGACCGGCCTGCCGGATTTCGCCAATATCAGGATAGAATATTCCCCGGCTAAATACTGCATTGAGTTGAAATCTCTAAAAATGTATACTATTTTCTTTCGTAATATCGGGATATTTCATGAGCATCTGGTAAATAAGTTTCTGGAAGATTTCGTAAAAGCCTCCAAGCCCCGCTGGGCAAAAATTACCGCGGAATTTAATCCGCGGGGAGGGATAAAGACCGTGGTCAGCCGCCAGTATAAAAGATGAAGACTATAAGTGCGTCTAAAATTAAAGAAAAAGTCTCTGATCTGTGCATTAAGGCCAATCTGTTCCTACCGCTTGATGTGCTCAAGCTGCTTAAGAATGCCAGGCGCAGGGAGACCAGCCAGTCTGCCAGGTCTGCCTTAGATGCGATCATCACCAACGCTGCCGTTGCCAGGCGCCAGAAGCTGGCTATCTGTCAGGACACCGGTTTGCCGGTAGTTTTCCTGGAATTGGGGCAGGACCTGCGGATTAGAGGCAGCCTGAAGCAGGCGATTTATCAGGGGGTAGAGTCAGGATATAGACGGGGGTATCTTAGAGAATCTGTGGTGACTGATCCGGTTTCTAGGGGCAAGCCGGTTTACCGGGGAGCGGTTATACACACTGAAATAGTCAAGGGGAACAGGTTAAAGATTACCCTGATGCCTAAGGGTTTCGGATGTGAAAACAAGTCGCAACTTGTGATGCTATCACCCACCGCAGGAGTCAACCAGATTAAAGAGTTTATTGTCGGAGCTGTAAGAAAAGCAGGAGCAGATGCCTGCCCGCCATATATAATCGGCGTCGGGATAGGAGGAACAGCGGATTATGCCTGTCTCCTGGCCAAGATCGCCCTCTTGGGCAGAAGAACCAGAAGCTCTCGATTAGAGAAGGAATTGTTAAAAGGGATCAACCGATTAAAGATCGGTCCTATGGGGATGGGTGGTAAGACTACGGCCTTGACTGTGGTAGTTGAGAGCGCGCCCACTCATATCGCCGGCCTACCGGTTGCAGTAAATATAAGTTGCCACGCATTAAGAAGGGCCAGCACGGTACTTTAATGAAGATACTAACCATATTTATTTTAGCTGTTATGATTTTCTCCCCCGGCATCCGCGCCTTCGCCCAGGGTGATCAAGCAACTGTTGAAAAAGTGCTGAATTATTATCATGATGGTAATTATCGCCAATTGTATAATATGATGGCGATTGAGACACTGACCTTAATGCCATATGAGGGCATGGTAGAGGTGCTTAACATTGAAAAGAAGATATTAGGAGAATTAACCGAGTATGTTCTGATCGAAGAAACCACCACTGAAATAAACTCAAAACCGCAGAAGATATTCAGATATATTGCTGATTTCCAGCGTGGCCAGGGTTTTATAATATTGACCTTTATCGAGGAGGGTGGCCAGGCTAAGTTGATGAATTTTCATATTGACTCCCCGGCATTCCTAAAACCCGAATCCAAAAAAATCATAGATGAATTTACCAAATCACAGCAATACTTTCCAATCGAAGAAGATAAAAGATGAGAAAGTTGCAATTAAGCAGAAAAGTTTGCGGTGGCTTAAATGCCGGAGAACGCCTTAAGTTAAGTGGCGTGATCTATACCGCCAGGGATCAGGCACACTGCAGATTGGCCAAGGCAATAAGGGCCGGCAGAAAGACCCCTATTGATTTGAGGGAGAAGATCATCTATTATTGCGGTCCGGCCAAGGCACCTAAAGGCAGGGTGATCGGATCCTGCGGTCCTACGACGAGTTCCCGCATGGATGAATTCACGCCGCTACTGCTTAAGGCAGGGATTCTTGGCATGATCGGCAAAGGCGGAAGGTCGCCTGGTGTAGTGCGGGCAATAAAGAGGAATAAGGGGATATATTTTTTAACTTTTGCCGGATGCGGGGCTTTACTGGCAAAATATGTCAGGAGTGCGACACCGGTGGCCTACAAAGACCTGGGGCCGGAGGCGATCTACAGGCTTGAGGTTCGTGATTTTCCTCTGATTGTAGGTGTGGATAGTAAAGGCAAGAGAATAATTTGAGAGCGCTCAAAAAAGCCTAAATTAGAGAGCGCTCTCTGATTACAGCGATTAATTCAGATTACAAAGATTATTTTATCAACGACAGAAATCTCTGCAATTTTCTATAATCTGTGTAATCAGAGGTCGCTGGTCTAGTTTTTGGGAGTTTTTCAGCGATCTCAATTTAGTTTAAAGAGGAGTTTAATTATGGGGCGTTTGGATAAAAGAGCAGCGGATCAGTTAAGGAAGGTAGTAATTATACCCGATTATATAAAATATGCAGAAGGGTCCTGTTTGATTGAATTGGGAGAGACCAAAGTAATTTGTACGGCTTCGGTTGAAGAGGTGGTCCCGCCGTTTTTAAGGGGCACCGGAAGCGGCTGGGTTACTGCGGAGTATGGAATGCTTCCGCGATCGTGTAAGAGCCGGATTCCACGCGGCAAGAACTCAGGGCGCATCTATGAGATTCAACGGCTGATCGGCCGTTCTCTGCGGGCAGTCACACAGATAAAGTCAATCGGTGAGCGCACTATCTGGATTGATTGTGACGTGATTCAGGCCGATGGCGGAACCCGCACTGCTTCGGTAACCGGAAGTTTTGTTGCGCTTTGTCTTGCGCTCAACAGTTTAGAAGAGGAAGGAGTGATTGAAGGCCTTCCGATTAAAGATTGTGTGGCCGCTACAAGTGTCGGCATCTTAAATGGAGAGATGATTTTGGATCTGAATTACGCGGAGGATTCACAGGCAGAAGTGGATATGAATATTGTAATGACCGCTAGTGGTGAGTTTATCGAGATACAGGGTACCGCCGAGAAAAAGACCTTTACAAAGCAGCAGATGGATAAGATGCTAGACCTCTCAGGCAAAGGGATAAGGGAATTGATCGCCGTCCAGAAAGAGATTCTCAGGGGAATCATTTAAATGGAGTTAGTGGTAGCAACCAAAAATTCGAAGAAGTTACGCGAGATCAAGGACCTGATTAAAGAGAGGTCCCTTAAGATGACATCGCTATCCGATTATCCCGAGGCCCCGCGCATAATCGAGAACGGCGATACTTTTAAGGAGAACGCCATAAAAAAAGCAGTTAAGATTTCGCGTTACGCCGGCTGTCTGACTTTGGGCGAGGATTCCGGTCTTTGTATTGAAGCCTTAAAAGGGGAGCCGGGGGTACGATCTTCTAGGTTTTCCGGAAAAAATAAAAGCGATCTAGCGAATAATCATAAAGTACTAAGATTGATGGAAGAAGTGCCCCCTGGAAGCAGAAAGGCATTCTATGTATGCGCGGTAGCCTTGGCCGATTGCGGGCGTCTCTTAAGCGTAAAAGAAGGTAAGTGTTACGGTGTGATTGCTTCCAAGCAGCGGGGGAGCTCTGGTTTCGGATACGACCCCTTATTTATTATCCCAGGATACGGCAAGACTTTTGCCCAGCTGGGGGAGGGAGTAAAACATAGGATCAGCCACCGCTATCATGCTATGAAACAGATGCGGGAGGTTATTAAAAAATATATTGAGAAACAGAGAGATAGTTGATATAATCAAATTTTAGAGTTCTTTAATATATCAATAGTGGCGCCGGCCACATACAAAATGGATTATCCCTCGCTTCGAAGAATAATAGCAGTAGAGGTCCGGGATGGTAACGAGTAAGATCACGGGGCGTGGCGCAGCCCCGACGTTCACAAAAGACGTGAAGTCGGGGTCCCGACCAAGCAAAAAAGCTGAGCGTCGGGATTTGGCCAAAGCGCTTGAATGGGTTTCCCGCCACGCATATAAGAAAAGCGCGCGGGATCCCGCCATAGAAGATTAATGTCTGGCGGGACAAGAGGTCGACTACGTATTGACGGGGAGTAGCGCAGTTTGGCTAGCGCGTTTGAATGGGGTTCAAAAGGTCGTGGGTTCGAGTCCCACCTCCCCGACTTAAATTTAAGAAACTCGCAATTTATTTTATACGAGGCTAATCTATAAAAAGGAGGCGGCAATGGCAGTAAAGAGAGTCTTATTATCATTGATTATTTTTATGCTCTCTTACGCAGTGTCCGATGCCGGTGAACTATTTAACCAACAGGCAGAGGAAAGTTTCCGTGAAGGCATTCAGGCGCATAGGGCAGGAAATCTTGTTGAAGCAGGAGCGCTTTATCAGAAGGCTCTTATGTTAAATCCCAATAATGCCGAAATGGCGAAACATATTATGAATAATCACGCTATAATTGTCGCCAAGACCGGTAACCTGCCGCAGGCCGAGGCGATGTTTAAAGAGCTTATAAATAGGTATCCTGATTATAAGCCGGCAGCGATCAACCTGGGGTTTATCTATGATAAGAGGAGGTCGCGCCTGGAATCTCTGG
>JADHWA010000036.1 GCA_016783715.1 Candidatus Omnitrophota bacterium
CCTTAAGCAGGACGTCCTTGTGCGTATCAGCGGCCTGTATTTCATGATGCTCTAAAAATAACGCCGGCTTTTCTAATAGATCCTTGGCCAGCTTATTGATCGCCTGTGAAACGCGCGCATTCTGGCTGTCAATCACCACCGGCACCCGTCGGTTCAAGGCCATCCCCGCCGCCCTTCCCTCAGAGGGGATACGGCTGATGATGTCACAGGGGAGGGCTGCCCGGATCTCCTGCCAACTCACCCCTCCGACGCTCTCGGCGCGGTTGATTACCACCTTAATCATATTCAACGGAATATGCAGAGACTGCAGGATATCCAGGCTCCATTTCGTCTGATATACCGAGATTACATCCGGAGTGACTGTCAAAAGGATCAGATTAGAATGGTTAAAGACAGTAAATAATGTCTCAGTGAAGGCCCTGCCGGCATCGATAATAACATAATCAAACTGGCTCTCCAGATATTTAAGCACGGATTTAATCTTATCCTCAGTCAACAAAGATGCATCTTTAGGCTTAAGCACCGCCGGCAGCAGGCTGACCTTAAGCTTTCCGGCGCTGACTAAAAATTCGCTGAGATTTGCCTTCTTGGGATCAGTCTTTAGGGCACTGGCCAGATCAAGCATTGATTTTGCGGCAGAAACATTCAATAATCTGAGCATATCCCCCATGGCATGGAGATCCATGTCGACGACGGCAACCTTCTTCCCGGAGAAATACCCTAAACTCACCCCCAGATTCAGGGCGATGAAAGTTTTACCTACGCCTCCTTTGGTGCTAAAAATTGCGATTGTCTTACCCATCTTCTCTACTCCGCTTTATAGATTATTGGTATGTCTATCCAAATGTCTTTTATCTCCAATGAAGGAGGAAACGGCGGGTATATCTCTATTTCCTTGGCGGCCTTTAAGGCGCTGTCATCAAGGGTCTTATACCCCGACGACACCTTGACCTTGAGATCTAATAGATCCCCTACATAAGATATATGCAGCCCCAACTTAACCATCCCCTCAAAGCCGGCTTCCTTGGCCTGATAGGGATAGACTAATTTTTCCAATATCCGCTCCTGGACGATCCCGCTATACTCGATCGCACTCATCATATACTCTCTGGCATATGCGCTGCTGGGAAGGGTGGTCTTGACCTGCGCATATGAAGGAGAATACTCCTTCCCGGACCTCCAGAGAGAATCCTCCTCTTCGCTGATCACCGTAGGAGTCAGCGTAATAAATAACTCGGTGTTCGCCTTAGCTCCGGCACCATCGCCGATTTTAACCGCCTTTCTGCGAAAGATCGCGCCCAAAATAGGGATATCACCCAGGAAAGGCACTTTAGAGGTACTCTCATCTTCCTTCTGTTTTATCAGGCCTCCTATCGCCAGTGTCTGGCCGTCGTTTATATAGAGTTCGGTTGAGGCTGAACGTTTAATCATCGGATAGGCTTTAGCAGTAACCGCCCCGGTACTGGCGGTTCCGATAGTCTCGGCATCGCCAATCTCGCTGACATCTATATCTAAGACCAGCTTCATCCGTCCGTCACCTACGATCGTAGGCTCTACTTTAAGCTTTATACCATATTCTTTATATTCAATACTGGTCCCCTGCGCGCCGGAGAAAGAGGCAATATTTGTGCTGAATACGGGTTTCTCTCCGCCGACAAATAGTTCGGCTGATTTCCCGCTCTGACAGGCCAGGCGCGGCCGGGAGAGAATCTTGGCTTTGCCCTCCTGCATAAGCGCATCTACCGAGAGCTGAAATGCCTGACGGCTCATATTCACTACTTTAAACAGGGTGCCCCAAGGCGTGCCGGGGAGACTCTGGACGGTCTCTGTTGAAACCAGGCTCCCGGTAGTAGTTATCGTCGTATCTCCCTGTGAGGCGATCCCGGGGGAGCCTACTTCATCAAGAGTAAAGCCGCTCGGCCAGGTAAACCCAAGGACCTTGGTTGAGCCTTTATCCACTTCCAAAACCTGCACATCTATCTCTATAACTGTCTGCTGCTCTTTATCGATGGTAAGATCTATCACCTTAGAATTTAGGTCCCCCAGGACCACTGTGATCCTTTCGCCTTCCTGGCCTTTATTAACCTTTCCTAAAAGCGCAACCTTCCCTTCTGCCGGCAGCGCCTCAGTATATACTCCGGGAAGATTTAGAGTCTCCAGTAACCTGTCCACCCGTTTTTTGAGCTCCTCTATATCCTCGGGGATAACTCTTATCTCTATCGTCTGCTCACCGTCGGCATCGAAATAGGTCAGCGTGGTCTTGCCGTCTAAATTGGCTGTTACGGCGATCATCGAGTCCGTAACACCGGCGACATCGGCGACCCTCGGATTACTGATCATGACTTTTGTAGGGGCGTTGGTAGGAAACATCTTGGTATCACCTTTTACTATCCAGACGGTACCTGGCTCCTCCCGCAGCCAATCCATGGTATCAGAACCACCCTCTAAAACAGGGATCGTCCCGCCGAAGAAAAAGAACAAAGATGTGACTGCGCAAAATAAAACCCTGAATGTAAGTCTGCTTCTATTCATAATTAGTCCAAGACTATTATCTCTTTACGGGTTCCGTGGTAAACTTCAACTGCCCTCTTGGGCTCGTACTTCTCCTCCGGGGGGAGGATGATCTTTAAGACCGTCTCCCAGTCTGCCGGGACAGTACGCAGGGCCTGTTTATCCTGGGGAGAGCGCAGTACAAGACGGATCTTCCCCTGTTCTTCGATAAAGGCAATGATATTGGCTTCCTGCGGAGAAAGCGCAAGGGTAACAGTTGAGGAGGGCGAAGTCTCCTGAAACCCTCCAGTTTTACTAACAATCTTCTTTTGTTCAGGGTCGAGCTCCTGGCCTGTCGCTAAAACCAGTATATCCTGGAATAGAGGAAGGATGGTCATCCTTGAAGTATTATTCCCTTTAATATCAACTGACGGCAGAGAGACTATACCGATAAGATCGGCGTAATCCCCGGGCCTGACCATGCCGGCCAGAGATGCAAGGGTGTCTACGGATATGGTAACCGCCCTCTTCCCCGGCGGTACTTTTGCAGCCAGGGTCGTCGGACGCTCTTTCTTTTGACTGGGCGCGGTTACCTTATTCAACAATACCGGCTCACCTTTACGGATATTGGTAATCGCGACCTTCCCTAAAACTCGCACTGCTGAGGTAGCAGCATACTCCCCCACCTGGTTCTTGGGGATCCTGCTGTCGGTGAGCATATCCTCGCTGATTATCGCTCCGCGCGGGATATCTCTGGCGGCGAAGATAACCGTCACCTTATTCTTCTCCGCCTCGGCAAGTCTCCTTCTCTCCTCTGCCGCCTGCTGCTGAATATAGACATTGATCAGCACTACCGCCAGAAGTGCTGAGATCCCGGCGATAACCAGAGGAAGGTTTTTCTTTAAAAGCGGCGAGTCAGGTAATTTAAAAGGCATATTATTTTATTATCCGGTTTAAATCTTACCCTCGTAAATCTCTATCTTTGTCTCGCCGGAGAGTTGATCCGCTAAATCTCCTACTGCCTTTTGTTGTTTCACAAACAACAGATAACTTTTTATCATATCCCAGAGTTCGCTTAAAGGCTTGGCATCGGTGGTGGTAATATCATCTACTTTAATTATATAGTACCCGTCCGGGCCCTTAAAGATACTGCTGGTATTGCCGGCTTCCAGGGATGGAGCGAATGCCACTGTATAAAATTCATCGAATTTGGTGCGCTTCTGCGGGTCAAACTCAAAGGTCATAAACCCTATATCCCCGCCTTCAGAGGCGCTCGCCGCCTTTGAATGCATGCGTGCCAGGGCGGCAAAATTTGTCCCCTTTAAGAGTTCGATATAAGCCTCTTTTGCCTGGTCTTCTGTATCGGTGACGATCTCCAGTATCTTTCTCTGCTCAGGTTCCTTCAGTACCTCCTTGTTCTGATTGTAGAACTCTTCGATCTCCTCAGGACTGATCTCTATCTTTTCTACCTCCTGGCGCAGAAGTTCTGTGACCAATAGAGAGATCTCCGCCTCCCTGAGGGCCCTCTGGATATCATCCTTTTTTTCCAGGCCCCGTTTTAACGCCTCTTTATAGAGCATATACTTTCTTACCATATCATCCCTTAAATAACCGATCTTCTGATCCCGGGTCTCGATCTTACTCTGGGGCACGCCTTGTGCATCAACTAAAGTATTAAAAGTCTCAACCTCACGCTTTAGATCGTCGGCGGTTATATAAATATCATCCACCTTGGCTATAACTACTGCGTCTTTCGGGGGCCGAGAAGCCTTACCTGCCCCTTTATCTCCCAGCCAGGGGATCTTATCGCAACCTAATAGCGTGACTGCCAAGAATAACACTGCCGTTATGAGAACCTTAACTTTCATTGCCTCCTCCTTTTTATCTATTCTTTCTTTATTTCGTTAATAATCTTTATCAACAGATCAGCGATCTTGGCGATCAGAAAAAAGAAAAAGAAAAAGAAAACAGCTGCCGCAAGATTAATCAACCCCTCCAAGATGCTTTTATCCGGGACCTTGCCCGCCACAATCAAGATGCTCCCCGATATCCCCAACAATAAAAAAATCCAGGCAGCAACTTTTACTACTGCACTGGAGACTTTAAGAAATCCTAAATGTTGGCGCATCTACACCTCCAATGAGCATATGATTTACCTTGCCCTTGGCAAGGTAAATCATAGCGTCTGTTCACCGCTGCTCTATCAGCGTATGCAAATTTGACCCCGCACTAATTTACCTCAGTTTTTAATTCCTTGATAAAATTAGTGCGGGGTCAAATTCAGCCCATAACTTATTTCGTGCTTTGCACTCTATAAGTTATGGCTTCATTTAACCTTTTGTTCTTTTTTTATCATAAATTACCCTAAATTGCAAGGATAATCTCTCTTTTAGCATTGACGCCGAACTCTTTGCACTACTGAGAGTTAAGCCATGCAAAAAAGAAGGGAAATGGAAGGGAGTGGCCTGTTGTATCCTTCGACGCGCTCACTTCGTTCGCTTGCTCAGGATGGTTCGCCGCAGCGTATGGTGAGCCGTTCGACTGCCGCTTGCGATGCTCCGAATGGTGCTCCAGCAACGTCGAAGCACAAGGCCCCGCCGGCAAATCTGTGGGGCCGCGTCGAACCAATAGCCTTAATTGTACTAAAACGAAGATCTTTGTTCTTACGCTGGAGACCGTCCTGAACAATAGAAAATCGATAATAGACCGCAATTGAACCGATATTTTTTCGTCTATTGCTCTATTTTCGATTGTTCAATTGCTCTGTAAATTCCGACAGAGGCGGAATTTACTAGCCCCAACCGGATTTGAACCGGTGTTTAATGGCTGAGAACCATTCGTCCTAGACCAGGCTAGACGATGGGGCCAAAGTTATACACCTGCTACAATAGGTCCTTGACGCATCCTGCGTCAAGGATTAAATTCGCACTTATAATTTACCTCACCTGCGGCCAGATCGCCTGTTCCGTAAATTATGTGCTCATTTATTGAAAAGTAACCTGATCCCTTGCGTAAGCACTTATGAATTCTGTACCAAAATTCACTACGTACGCTTCGGGATAAATTCGCACAGACAACTTAGCCTCGCTTACGCTCGCTAAATTATGTGCTCATTTAACTAGACGATGGGGCCGAAAGTCTCTTAAAATAATAGCATATTTTTGCTGGGGGTCAACAAAATTGTTGACCCCCATCCTTTTACATAATATACTGAGTCTCATGAATAAAATAAGGGCCAGTATAGGCTTTAGCAGAGAAAAGGGCTCACTGCGAGAAGTTGCCAGAATAGTAGAAGAAGCCAGGTTAGACTTCGGCTCTGGGAAGGTCGACCTGGCAATCGTCTTTACCTCCTTTGACCTCGGCTATCCCGGATTATTGAATACAATCGCCTCGCATCTGGGGGGCGCTCCAATACTCGGCTGCAGCAACCAGGTAATCCTCTCTTCGCAGGGAATCTCTACGGAGGGGATCGCAATCCTGCTTCTGAGTTTCCCCCAAGGGATAGCCTCCAATACTGCCTGCGTAAAAAAGATGGCTACGACAAGCCCCCTGAACCTGGGGTATGAATTAGGCAGAGCGCTAATCCATGATTTCCACAGTCCGGCCAGAGACTTGAGTATAATTTTCTCCGACGAATTAGTCAGAGACGGCTCCCGCCTGATCAGCGGGATGCAGGAACAACTGGGCACCAGCTTCCCTCTTGTAGGTGCCTGTTCATCGAATAACCTGGGCGCCTCGCAGAGCTGCCTCTACTTTAATAAGAATGTATTTAAAAACGGTGCCCACGGAATAATCCTGGGTGGAAAGCTTAATTTCGGCATCGGGGTAAAACATGGATGGCAGCCCCTGGGGAAGCCGCGGCGCGTAACCAAATCGCACGCTAATATCGTCTATGAGATCGACGGTTCAGCAGCCGTAAGGTTCTATGAGGAATATTTTGCCTTCAACACTAATGAATTAAGAAAAGAGCTGAGTCACATCTCCGTATTATATCCTATCGGGTTACATCTCTCTGGAGAAGAAGAATATCTCCTGAGAAACATTATCTCAATAGAGGCAGACGGATCCTTAATCGTCCAGGGCGATGTCCCGGAGGGCAGCGAAATAAGACTGATGATCGGCACAAAAGAATCCTGCCTTGCCGCAACTAGAGAGGCCCTAGATGAAATAAAGACCAGGCTGCGCGGAGTGGAGATCTCTTTTCTGCTGGTATTTAATTCGATTTCGCGGTATATATTATTAGGAAAGAGCGCACATGAGGAACTAGAGATCATTAAAGAAGGAGTGGGTAGGGATATTCCGATTATCGGTCTCTATACCTATGGGGAGCTAGCGCCTCTGACAGCGATAAACTACCGGGGCAGGTCATATCT
>JADHWA010000007.1 GCA_016783715.1 Candidatus Omnitrophota bacterium
CGACTGGATTTTTGAGCACATTAATAAACCAATCCAGCGAAATCCCACGAAGCCTGCGTTCGCTTACCCGTTAAAGGCGAAGCGGGAAAACCAGATACCTGTCGCCCAGGCGCCGCATATTGCTAAAGAGCTGGTGGCGGCGACTGGATTTAAACCAGTGACCAATCGGGTATGAGCCGAGCGCTCTATCAGGCTGAGCTACGCCGCCAATTAGTTAAAGGTCCTTCGCTGCGCTCAGGATTAATTCGCAGGCGCTGACAGTAAGTAAACAACAGACGCTACCCAGCCCTTGCATGCAAGGGCTGGGTCTGCTCATTGAAGTATGAGCCAGATCCTTCGGCTTACGCCTCAGGATAATTCACCGATATGTTATAGCGGGTGAATTAAGTGCTCTATCAGGCTCAAGCTACGCCGCCGCATAATTATCTGTGTATAAACCCGTGTTCCTTACCCTGATCAACTAACACGGTGCCTTTCTGCATAAACCAAACTATAACCCAAACCACCAAGATTATCAAACCCAGCTTCCAGAGCAAAGAAAAGGCATCCTTTAACATATATTCCAGCTTCCCCATATATCCTCTCCTTATTAGTAAGCCTTATCCCCTAATAAGATAAGGCTTAAGATTAAATAATCCTTATATCAGACCTGCAGAAGGAATCTTCGTTTAGGATTAGCTAGTTGGTGCCCCGCCCCAGGTTATGTACCCCTGATTGCCGCCTTCGGAATATTCCCGGGAGCTCATCTTTTGCTTTCCCTCGCCGCATTTTTTAACCTCCGGGGCATACACTATCCCGTCTCCGGGATCTGAGGCGTAAGACAGTGGTGCATTTAGCAGCTGCTCCAAAGAAAAAATTCTATCAGCCAGAGTATCAAAGTTGTTTGCCAAAACAAGGTTTTGACTCTTTAAGAGTTGATTTTCCTTAAATAAGATGATATTAAAAACAAGCAGCACAAACAAAATAATACCGTAAGTTACCATACCCTTCCTCATCTTCCCCCTCCTTTTTTACTGCGTCCGTTTATACCCACAAACGATATTATAGTAAAAAGACTGATAAAAACAAGTCTTTTTGTTTACCCTGCCCAGCGTGTTTTTTAGCGGAATAATCCTAAAATTCTCCCGTAAAAAAGAACATACCCGACAGCCAGGGCATTCAGGCAGGCTAATAAGACCACCGCAGCTGAAATATCCTTGATTAGTTTTATTTTTATATGGTAACGTGTGGTCAGGATTTTCATAAATAGTTCAATCGCGGTATTAAAAATCTCCGCCATAAATACCAGGGTAATCGTAACACAGAGGGCTACCAGCTCTATCCCCCGCAACTTCAAGATTACGCCTAAAAGAAAGGACGCCAAGCCAAGCAAAAAAATAATCCTCATATTACGGTGATAACGCAATAAATATATTGTCCCTTTTGTTGCAGTTTTAAAACTTTCGCGAAATCCATGAACTCGAAATATGTTTCGCAATACTCTTCTCGGCATCCTTTAGCCCCCTTATTTGATGAAGTTCTATGGCCTATTGGCCAAAAGCATCTTCATTTGCTTCGGCGAAACTCGCCGAAGCAGTATCCGCCTTCGCTCATGAGAACTTTCGTCTTTGGCTTCGGTGGATTACCCGCTATACACTCATCCACGGCCTTACGGCCGTGGCTTTCTGCGAAGGTGGGTAACTATTTCTTCTTATATGCATCCAGGTATGACCCGCAATATATCTGTTTATTCAATGCCAGCTCTGCGGTAATCAGGCCCTCCATCAGCTGCAAATCCGTTGGATCCAGGATCGCCGCATCCAAACCAAAGGCCTGCGCCATCACCAAGAAAGTCCGGTTGATCAGGCTGCGGAAATTCGTCCCCTGAGAGACATTGCTTAATCCCACGATCGTCTTCGGGGAAGGATCTGAGATTATCTTAAATTCCTTAATACACTCCAAGATACCCATGATCTGGGCCTGGGCAACATTAATCGGCAGGACAATCGGATCCAGATACAGATCCTCGAGCGGAAAGCCCATCTCACTGGCGGTGGCGACAATATTAGCTGCCAGCTCTATCCGCTGATCCTTATTCTGCGGTATGCCTTTTGCGCTGATCGCGATACCAATAAGCTTGGCTTTATACTTGATCGCCAGAGGCAGGAGCACCCCAAGCTTCTCGGGGTCGGCGGTAGTGGAATTAATAATCGGCGTATTTTTTATAACCTGCAGGCCTGATTCAATAACTTTCGGCTTGCTTGAATCCAAAGATAAAGGAGCATCGCTGACCTCTTGAATTGACTCAATTAACCACCTAATATCTAAGACCGGATCTTTGCTGGCGGTGCCGCAATTTACATCCAGGGCATCGGCACCTGCGGCGATCTGCTCTAAGGCGCATTTCTGGATAACTTCTTTATTCTTCTCAACGATGGCCTTGCCGATATTCTGATACATACCATTGATCAGTTCACCGATAATAAACATAATTTAACTCCTTGGCGAAGAAAAATTTCTGGATTATTTTTGGGTTAGATTATCAATATATTTTTTTATCTTCTCAACCGCCAGAGGATGGCGCATAACCAATAGATCTCCTCCTGCCTGAAGGAGGGCGGTCGCAGTAATTACCTCCCAAAGCACGCCCCTGGGGACATCTTCGCCCCAGAGAGGAAATTCGCTGATACTCGCCTTGGCCTCTTTGGCCCGCCAGGCCTCATGACCTACCAGGCATATAAAAGGACAGGCCATGGTCTTATCTCCTGCAAGCGCGGCCAGGCGTGCGCGCTCCATAATTGAATAGGCATATTCCAGACCATACCCTAATGCCCCGATCGTCGGATTTATCACTATCCTCTCCAAAGGCAACCCCATATCTGAAATAAGAATATTCAGCTGCTTGGCGATATTTATATCTATCGGGGACTCGGCAATTATATTATGGCCGTCTGCGAGCACCGCAGCAGCCAGGGTCTTATAATTATCGCTTACAGCGCTACCGATTAGGCACCTCTGCCCCTTTGCTGCCTCGCATATAGCAGGTAAAACCTGGTTGTCTTTTGCGTCATCTCCGCTGCCCAAGACTATCAGAGGGAGATCCACGCTCTCCAACAGTTTGCTTACCAGCTTTACCTCTGAATCAGCGTCTTTATCCCCGAAGTCCGGATGGGCACCCTGAAGCCTCAGGCACAAGCTCTCTGCTTTAAAATCTCCGGCGGCCTTCTGGGCCCAGGCAACCGTATCACCAACCACATCACCGTATGCTTCAAGTAATGCCTTCGGCCATTCAAGCGGCGGGGTATCCCATATCTCAAAAGCCACAACCGGCTTATGCGGAATCTGGCCTTCAGCGGATAAAAAAGGCATGGTATTCTGGCCGCCGATTAAAATATTTGATTTGCGGCTACCGCCCTCTCCAGCTGTGGCGCCAATCTGTACAGTGGAGACTACCCCCGAATATTTCTCTAAGATTTGCTGCGCTGCCATATCTGATCTCCTATCTCGCTCAATAAATCAAAGCATTTTATATTTTTATCACCCATTAATGAGCTCCCCGTTTGACTGGCACTTAAAAGCTCCTGCTCAAAAGGAAGACACCCTAAAAATTCAGACTCAATTCCGATGAGTCTCCGGGGATCGAATTCGCCTATCAGGCGGTTAATCAGCAGGTATCTGGCCCCCGTCTTTACATCGAGCTGCTTAGTTAAAACTTCTATGTTCTTGGCTGTTTTTAACCCCACAGAAGTAGCATCGCTGACTATAATTAGGGCATCGGTAAAACGTGTAGTCTTTCGTGCCAGGTGCTCCAGGCCCGCCTCGTTATCAATAACCACATAATCATAATCGCTGATCACCTTCGCCAATACGCCCCGTAAAACATTATTCACGTAACAATAGCATCCCGGCCCCTCGGGCTTACCCATAGTCAGAAGATCAAAACCTTCCTCCTCCTGGATTATGGTCTGAACCTGATAATCTATAAATCTATCTTTAGACATCCCCGAAGGGATATCCTGCGGGCTTGCGGCGATCTCATCCAGGATAGAACCGATACTCTTTCCGGGGTCAGAGCCGAGCGCCTCTGCTAAATTGCTGTTAGGATCTGCGTCTATCGCCAAAATAGATCCCAACTTCTTCTCCTTTAGGAGCCTGACAATCAAAGCGGAGATCGTAGTCTTTCCTGTCCCGCCTTTACCGGCTATAGCGATTACATATCCCATTATAACACCAAACTCGGAAATTTAGTCAGATCGGTATGAGGAAAAAATAATGCCGCCATATACTCATCCATGTATTGCGGCTCCGTAGATAACTCCATACAGGTCATTTTTCGTGCGATTTCCTCTGCCTCTTTCTTGGCCTCTAAAGATATCAGGATCTGCCTGGCTCCGGCAATAGCGCTATTGCCGATAAACCTGAATTTAGGCCTTTTTAAATCAGGGAGAAGCCCGATTTGAATTGCATTCTCTATATCCAGATAGGTACCAAATCCTCCGGCGATAAATATTTTTTTTAACTGGCTGAATTCGAAGTTCATCTGCCTGACTAAAATAGAGCAGGCCGCATAAATTGCAGCTTTAGCGCGTTTCAAGTTCTCGATATCGGCCTCATTGATCAGGATATCCTCCCCGCTTGCGCTCTCTGCAGCAGGAACGATAACAAATTCCTTCCCCATCTGGCCGTCGCGAATCAAGCTGTTCCTTGTATTTTTAATCTTCCCATCCTTATCCATTACCCCACAGCGCAGCATCTCTGCCAAGAGGTCGATATAGCCGGATCCGCAGATCCCCCTTGGCCTATCCCCTGCGATAGTACTATAAGATACCTTGGTACCTCTGCCTATTTTTAATTTCTGAATAGCGCCTCGGCTGGCGCGCATCCCGCAAGCCACGCCACTACCCTCAAATGCAGGCCCGGCTGAAGCCGCACAGGAGACTAAAAATTCTCTATCCCCCAATACAACCTCTCCGTTTGTACCGATATCAATAAATAAACCCAAATCCTCCTGACGATAGAGGCCGCTTGAGAGCACACCGGCAGTAATATCTCCCCCTACGTAGCTGGCGATCCCCGGGACGCAAAATATTAACCCTCTGGGATTGATATTGATTCCGGCTTCAACAGCGCGGATCGTCGGCGCGAAGTTTACTGTCGGAGTATAAGGCTCACGACGGATATTAGCCGGATCAATATTCAGCAATAAATGTATCATTGTGGTATTGCCGCTAGTGACAACATATAGAAGGTCATTCAAGTCTATCTTGTGTTCCTGCACTAAATCCTGAATAATCTCATCGACGGTCTCAATCACCGCCATATGCAGCTTCTCCAGGCCGTCCTTCTCCTGTGCATATATGATTCTAGTAATCACGTCACTCCCAAAGCTGGCCTGTTTATTATAACTTGCCCTGGTACCCAGAACCTTATTAAGATCCAGGTCAATCAGTTGTCCGGATATCGTAGTAGTCCCGATATCAAAAGCGAAACCGTAGATCCTCTTGGTTGTGTTCTGAGGCTCGATGGCAATTATCTCGGAATTATTATTCCTCTCTCCGATACTGACTGTTATCTTCCACTCTGAGTCCCTCAACAGCTCACCGAGTTGCTTTATATTAGAAAGGCTGGTCTGTATGTTTTCGATACCGGCAACTAGAGTTGATTGCTTGACCTCAGGAGAAAGTTGTATCCCCTGGTATAACCGCTCTAGGTCACTAAGATTATCATTGGTGCTGGGCCGGCGCAGTTGGATGTATATCTTCTTTGCCAGAGGCGCATAACTAAATTCCTGCTGGTCTTTAGGTTTTACTAACTCTATATCCTCGGATTTAGAATAAAGGCCTTTTAACTCAGGAGAAACCATTCTTTCAAGGTTCAGGCGGGAACTAACCGGGATCTCCACCTCTAAGTCGCTATGTATTGTAGAAAGACAGGCAAGGTATATATTCTTTTCTTTATCATCTTTAGTGAGCGCTGCACTTGATGAGCAGATAACTTTACCCTTTCTTAAGACCACCTTACACCTGCCGCAGACCCCGTCCCCTCCGCAGACAGAATTTATATATATGCCGGCTGTAATTGCCGCCGACAGAATAGTTGTATCCTTATTGACTTCAATGGTCAAATTATCCGGGTAAAAAGTTACTTTAAATTTTTTCATTCTCTTTAGGCATTTTTCTTCAAGGGCTCCACAAAAATCGTCTGAGCCCTTGATTACTGTGATTATCCCGCACCAAACTAAAAATACATATAGCGGGATCCCGCAGGGCGGGAAAGGTCAGATTACAGAGATTGATATTCGCTAAAGAAATCGGCCGTAATCTTCTTAGAATCTCTGCAATCAACAGCCCTGAATGAATTTCATGAAGGGCTGTTCTTCTTCAAGAATGAGGGGATCCCGGCTGCTTCCTTAGGCCCGACGAATATCTGCCAGCCTGTCTTATCCTCAAGCTCTCCTGACATCACCGCAATGTACCCGGGGATAACTAATTTTTTATGACTGACGGCATCCTTTATGCCAAACTTATCCATGGAAGAGGCGATCTTCTCAGGGGTAAGTTTCTCCGCAGCCCAGGCAGTCAGAACAGACATCCCTTCGGTATCTATGGTGATGATATATGCAGGAACCTTGCTGGCTTCTACTTCGCCTAAAACGGTATAATAAGTAAGCGAAAAATTTGTGGTAACCAGAACCGGAGATTTATCGCTGACTGCCCCCACCGGATACAGCTTGGCATCAATCTTCAGTGGCTTCTGGTGATCTGTATAGATATTCTGCCTGAGAGTCAACAGAGATAGGACCTCCCATGACTCGGTTCCTTTAATAAGGACGATCCCCGAATACTTGGAGATATAAGTCGCTGCCTCTATCGCCTCCGCATAAGGATCCGGATTATCCACTATTGTCAAAACCGGAAACCCTAAAGCGCGGTTGGACTTCTTCAGGGCCTGTCTTCTGATCTGGGTTAAATCCCAGACCTTTTCCTGTACCGACTTTGCCCCGGTATCAAGGATAATCTGCTGGACTCCTTTGGCTGACAGCTCCTTGGCTAATGCCTCCAGCTCCGAGAGATCCGCTGCCTTAGCTACCAGAGCTGCCCCAAATTCCTTGGCTAATGCAGAGAAGGCCTCAAGATTATCTTTATTGGCGGAATAGATCAACGGATTCTTCCCTGCTGAGGCCTGCAATGCTTCCTTTAGTGTCTGGGGGTCACTAGAGATCAAAACCAGGCCAAAAGAAGTTGACTCTAATACCGTCCGTACCAGCTTTAGGAATCTCTCTTTTTCGCCGGTATGCCTGAGGGCGATAAGATTGATATCAAGATGCTGCCCCACTCTTTCAAAGTTAAGCGACTTTATCTTTTCTATCTGCTCTTTTGTCTGGGCCTGGGTTAGTGTATCCTCAAGAATAAAACCAATCCCGCAGGGATGATGGAATTTTTCTTCATGGCGGAATAATACCGTCTCATTGCCAATCTCCAGTTTATTCTCCTGGCTTCCGATAGTAATTAACTTAATCGGCGGCTGGCTTGAGGCCTCCAGCATCGATTTAGATTCCTCGCTCATAAACGGACACTTATCAATGGTGGTGGACTTCTTGGCTATCTGCATTGCAAATGCCAGGCAGGTAGCAAATCCGCACTTACGGCAATTGGTTTTGGGTAATAACTTATAGATATCTAATCCTGATAATGCCATGACTATCTCCTATTGTGGATTTTTAAGTCGCCAGTCGAAAATTGAAAATTGCTGATGGCCTGGTCTTATAAAGGCGCCTGGCCAATAACTGGGAATCCTTGTGGGTCTTAGCGCCTTCCAACAACTTGATGATCCGGTCTTTGAATTCCAGATTCAATACAGACGAATTACCCCGGCCAGAAATAAAGATTTTAATCCTCCGTCCGCCAGCTTTGCTGATATTGCCTTTACCATAGGTGGCTCCGGTGGATAACTGTAGTCCGTCAATTAAGCAGGACTTTGGCTTTTTATCTACACCTCTGACTTTTACATCCAGGCCGAAATACTTCCTACATTTCAATTTCTTTAATGCCACCTCTCCGGCTAATACGCCTAGTACCAGGTAGGGGCCAAGGTGCCCGTGGAACCTCACCGCTTCAGCTAAAGCAATTCTTCTCTGGGGCATATACTTTATTTATTGATCAGGCTGGCAAAATAACCGGCACCGAATCCGTTATCGATATTTACCACCGAGACTCCCGGCGAACAGGAATTTAACATCGTCAAGAGTGCCGAGAGGCCCTTAAAGTTTGCGCCGTAGCCGCAACTGGTAGGAACCGCTACAATCGGCGATCTGACCAGTCCGCTAACCAGACTGGCTAAAGCCCCCTCCATGCCCGCCACCACTACCACCACATTTGCCCTTCTTAAAGGTTCTAGGTTCTGCATCAGCCGGTGCACCCCGGCTACTCCGACATCATAAAACCTGCTTACCCGATTCCCCATTACCTCAAGGGTAACTGCGGCCTCTTCGGCAACCGGTATATCCGCAGTCCCGGCCGAAACAACCGCAACTTCACCCTTCTTTTTAGGTGCTTGGTTAGATTTTAAAAAACCTAATTTGGCCTGGGAATGAAACCTGAGTCCGGGAATGCTCTTCTTAAGAAATAGATAAATATTGCGTTCCAGCCTTGTCAGTAACAAGTCCTGCTTATTCTTTTTGAATTCCCTGCAGATTATTTTAAGCTGCTCCCTTGTCTTACCGGGTGAGTAGACCACTTCCTGGTAGCCGCGACGGTTAACCCTGTCTAAATCGAGTTTGGCAAAACCCAGATCGCAAAATCCTAAATTTTTCTGCTTCATCAAAAGATTATCCTTGCAGGATTATAAAAAGCATTAAAATTACTATTAGAAAGGAGAGAATGTAGAAGTCATTAAAATAAAAGAAGTCACTGATCCGGTCTCTGAGCGTATACTTCTGGCTGCTCTTTTCCCGGTGAGAGAGAAGCTTCAGCCTTTTCTTGGTCTCCTCTACCTGCTGGCGCTTAAACCTAAGATAGACACCTCCTATCTTATAGGCAGGTATTGAGCCGTTCTCCGCCAAGCCAATTACTTCCTTCTCCGAAAGCCCCAAGTACTCTGCAACATCCCTGATTGTTAAAAGTTTATCATCCGCCATAATAAGTACTTTCTTAATTTATAGTAAATATCTGATTGAGAGGCTTAATCCCTAACCCCTATCTACCCCCTACCACCTACTTTAACTATTTGCCGACCTTGCCCTTGGCGATCCAGCTATCAATAGTTTTACGATCGAATTTCCAGAGCTCTCCGTCCCTGGCTGCCGGAACCTTGCCGCTATTGGCCCACTCCATGATAGAGTTTATATCCACTTCCAGATAGCGTGCCAGTTCATCCGCATTCAAAAAATCATTAAGCATGCTGCAGCGGCCTTCGAATATCGCGCCCTCGGTGACGTTAAGCTTTGTCGGGAATAATTCGCCCTCTACAATCGCCGTCGGTAGAAGCGTCAACGCTTCCCTGGCGGTAATCCTACCCTTGACTCTGCCTCCAATGATAATATTATCTCCGATAATATTCGCCAAAACATTCGCCGAAGGTGCAATCGTCAAATTCCCCTTAGTCTCAAGATTCCCTTCAAACTTCCCGTTAATCCGGATGTTGACCGGATCCTTGAAGGCCAGGTTACCCTGCATAGATGCATCTACATCAAGCACCTTATCCTCTGATTTCCTGCGAAATCTTGTCATCCTTCCCACCTCCTTTAATGAGCAGACCCAGCCCTTGCATGCAAGGGCGGGGTAGCGTCAATTGTTTACTAATCTATCAGCGTCTGCGAATTAAACCCCGCACCCAAACAAGTAGTAGATACTAGACTGGGTGCGGGGTCAAGTTCAGGCATACAACTTACGTCGTTACATTCCGTAAGTTGTGCCTTCATTTGACCTCCTTAGATTACCCCTCTTACTCAATCCTCTCTCTTTTTTTCTTCCCAAGGACCCTAGACTCCAGGCTCCTTAATAGAAACAGTGCAACCAGAACCAGCATTGTTGTAAACACCGCCGCGGAATAAAAACCACATCCGGCAGCCAGACCGACAGCCGCCACCACCCAGATACTTGCGGCAGTAGTCAGCCCCTTCACCCCTTCTCCGGACCGGATAATCGCCCCGGCGCCTAAAAAGCCGATACCGGTTATTACCCCGGCTGCGATTCTAGTCGGATCCAGCTCTGCGATACCATTATATATATCAAAAACATACAGAGATGTCAACATGATAAGACATGAACCCAGGCAAACCAGGATATGAGTCCGCAGCCCCGCTGTACGGCGCTGAAGCTGACGCTCAAACCCAACCAGGCCCCCCAAGGCCACTGACAAAATCAAACGAAAAACTATCTGCCCATCCGTGAGCATCAACTTATCCTCCTTTAGTGAACACATAATTTACGAACACTGGGTGTGAGTAAATTATACGTGTGAACTAAATCCCCCACCGTTTTTAATAAAAGACCAGAAATAAAATTAACGATCTCACTAACCACTTTGTGTCTAAATCCCGCTACCCACTATTTCTCTAAAAAGTGGTGGGGGGTCATTTGACCTTATCCTTAAGATTTAGGGCGTCACAAAAATGCCGCCCTTGATCATAGGCTGGCGCGAGTTTCGTGACAGCCTATTAAGATTCTGCCGACAAATTCAACTCTGATCGATACCCCATCTTGAATAAACGGTACCCGATCCCGGCTACCATAGCGGCGTTATCAGTACACAGGTTCTTTCGGGGCAGATAAATCTTGAGGCCGTCTCTCTCTGCCTCCTCTTGAAACCTTACCCTTAATCTATTATTTGCAATAACCCCGCCCCCCAAAACCAATCTCTTAATCCTGCTTCTGTGACACCCCAGAAATGCCTTCTTAATCAGGGTATCGATAACCGTCTCCTGAAAGGCAGAGGCGATATCAGGGATTTCCTTTGCGGCACCAGGCCCACACGCCTTCCTGCGGTACAAAACAGCGGTCTTTATCCCACTGAAACTAAAATCCAGCTCCCCTCTGGTATTACTGCAGGAGAACTTAATCCTTCGCGGATCCCCCTTATTGGCGATATTTTCAATATATGGCCCTCCCGGATAACCCAGCCCGAGTATCTTGGCCACTTTATCAAAAGCTTCTCCGCATGCATCATCAACGGTCTGGCCGATCAAATTTAACCTGTCAAAGCCATCAACCCGAAACAGACTTGTATGCCCGCCGGAGACTATCAGACCGATGAAAGGGAATTCAGGTTTGCGGCCATCTAAAAATACTGAGTAGAGATGACTATGTAAATGATCAATGCCTAAAAGAGGAATATCAAAACTCATGCTCAAACCCTTGGCAAAACAGATCCCCACCAGTAGTGAGCCGATTAACCCGGGCCTTTGCGTTACACAGATAGCGCCGATTCTCCTCATCTTGACCGAGGCATCCTTGAGTGCAAGCTCGGCCACAGAATCCAGGGTCTCTAGATGAACCCTCGATGCGATCTCCGGGACTATCCCGCCGTATTTTTTATGGTGCCTGAGACTGGAGGCAGTCCGGCAGGAGAGAATCCTGCGGCCATTCTCCACAACCGCTACCGAGGTCTCATCACATGAAGTCTCGATGCCCAGGGTATACATTATTCTACCAACTCCGAAACAAAGACAAACTCATACCCCTCTTCTTTTATCTTGGGGATCTCCTCAATTAAAACCGAAAGAGTATTCCGGCGGTCATGGCCGATTCCAATCGCCTGACCCGCGCGATTTGCCTTCTTTTTTAACTGTTGCATCTGGCGCCTTATATCGACAGGATCATTTTTATTATCCAGAAATATATCCCTCTTATTAAACCTGACACCTGACTTGCGGGCTAATTCTTGACAGACCGAATCTGCGGAAACATAACTATCCAGGAAGAAAAAGTTAAACTTAGCGGCCTCCTGTAAAACCGCCCCCATCACCCGGGAGTCCTGTGTGGCCTTAGAGCCCATATGGTTTGATATACCGCAGCAATAAGGCACTGACTTTAAGGCCCTTCTAACGTTATCCCTAATCGTCCCCTCATCCATAGAAGTAAGTATGGTATTCTTCTCAAGTCCTTGGCCTCCTAAGGGCTCCAGGGGCAGATGCAGGATGACCTCAAACCCTAGCCGGTGCATATTCTTGGCAACGCTGGCTGAATACTCCAGGTTAGGCAACACCGCCACAGTAATCGGAGGCTTTATCTGCTTAAAGATATCCAGATTATTTAGACTATACCCCAGATCATCAATTACGATCGCGATCTTTCCTTTTGTAACCTCAGGAAGAGGAGGTATTCTTTCCGGGGGGGCAACTTTAGGCCGCTGATAAAAAATAATCAACCCCTGAACTACAATCACCAGCGATAGAATAGCAATTGCTATGCGATACCTTTTCTCTTTCTTTCTTCTCATTCCTTAGCGATATTTTTATAAATTAAAATAGCCTTCAGGGCATCTATGCCGCCCATAATCTGGGGGTCGGACTTATAATCAAAGATTATTCCTGAGGTCAATTGATTAATTTTATTCTCGATCTGCTCGAAGATCTTATCCGGTTGGACACCCTCCCCCTCCTTTTTATCCTGGAAGGACTCAATTATCCCCTCATCTATGACGATATCGGGAATCACGCCTTTATCATGAATAGCCCTGCCCAAAGGGGTGTAATAACGGCTGGTAGTAAGCTTTAAAGCCGAGCCATCCCCGAGAGGGATAATCGTCTGCACCGATCCTTTACCGAAGGATTTTTTCCCTACGATTATTGCACGCTTATAATCCTGCAGTGCTGCGGCCACGATCTCACTGCCGGAAGCAGACCCTTCATTGATCAAAACTACCATAGGCAGGTCAACATCCGGCCTGTTCTGCCGGGCATAAAACTCCAGAGTCTGCTGGGCTTCCCTGCTCTTGGTATAGACGATAAGACTCCCCTGCTTAACAAATTCCTCGGTGAGCTTTACGGCATTATCCAGGAGCCCGCCCGGATTATTGCGCAGGTCTAGAATGAAGGCCTTCATCCCGCCCTTTTTTAATCTCTCCAGTGCCAATTTGAATTCGCGTGCCGTATTCTCCCGGAACTCGCTCAAACGGATATATCCGATGCCGCCTTCTAATATCTTGGCTTCTTTTATGTCTTTGATATTAATAATGTCTCTGGTGATTTTAAAATCTATAACCTGGCTTCCCGACTCGCGCAAGACGGTAATATCAACCGAGCTTCCCGGAACACCGCGTAATTTCTTGGCGGCATCAATCAGGTTAATATCGCGGGTAAGCTCCTGATTAATCTTTACTATGCGGTCGCCGGATTTTACTCCTGACTTCCATGCCGGCGTATCTTCAATTGGGGTAACAACGGTAAGCAGACCGTCTTTGATGGTAATCTCAATGCCTATTCCGCCAAACTTTCCCTGGGTATCTACTTTTAATTCATTGTAGCTCTCAGGATCCAAAAACTGACTGTGCGGATCCAAAGAGGCGAGCATTCCGTTTAAGGCACCGTAAATCAGCTCCTTGGGGCTTACTTCGTCAACATAGTCAGACTGAACGATCGCCAGGGTATTGGCAAAAAGATCTACTTCGCGATATAGATCCTCTTTATCCTTCTTGCCCCAGGCAGAGAAAGCAACAGAACGTAAACCTAGAAACAATGTGATTATCACCGCCAGAATTATTAACTTTTTACGCATCATCTAAATCCTCCGTTTCAGAAGCTCCTGGACTACTTTAGGATTAGCCTTGCCTTTACTCTTCTTCATAGTCTGCCCCACTAAAAACATCAGCGCATTCTGCTTACCCTGTTGATAGTCTTTAACTGATTTAGGGTTTTCTTTTATAGCCTCTTCGATAAATGCCTCTAAAGAAGATTCATCGCAGATCTGCGAGAGATTCTTCTCCTTAATAATCTCCTCCGGCGCTCTGCCGGTTGAGATCATCTGGGCTAGTACAGTTTTGGCAGAAAGTGCTGAAACCTGCTGCTTTTCTACAAAGCCCACCAATTTGATCAAGTCGCTCGGCGTAACCTTTAAGCCCGATAGAGGGCAGTTCCTGCTGCGGGCTTGCGAAAGCAGGGCTCCGGTCAACCAATTTACAATCTGCTTTTTATCTTTACCGGAATAGTTCACCAGGCATTCCTCTGCATATAAGGCATTGCTCTTGGAGGAAGCCAGGACTCTGGCATCATATGCGGATAGATTATATTCCTTCATAAAACGCAAAACCTTCTGCCGGGGGAGCTCCGGAATCTCTCTTTTTATCTGAGCGCACTTGTCCTTAGCTATCACAAAGGGGGGCAGATCCGGCTCAGGAAAATAGCGATAGTCCATCGCCTCCTCCTTTGAGCGCATCGGATGAGTCTTGAGCTTCTGGGGATCCCAGAGCCTTGTCTCCTGAATCAACTTGCCGCCGGATCCTAAAACCTCTATCTGACGGTCTATCTCATAGGCCAGCGCATCCCTGACCCCTTTAAAAGAATTCATATTTTTTAGTTCGGTCTTTGTGCCTAGAGTTGTCTCTGATTTCTTGCGCACCGAGACATTGGCATCGCAGCGCAGCGAGCCTTTCTCCATATCGCAGTCGGATACATCCAGGTATTCCAGGGTGCTCTTAAGCAGTGTCAGATATTCATAGGCTTCAAGTGGTGAGTTAATCTCGGGCTTGGTTACAATCTCTAAAAGAGGAATGCCCGCACGGTTAAAATCAACGCAGCTTGAATCATCTCTATGGATCAGCTTACCGGCATCCTCCTCCAGATGGACACGGATTATACCTACGCGCTTAGGCTTGCCCTCACTCTCGATATCTAAAAAGCCTTCGCTTGCAATCGGCATATCATACTGAGATATCTGATAGTTCTTCGGCAGATCGGGATAATAATAGTTCTTGCGGTCGAATTTAGTAAACTCAGCTATGCTGCAATTAAGAGCCAGGCCGGTCTTCACCGCATAGAAAAAAGCGGTCTGATTTAGCACTGGCAGGGAACCCGGAAATCCTAAACATACCGGGCAGACCTGGGAGTTTGGTTCTTTGCCAAATTCCGTTGAGCAGCCGCAGAATGCCTTGGATTTAGTCTTTAGGTGCAGATGGACCTCTAAACCGATTACTGGCTGATAATTCATAATTTTGGCTTCTCTTTGTGCCAGGGAGTATTCTGCTCAAATGCATGCGCAACCCGCAGAAGCATCCCCTCTGTAAATGGCTCTGAAAGTATCTGTAATCCTACCGGTAGCCCCTTCCTGGTAAATCCGGCCGGCACTGAAATCGCCGGAATCCCGCTTAAGTTCGCTGAGATAGTAAAAATATCCGATAGATACATCTTCAGCGGATCTTTTATCCGCTCGCCGATTCTAAATGCCGGCGTAGGTGATGTCGGGGTAATCAGGCAATCAACATCTCTGAAGGCACGATCGAAATCCTGCTTAATCAGGGTTCTTACCTTTAGGGCGCGCAGATAATAGGCATCGTAATATCCATGCGATAAAACGAATGTCCCCAGGATAATCCTCCTCTTGGCCTCTTGGCCGAACCCTTCTTGACGGGTACGCTTATACATATCTATAAGCCCCTGCTTTAAATCTTTATTTCTAAGTCCGTACTGCACGCCGTCGAATCTGGCCAGGTTGGAGCTGGCCTCGGCAGTCGCGATAATATAATAAACCGGCACAGCGTATTCTGTATGGGGGAGGCTTACCGGTAAACATTTTGCCCCAAGAGATTTCAGCTTCTCCATGGCCTCTTCGATTACTGCCTTTACCTCTTTATCTAAACCTTCAACAAAATACTCTTTTGGTATGCCTATCTTAAGCCCTTTTATATCACCGGTAAGTGACTCGGTAAAATCCGGTACCTCTATATCCACGGAGGTCGAATCCAGTGGATCGTGGCCGCTAATAGCATTCATCAATATGGCGCAATCTCTTGTATCCTTGGTGATCGGGCCGATCTGATCTAAGCTCGAAGCAAAGGCGATCAGTCCGTAGCGCGAGACCCTCCCGTAAGTAGGCTTCATGCCGACTACCCCGCAAAAAGAAGCCGGCTGCCTGATAGAGCCGCCGGTATCCGAACCCAATGCCCAGACCGCCTGATCAGATGCTACCACTGCCGCTGAACCACCGGAAGATCCTCCGGGGACACACTCTAGATTCCAAGGGTTACTGGTAGGGCCAAAACAGGAATTCTCGGTTGAAGAACCAAAGGCAAACTCATCCATATTGGTCTTTGCCCCGAAAACGCAAACGCCGGCCTGCTTTAATTTTCTGATTACTGTTGCATCATAGGGTGGCTTAAAACCCTGCAGTATCTGCGAACAACACTCGGTATTCAACCCCTTAGTACAAATATTATCTTTTACTGAGATCGGAATCCCCTTGAGCACCCCGCTACCGGAGCTACGATCATCGATCAAGCTCTCTCCTGAATCATCCAGGCGCACATAGCCTTTAACCCGCTGATTCAGCTGCTTATTGCGCGCAACCAGCCCAGAAACAATATCCCTGCTACCGGAGCCGCCGGCAGCGATCTCCTTCAATAATTGATGAGCGGTTAACGCATTTAATTCCATCTGTATCCGGATAGTTATTTGCTCTGCACAAGAAGCAGAGACAAAGGGTTATTCGATTACCTTGGGAACGACGAAAAAATTCCCCTCCTTAACAGGGGCATTCTTCAGGGCGTCTTCTCTAGTAAGCGACTCACCAGATAAATCATCCCTTAAGACATTACTGATAGATAGAATATGGCTGGTTGCAGAGACATCTTTAATATCTACTTTCTTCAGCTGATCAATAAAATCCAAGATATCCTTAAGCTGACCTGATAAGATCTTTGATTCCTGCGCCTCTAATTCTATGCGCCCCAGGTGCGCCAGGTAATTTAGTGTATCCTCTTTTATCTGCATAAGTTACTTTAATGAGCAGGTAATTTACGGATGCTCCGAAGGAGCAACGTAAATTATAGCCCCGCTCTTTTGATAAAGATTATTTTGTTTATCCTTCCAACCAACCCGCCTAACTCAAAGGGGCGGGGCGTCTGCGAATTGAACCCCCCACCACTTTTTGATAAAACTTTTAACATCAAGCCTTCCAACATATTCTAGCACTTCACAGTTAAATCCTGCTGCCTTCCCCGCTCTCCAAAAAGTGGTGGGGGGTCAAATTCGGAGAGCAATTTACGTTCACTATGCTCCGTAAATTGCCTCCTCATTTGACATAAATCATATCATCCTTTACTCATAAAGTCAAAGCCAAATATAGAGATAATTCCAGTTTTTACTGGACAAAGGCGATAAATTAGGTAGAATATTTTTAATTAGCTTATTAAACAAGTAAGGAGATAAAGTGAGTCTTCATGCCAGTAAGAAACCTAAGTACTATTTAAACTCCGCGGGTGAATTCGTAATCGAAAACTACAACTATGCCAAGCCCTTCGCCAATTTCTTCCCGGGGATCGCCGGAAAATACGGCATACCGATGTGGGTTTTTTACGTTAATCGCGCCCAGGGAATAGTCAGCTTCGGGACAAAAGATAAAGAACACTCGATCCTGGAGTTCTATCCGGCAAACAAAGCCTGGCAGTTGGCATCCACGCACGGCTTCCGCACCTTTATCAAGATAATTAAAAGCGCTGCAAAGAGCGAAATCTATGAGCCTTTCCACAACGGCTTTGTAAACCTGAACTTCTCCCTGAGCAACAAAATGCGGATCAGCTCTGCGGAGCTAAACTTAGAGGAGAAAAATTTATCCCTGGGCCTGGAGGTCAAGGTAGAGTATTTTAATATACCTAATGATTCTTATGCCGGCCTGGCCAGGATCCTGACTATAAAGAACTCCTCCGGCGCCCCTAAAAAGATGCAGCTGCTTGACGGGCTCCCCCAGATAGTCCCCTTTGGAACCAGCAACCTCTTCCTGAAGAATTTAAGCCGGACCATTGAGGCCTGGATGAACGTAAAAAATCTTAATAATAACGTGCCTTTTTTTAAGCTGGATGTCGATCCCAGCGATCGGCCCGAGATAGTCTATATCAGCAAGGGCAACTTTTATCTTGCCTTTCATCGAACTAAAGGCAAGGCAAAGATCATCAAGCCGATCATCGATCCAGAGCATATCTTCGGCCCGGCCAGGGATTTCTCCTGTCCGCATAAGTTTCTAACCACCAAAAGGCTGACCACGCCTAAGAATCAGTTCTCAAGCAGTAAGACCCCTTGCTCTTTTGGACTGCTTGATCTAGAACTCAAAAAAGGAGAGGAGAAATCACTCTTCTCTGTGATCGGCTATGCCAGAAGCCTCCCCGAATTAAATGATTTTATTGTAAAGAGGATTACTTCCGAAGGATACCTGGGGCGCAAGAGAGAGGAAAACAAGCTTATTATCTCTGATCTCCAGGAGAATATCGACACAAAAAGCTCATCAAGCGCTTTCGATCTATACGCAAAACAGACCTACCTGGACAATATCCTGCGCGGAGGCTACCCGATTATCTTTGGCCAAGACAAAGATGGCCAGAAACCCAGAGAGTCTTCGCAGCCGGCAATATTTTATCTATATTCCAGGAAACACGGGGACTTAGAGCGTGACTACAACAAGTTCCATCTGGAACCGGAATACTTCTCTCAGGGTAACGGAAATTACCGCGATGCAAATCAAAACCGCAGATGCGATACATGGTTTAACCCCGGGATAAAGGATAATAATCTGGTCTATTTTCTAAACCTGATCCAGACAGACGGCTTCAATCCCCTTGTAATCAAAGGTTCGAAGTTCGTAGTTGCCGACGATCAAGTTTTCTGTAAAGTTGCCGGGCAGATTTTTGAGAAAAGCTATATCCCCCAGGTCTTAGAATTTACAAGAAAACCCTTCACTCCGGGGAGCCTGGTCCGCTTTATCCAGGAGAATAACCTCAAGGCAAAGGTAGATCTTGACAGCCTGCTTGATCTGGTCCTCTCGCACTCCCTAAAGCAGCAAGAGGCTGAATACGGCGAGGGGTTCTGGACGGACCACTGGACATATAACCTGGATTTACTGGAAAGTTACCTGGCCACTTACCCCGAAAAGTTAAAAGAGATCAGCTTCGAAAAGAACGTCTTCACCTTTTACGATAGCGAAAAGCTGGTCCGGCCGCGAAATCAAAAATACCTGCTTTATAATAAGCTCCCCAGGCAGCTGCACTCAGTTACCACTGACCAGCAAAAGCTAAAAATGATCAATGAAAGACCGCAGCAGCCTAACGTTGTAAGAACAGACTACGGAAAGGGTGAGATCTATGAGACCACCCTGATAAATAAACTCTTCTGCCTGCTGGTAAATAAACTCTCCTCCTTAGATCCTTTCGGTGTGGGGATAGAAATGGAGGCTAACAAGCCCAACTGGTATGACTCCTTGAACGGGCTACCGGCTCTCTTTGGCTCATCTGTATGCGAGACAATGGAGCTAAAGAGGCTGATACTGACGATTAAAGACCTCTTTAAAAAAAGCCAGGTAAGAGAGATTTCTCTTACCGATGAGATCCGCGAACTACTCTGCAATCTAGGCGCACTGTTGGCGCAGTACTTCCAGACCGATAGCCCTGAACGGAAGCATGATTTCTGGGAGAAGAGCTACTCCCTGAAGGAAGAATACCGCGCTAAGACTAAATTCGGCCTCAGCGGTGCGGAAGCCATAATCGATTACCGCCAGTTAGAGCCAATCTTAAATAACGCGCTAAAGAAAGTTGAATCAGGCATAAATAAGGCCTTCGACAAAACAAAATATGTCTATAACAGCTATTTTATGAATGAGGTCACAGACTACCAAACTCTTGAGGATTCCTTTATAAAGCCTATCAAGTTCAGGCAAACTCCTCTGCCCTTATTTCTGGAAGGACAGATGCATGCCTTACGGCTAAATGGCGACAGACAGACTGCCAAGAAGCTTTATCAGGCGACTAAAAAAAGCAAGCTCTATGACAAGAAACTGAAGATGTACAAGGTAACTGCATCCTTATCAAGCATGCCTGAGGAGATCGGCAGATGCCGCATCTTTACTCCGGGGTGGCTGGAGAACGAATCTATCTGGCTGCACATGGAGTATAAGTACCTTCTGGAGATCTTAAAACAGGGGCTCTTTGAGGAATTCTACGCGGAGTTCAAAAATCTGCTTATCCCCTTCCATGATCCGGCTCGCTACGGCAGAAGCATTCTGGAGAACTCTTCTTTTCTGGTCTCAAGCGCCTTCCCGGATAAGAAACTCCACGGAAACGGCTTTGTCGCCCGACTATCCGGCTCGACAGCAGAGTTTGTTCAGATCTGGCTGATCATGAATCTGGGCAGAGAGCCATTCTTCCTGGATAAACAGAATAACCTGAATTTAAGTCTAAGGCCGGCGCTCCCCGGATGGCTCTTTGATAAGAAAGGCAACTATAGCTTTAATTTCTTAAGCAAGATCCGGATTAACTACCATAACCCCAAAAGGAAGAATACCTTCGGAAAAAACGCAAGCAAAGTCAAAAGAATAGTCCTTCACGGAGAACAGAACCCGGTGGAGCTCTTTGCCGATACCATCCCCTCCCCATATGCCGAAGAGATCAGAAACTACATAATGGGCAAAATCGACGTCTACTTCACCTAAGAATCGCCCCTGCTCTAACCAAAGCAACCCGCTATATATATGACATAACTTATTATAATTAAAAAGGTTGTAAATTTAGCAATTTATAAACTTGAAAACTGCAAAATTTGTGCTATACTTTATCTAGAGATTCGGATATATTTGACAATTTAATGAAATGTTGAAAAAGGCAAACTAGCAGTAATGCTGGGGCGCAAAGCGACAGCCCCGCTCATGGAGCGGGGGGCTGCGTTGCCAAAAAACCCTAAAGAATATTGCCTTTAGGGTTTTTTCATTTTCCGGCCATAAAAAGCTCGGAAAATAACCCTGAGCAAGGCAGGTATAGCCTGCCGCGTCGAAGGGTAAATTTGAGCCCCAACGGAATGCCTGCTGGGGCTTTTATTTTAGGAGGCTAAGATGAGAAATCATGCGTACGGTATAGAGAAGAATCAGCGAGTGGTAACCTTTCTGAACCGCCAGGAAGTAGATTTTTTAGATAAATTAGGCAAAGACGCCCTGTTTACCACAGGGATCAAAATATCACGCGCTAAATTGATCGCCTGGCTGGTAGATTTTACCAAGGAACTCAATATGTCCGGCAAGGGAATTAAATCAGAGACGGATTTCGAAAAAAGAATCCGTATGATCATAAAAAATGAATGGTTAAAAAATCCCCACCTGCCACGGAGGGAATATTAAAAGTGAGGTGCATGATGAAAAGACTGATGAAATTAATAACTCTTTCAGTAATCATCCTGGGCTTGACTGCGCCGGCTGTGGCCGGAGACAGTGTTTCAATTAAAGTATCCTGTGTAATTCCGGCAATCCCTGGAGTAAACGCACCGCCTTATCCTTCTGAAGAAGTCAGGCAGGCGCAGGAAGGCAGAGGACAGATCAGTACCGACTGCCAGATGCAAAGCAAGAGAATACGTCGGGAGAGAAAACAGGAAAGGACAGAAGTTGCCTATATTGCCGAGGAGGAAGCTGCCTCCAAAGAGCAGACCAATTTTGAACACACACAGCTGGCGGACAACCAGGTAACCAGAACGGTTTACAGCCGCTAAGAATTCTTGTCTTTTTAATTATTCTTTGATCCTGGAAAGCGGTATGTTGTACTGATAGGTCATGCCCTCATAGAGCGTGACCTTCTTTTTTAGAAGCACCTTAGGCAGGTATTGTAAAGGTATGGTATTGATATCTGCTTCGAGAGTATGCTCTCCCGTAGCCACATTAGCGAAGACAAATCTTCCGGAGGCGTCAGTTAAGGCCTCCTCGGTATCATCTAAAACTATTACTACTCCATCTATCCCCTCTTCCCCCCGCTCCTGTTGACCGTTAGCGTTTTCATCTATAAAGACTTTGCCGGTAATCTCAGAGCGGGAGATCATCCCGAAATTTACCTCGATAGTCTGATTCTGAACGATCTTAACCTCTTGTGTCTGCGGCACGGTAAGCAGGTAACCCCTAGGGAGAGAATCCAGATCAAAACTGACATAAGCGGTTCTGCCGCGGGTGCCTTTAAACTCACAGGAACCAAAGAGATCAGTTGTCTGGCTCCTCTTATTACCTACCCAGATCACTGCACCCTCCACCGGCGGCTCGCTCCTCTGCCTTAACCCGTCAGAGTTAAGATCACGGAAGGCAGTTACGTAAATATTGCATACCGCATCCCAGGAGAGGCCGGTATCCCAGAGATAGCGCAGGCCGGCATTAAAAGACGCCTCCATGCGCTTATCCACGGTCGGATTCTCAGCCCAGGTATTGCGCAGACGCACCGAACCATATACTTCCTTGTCAGGATCCCTGCGGTAGGCCAACTCAGTGTAGCCTTCGATATAGTCCTGGCCGGAGAGAAAACTCAACGGAGAAAGCGCATCCTCTTCATCTCTATAAGTAAAGCGTATACTGGAGTATAAGGGCGAGTTGCCAAGCTGATTGCTCCAATCCAGGCCGGTTTCTATAGCACTAGGCATAGAGCGGTCCTGGTTATACGTCTCATAGAGCCAGTTTATCTCTTTATTAAAATAGTAATAGAGGTTATCGATAACGTTAAATCTAAATCCGAATATTGCCCGATTATTATAATAACTCAAGGAAGAAGATGTAAAGTTCTGGTTACGGGCATAGGAGTACCTGGTAAAGGCATATATATCTCTGAGCCATTTGAAAGTATGCGAATACCCGAATGATGGGCTCAGATAGCGGGTCTGGGAAAGCTGCCCAAGGTCATTGCGCAATAGATACCCCAGCTCCACAGCATTAAGTTCATCAATCCTGTGATATATACTCCAGTCCAGGTCCTGATTCCAGCGGTCATCATTATCTATGGCCGGATACTTCCTATCTTGAAAGACATCAAGCCTTCCGGAAAAGTCTGTATCTTCACTTACCTTCCAGCCTAAATCGAAAAATCCCCCCAGCTCCCCCTGCCTCCATCCGTTTCCGGTAATACTGACAAAATCTTTATTGATATTCCTGAATTCGCTCAAGAATCTTACGTCAGTACCATTATAGGTTGTGGTAGCTAACTGAGCGAATTTCTTAGTATCAAAGGCACTCTCGTACTCCAGGCCCCAGTTATTTCCGATATCCCAATCAGCTTCAAAGTCATATCCGTACTCGTTTAAAAAATCATCCCGGTCTCTCCCCCAGCCATGTACAAGGGTAAATTTATAATCCTGGGCATCGAAGGGAGAGTAATTCAGATGGGCTCCGGAGAGGAAGGAATTCTCCGATTGATAAAGGTCAGGAAAAAGGCCAATCCTTCCGGCATCCTCCCTACCCCAGAAGACAGTATAATCAAATCTGTCATCGAATGCCGGGGAAGAAAACATCGTTCCGCGCAGAGTTGTGCCGGGAAAAGCCATATTTGAAACCGGCAGGTTAAAATCACCGCCACGAAATGACCACCCCTCGAAATCACCCAGCTGCCCGTCGGTCACCCCAAGGGTAGCGTAAGTGAGTTCTGTAGTGGCAAGCCTACGGTAGGTAACAGTAGAATCAAGGTCTCCATAAGGAGTCTGGCCGATTAAGCTAAGCGAATGAAGGTAAGAGTAGCTGCCGTTTCGCTTCAGGTTATGTATCCTGCTGCCTGTTTGTATCGCGAACCAATCAAAGGAATATTTAAATTTAAAATTGCGGCTTCTCTGTTCTTCCCGCAGGCGCCACTCTTGGTAAGTCTCCTCCGGAACAGGAAATATCCCCAGAAACCCTAAGCTCCAGCGGCCATAGTCATCCCAAACTAATAGGTCAGAGAACCCGATATTCTTTGCGAGCACAACTATCTTATCCGGATTTACCCTTTGAACGTCTAAGATTACCGGATCTGTCACCAAAAACCTCTGGATATTCCTGCCGACAATATTCAGGCTTTCGCCTTGAGGGATCTCAATCGGGATCGAAGAATCCCGGAGACCCTGATTAAGAACAAGTGACTCCTGGAAGAGCGGTACCTTCTTTTTTACCGGCAGATCTTCCCCATCTAAAACTGCCGCCCCGGGATAATCCTCCAGGGCACTCTTCTGTTTAAAGAGCGGCTGTATCCTGTCATCGGCAAGATCTAACACCTTCCCCATAAGGATATGCGGCCTTCCAGAGACAGCTCCATCCTGCGGTAATTCTTCATAGCTAACCGCCTTACCTGCCACACCCTCCTGACCAATAAGCTCAATCTTCTTAATATACTTAATGGCAAGCGGACATTTAGAATCGATTACCAGAGCCCTTCTAAATTCACCCATCGCATCATTATACTTGCCGTCATTATAAAATTCTACCCCCGAATCACAGAGCATATCCAGAATCTGGGTATAGGCATATACCGGCTGGACTGAAGAAAACAAAACAAATAAAGATATAATTAGCGCTATAATCCTTCTCATCTTATTCTTTTAATTTGAGAGCATTGAAAAAATATGCTCCTCTCAATTGCGAGGCACGAAGTGCCGAAGCAATCTCCGATGGGATTGCTTCGCTGCTTGCGCGCTCGCAATGAAACCGGTAACAGGGTTTTAAAAACGGTTTCATTTTACATCCGGGGGCATTAAAGAAGGAGGTTATCTTAAAGGACCCACCCTGAGGACTTCTGTGTTCCTGCCGATCTCTATCTCTGCCTCCCTGGTAATCAGAGGCGATCTTCTCCCTCCTTCGCCCTTAGACCTATCCAGATCCAGATTAATCACCAGATCATATCTGCCTGATGGGACCGAATCCTTCCATCTTCCTAAAATCTGGGCCTGGTCACCGGGAAAGGTATAGACATCGTTAAGTTCACCGCGGGCAAAGATCATTCCCTGGCTATCAATGATATAAAAATCGCCACCGGCAGTTACATCTACATTCCCCTCATTTCTAAAATCTGCCCCTAAAACTAAACCCCCCGTAGAAAAATCCTTCTCTACGGAAAGGTTATCTATATTGACCTGTGTATTTACCGTCCCCTCTGCCTCTACATAGAAAAGTGTGGCAATTCTAACCTTCAGATCAATCCCCGCACCCCTCTCATCACTAGAGACATTCTCTGATAACTTAGCCACTGAGGTCTCAAAAAACATTGCGGTATAGTAACCGCCACTGGCATTGGCCGGGACATCAATTGAATAACTTATTCTCTGCTTGCCAAAGGCAGGAACCCTAAGCTCTGCCGGAGAAAAATTCATCCAATTGGTACATGAATTCTGGCGGCTTCCTGCCGGAACAAACTCCTTTGAGCCGTCATTCTCCGGTAGATAATACCAATCCTCCAGATATACGATCATCGACCTGCTCTCAGCAGTCGGATTCTCAACAAAGAGCTCGCCGAAGTATTTCTGGCCCGGCTTAATAAAAATCCTCACCTTTGACCTGTCGATATAGGGCAGACTGGCTGCCCAGGCGCCCCCTAACAGAGTCAGCGCAAACAATAAAACAGATAATAGAATAACTCTACTATAAAATGTTTTTCTCATTAGTTTATTTTGTTTAATAATGCCATTGACGGCAGAAATTAGCATTCTCTGCCTATATCTGCCGTCAATTACCAAAACTTTCTATGATTATAGAAGTCTTGTCAGTAATTTTAACCTACCCTTAAAGCGCAACTATTACGGAGCGAGCGTAATCGTAACCGAACCCTGGTATATACCGGTTGGTTTAGTTGCATCGATAGGAAGTGCTCCCGGAGCATCATTTAAACCGGTAGCGATCCCGTAGTACACTCTAAGCCATCCTCCTGTAAGCTGCGACTTCATAAACGAGATATTCTGGCTATTTGCATAGCTGACCTTCTGCAGATTGATTGCTGGAGCAGTCTGACTCTCCTTTGTAAAGGAAACATTGATATTATTATCCAGGTTGTTAAATGCGTCCAGCGCAACAGAGTTACGGGCATGAGTAATCATCCAGGGAGCTCCACTATTATCCAATACGCCTATATCAACCGCATAATAATAGTTTGCCCCGAAGACCCCGTTGACAGCGTCATAGACCAGAGTTTGAAAATCAATCGGTTGGTTCGGATTAGGCACCCCCCATTCATCAGTGGAAGCATTGATTCTTGTTACATTGACGTTAAATCCTCCGCCTATGGTGGGTACATGGGCACTTACCTCGATAGTCTTGGAAGCTCCGGCAAAACCAGTAGAAGCCAAAGCCAAAACCATCACTAATGCAAGCATGCTTCTCAATGTTGCAGTTCTCATCACTTCACCTCCTATTAACTATTGTTATAATTATATCTCCGACAAGGAATAAGTTATCCTTGTTGAATAGTCTCCGGCAATTAGCTCCTCTGGGCAGGTTAATTGATAAGCTGCCCGGAACTTATCCGGAGAACCCAAGCTA
>JADHWA010000001.1 GCA_016783715.1 Candidatus Omnitrophota bacterium
ATCAGGAAACAACAAAATCCTTAAGAAAGAACGTTATATTGAGAACTTCCTTAACTCAAGGCAATACGAACTTGCTACTGTATAGAGATTTAACATTTATGCTTAGTAAAAATTTAACATCTTGACTTAGTAATAACACTCGTCTAAAAAGTTAAAGCTATTCTTGGTCATCCTGACTATCTACAAGTTGAAAATCAACCACCTGCAAAGTATTAAGTTCCCTATCGCAAATATGCGTCTCCACTATTTCGTTATCAAAAACATTTTTGGATATATGAGCGGCAAACAGGCCAGCGGCTCTTAAAAATTCCTCATCCTCGCCCTGATCATCCCTTACTACCATGCGGAATTGATAAACATTACCTTCTTTTGCTAACTGCACGGTGGCGGGATTCTCTCCTTGGAAAAAACCAGTCTCTAATAAGTATTCTCCAAGTTTCTGGGCTTTCTCTTTTGTAACATCAGGAGTATAAAAAAGCTCGCTATCGTTATACTCTAATTTCCCACCCTGTTTGGGGGGAGATTTCTGCGTACATCCGCTAATAAACAGTGCAAAAAATATGAACACAAGAAGAACCACAGATCTAGTTCTATACCGCTTAAAATAACGCATCGCTATCTCCTCTTATGATTTAGAGAACAATCCTCTTAGTTACTCTAATAAAATTCTTCAGCTTCTGCGGGTCCTTCTTCCCCGGCCTGCTCTCCACTGAGCTTGAGAGATCAACCCAGTCAGGCCTGACCTGTCTAATCGCTCTGGCAACATTCCTTTGATTCAGGCCGCCGGAGAGGATAATCTTTGCTTTTGCATCTTTTAGTTCTGCGAGCAGGCTCCAGTTG
This sequence comes from Candidatus Omnitrophota bacterium, assembly GCA_016783715.1. Classification (GTDB taxonomy): domain Bacteria; phylum Omnitrophota; class Gorgyraeia; order Gygaellales; family Profunditerraquicolaceae; genus BS750m-G15. Next base: position 841 of record JADHWA010000001.1, read on the forward strand.
AAACTTGTTCCTGTCCCGCCCGGCTTTGACCTCTTAAAGGTATCAAAGAGGTAAGCATAAGTCTTGAATTTGAGGATTTTGCGCAGGGGAATTTTATCTTTGATGCGAAAGGCCTTGATTACCCGGTAATTTTTGAATCTCCGGCAGAATTCAGGCGATTCACTGCCGTGAAGCTGCAACATATCAAGAGAGCAGAATTCCGCTGTCTGGTAAATCAAATCCCAGCCGGCATTTACGAATACACCGACCTTAACTATCCTTTTGGGAAGCTTCTTGATGATCTGTTTTGCTCTAAAAGGAAAGATGTGCCGGGGGCTATCTTGGTAAAAAACAAAACCCAAGGCATCCGCCCCTGCCCTGACTGCGGCTTGGGCGTCTTCCAGATTGGTTATCCCGCAAATTTTAACTTTTACCATTAAGTTAATAGGGCGTCACAAAAGTGCCGCCCTTGATTACGGTGATTAAAAATACAGATTGCAGAGATTATTTATCGACGAAACAATCTCTGTAATCTTATTAAAATCTCTGTAATCATAGGCTGGCACGAGTTTCGTGACAGCCTATTAAGTTAATCTATAGAAGCTCTAACTACCAACCCATCATATTTTCGACAGCTGCCTTTAGATCCGGCTCTTTCATAAAGGCTGTGCCGATCAGGCAGGCCTGGATACCCAGAATCTTTAAGAACATTACATCCTGCTTGCTTTTTATGCCACTCTCTACAACTACGGTCTTATCCTTGGGTATCAAAAGATAAAGCCTTTCGGTGGTTTTGGAGTCAACCTCCAGTGTATGCAGGTTGCGGTTATTTATCCCAATCAGGTTAACTGCTTTTAACTTCAAGACTTTTTTCAGTTCCCTCTCATCATGCACCTCAACCAATGCAGAGATCCCCAACTCCTGGGCAATCTGCGTGAAACTGGCAATCTGCTCCTGGGTCAGGAGATCGGCGATAAGAAGAAGGGCATCTGCGCCGTAGTAACGAGATTCATAGATCTGGTATTCATCAATGATAAAATCCTTGCGCAAGATCGGCACCTGGGTTAACTCCTTGACCTCTTTTAGATAATTGATATCCCCCTGGAAATAATCTTCTTCAGTCAAGACTGATATCGCCTGCACCTCTGTCTCCTGATAGGCTTTGGCGATCTCCAGATGGTTGAAATCCTGGCGGATCACTCCTTGCGAAGGCGAGGCCTTCTTGATCTCTGCGATCAGCGAGATCTGGCGCGGCTTGTTTATTGCTTTTAAGAAGTCCCGCGTCGGCGCAAGCTCCGGAATTGCACTTTTAATCTGCTCCAGAGGCAGGGCTTCAATACACAGAGCGAGTCTTTCTTTCTTCTTAGCAATAATCTCTTTTAAGACATCTTTCTTGGCCATTCTAAGTATTTGAATACTCCTTTAACAGGTTTAATTTATTTAATGCCTTTTTGGAATCGATTGAGTCCCTGGCGATGCCAATGCCTTCTTTGATCGACCCTGCCTGATCAGCCGCATAGAGCCCAGCTGCGGCATTCAGCAACACTATATCTCTGACCGGCCCGCTTTTACCCTCTAATAGATCCAGAAGTATTTTAGCGTTCAATGATGCATCCCCTCCTGCTAAATCGCTGATTTTGGCTTTTTTGATACCGAAATCCTCCGGCGCGATCTCATAGTCAGTGATCTTTCCGTTATTCTCTTCAGAGACCTCTGTTGAATCGGTGGTAGTTATCTCATCCAACCCATCCTTACCAGCCACCACTAAGGCATGCCTGGTCCCAAGTTTCGCCAATACCTCGGCAAAACTTCTCGTCCATTCCTTACCGAAGACTCCAATCAGCTGGTGAGTGGCTCCGGCGGGATTGCTTAAAGGGCCGATCAGGTTGAATATCGTACGCCTGGCTATCTGTTTTCTTGCCGGCATCGCGTATTTCATAGCCGGGTGCAGGCTCTGGGCAAAGAGAAATGCAATCCCTATTTTGTCCAGACACTCTTGTATCTTATCCGGAGTCATCTTGATATTTATACCTAAAGCCTCTAATATATCGGCGCTCCCGCATTTACTGGATACACTGCGGTTACCGTGCTTTGCCACTGCTACCCCACTGCCACCAACTACAAAGGCCACTGCCGTAGAAATATTAAAGGTCCCCTTTTTGTCTCCGCCGGTCCCGCAGGTATCCAGGAGAACTTTTTGTTTTGTCTTGATCCTGGTGGCGTGCCTGCGCATTACCTTAACCGCGGCGAGCAGCTCATCCGGCGTCTCGCCTCTATTGCTCAACTGGGTTAAGAAAGAGACTACATCGGCAACTTCGGATTCTCCGCCCATTATCTCCTCCATCACCTGCTCGGTCTCTAGAGTAGATAAATCACGAGCCCTTAAGATCTTTACTGCTTCTTTAATCATAACTTTAGGAAATTCCCCAACAATTTCTTCCCCTGCTGGGTAAGAATGGATTCGGGGTGAAACTGCACCCCCCAGAGAGGAAACCTCTTGTGCTTTATCCCCATAATCTCCTCACTCTTGGTCCAGGCAATAATATCGAAGCACTTCGGCAGGGCCGTCTTTGCAACAATCAGTGAATGGTAACGGGTAGCCTCAAAGGGACTGCTTATTCCTTTGAAGATATCCTTCTTGTTGTGATAGATAAGAGAGGTCTTCCCGTGCATCAATCTACGCGCTCCGACAATCTTAGCCCCAAAAACGTACCCCACTGCCTGGTGGCCAAGACATACTCCAAGGATCGGGACTTTCGAAGCAAACTCCTTTATCACCCTGCATGATATGCCTGAGCCTTCCGGGCGGCCCGGCCCGGGCGAGATCACTATTTTTTTTGGAGAGAGTTTCTTAATCTTTTCTATAGTTATCTTATCATTACGAAATACCTTTATCCTGACACCCAGCTCCCCTAAATATTGCACGAGATTGTAGGTAAAAGAGTCGTAATTATCAATCATTAAAATCATAGGCCTTACTCTTTATCTTTTTTGATACGAGCCCCTAATTCCTCTAACTTCTTCTCCATATTCTCGTACCCGCGCTCAAGATGGTAGATCCTGGTTACTGTGGTTTTCCCTTTAGCTATCAGTCCTGCTAAAACCAAAGATGCCGAGGCCCGCAGGTCAGATGCCATTACTACCGCTCCGGATAAATCTTTATTGCCAGAGATTATCGCATGCGGCCCTTCCCGCTGGATATTTGCTCCCATGCGGTTTAACTCAGCGACATGCATAAATCTATCGGGGTAGATCTTTTCGGTTACAACGCTGATACCGGGAGTCACGCTCATCAGGCTCGTAAACTGCGCCTGCATGTCAGTGGGGAATCCCGGAAAAGGAAGTGTGGTAATGTTAACCGGTTTTATCTGACGACGGCAAGATACTCGAAGCGAAGAATCCATTCTCCTAACTTGTACCCCTGCCTCCTGGACCTTATCAATCAAAGCCCCCAGATGCTGACTCAAGACATTCTTTATTGTAATATCCCCCCTGGTAATTAAAGAGGCCAGGATAAATGTTCCGGCCTCGATCCTGTCCGGGATAATCCTGTGCTCGGCCCCATGCAAGTGCTTTACCCCCTCTATTTCGATAACCGGGGTACCGTGCCCTGAGATTTCAGCACCCATCTTAATCAGAAATTCCGCCAGATCCGCTACTTCAGGCTCACAGGCAGCGGATTCGATTGTGGTCTTCCCCCGGGCTAAAACCGCAGCCATCATTACATTGTCGGTCGCCAGCACCGAAGAGCCAAATACGCCGCCTAGATAAATCAGATTACCTTTAAGTGAATCTGCAGAGGCCGATATATATCCGGCATCAATATCTATATCAGCTCCCAGAGCCTTTAGGCCTTTGATGTGCAGGTCCACCGGCCTGATCCCAATTACGCATCCTCCGGGATATGAGACCTTTGCTTTCTTGAGTTTGGCCAAAAGCGGGCCCAATACGCAAAAAGAGGCCCGCATCTTAGATACCAATTCGTAATCTGCGATATGGCTTTTTCTCCTGCCGGATGTAACCGTAGCTATCCCCCTGTCAAACTCCACATTTTTACCAAGGGTCCGCAGGATCTTAAACATTGTCTCGGTATCGCGTAACTCCGGAATCCCTTTAATTATACAGGCATCATCAGTCATTAAGGTCGCCGCAAGTATCGGCAATGCCGAATTCTTCGCTCCCGATATCGAAACCTCTCCCTTAAGAGCTACCCCGCCTTCTATCACTAACTTATCCATATTTAATGAGCGCATAACTTAGCGAAGCTAAGTTATAGCGTCCGTTATTTTACTTGTATATAAGCGTGCGCGAATTAACCCAGCACTTATTTGGCATGTGCTTAGCATTCAACAAATAAGTGCTGGGCAAATTCCCCCGCACCCAAACAAGTAGTAGTATACACTTGACTGGGTGCGGGGTCATTTGACCTTTTGCGCTATAATGATTCTCTCTATATTATTATAATCTCTAATTATCCTATAAACAGAAAAATCTTTCCTCTTTTTTAAAATACTCTCTACGGGCCTCCTCTGATTCAACCCGATCTCCAGGGCCAGAAACCCACCTGGCTGGAGATGTTTTAAGGAGCCAGCGATTATCCTGCGATAAAAGTCTAATCCATCCCTGCCGCCATCTAAGCCAATACGCGGTTCATAACCAATCTCAGACGCCAAATTATCGATCTCTCCAGAGACAATATAAGGCGGATTACTGACAATAATGTCGCATGTCGCATGTCGCATGTCGCATGTCGCAAACAAATCAGATTGGATAAACTCTATCCTTTTATCTACATAGTGCAAAGAGGCGTTATTTTTGGCTACTTCAAGCGCTTTCTCTGAAATATCAGTAGCGGTTATTGCTACCTGTGGTAATAATTTAGCCAGCGATACCGCAATACATCCCGAACCGGTACCTATCTCTAAGATCCTCCTACGATTAGCGATATGCGATAAGCGATTAGCTAACTTTATTATTGCTTCTACTAAAAGTTCTGTTTCCGGACGCGGGATAACCACTCCGGGATTTACCTTAAATTCAAAGCCCATAAATTCCTGTTTACCTAATATATACTGCAGGGGCTCACCTTTGGCTCTTCGTTTTAGAACAGAAGAGATCAAGCGCAATTGACTCTTATTAGGGGCCGGAGGTCTGCGGCTATAGAGGTCAATGCGATTGCACTTTAGAACATCGGTAAATAATAATTCAGCTTCGTTCACCCAGCCTTTCCTCCTACTTGTACCCAACCCTTTGGAAAGGCTGGGTCCTCCTACTTGTACCCAACCCTTTAGAAGGGCTGGGTCCTCCTATTTGTTTCCCAGTCCTTTATGAAGGGCTGGGTCCTCTGCTGCCTTGATCAGAGCCAGAGAGACCTCATCAAGATCACCATCAAGCACTGCTTCTAATCGATGTATGGTAAAATTAATCCGATGGTCAGTAACCCGGCGGTCCGGAAAATTATAGGTACGGATCTTCTCGCTGCGATCCCCGGTACCGATCTGTGAACGCCTCTCCTGGGAGACCTTCTTAGATTCCTCATGTTGTTTGGCATCCAGTAGGCGGGCGCGCAGTATACGCATTGCCCTAACTTTGTTTTTTCCCTGAGAACGCTCATCCTGACAGGCTACTACCGTACCGGTGGGGATATAGGTAATTCTCACTGCCGAATCAGTCTTTTGCATATGTTGGCCGCCGGGGCCGCTGGAGCGGTAAGTATCGATCCTCAGATCTTTGGCATCGATCTTTAAGTCTACTTCCTTAGGCTCAACCAGCACCGCTACCGTGGCCGTAGAGGTATGTATCCTCCCCTGCGCTTCGGTAACCGGAACACGCTGCACCCGGTGGACACCGCTTTCAAATTTAAGCCTCTTATAGGCATTCGGCCCTTTTACGCTAAAAGATACGTCTTTAAATCCCCCTGACTCATTGGTACTAGCTGACATCAACTCGACCTTCCACCCTTTATTGGCGGCATATTTTGTATACATCCGGTAAAGATCAGCGGCAAATAGACCAGCCTCGTTTCCTCCGGTCCCCTGCCTGATCTCAACGATCAGATCCCTGCCCAAATCCTTGTCTTCTCCGGAAAGCATCTTCTTCAGGCGCTGCTGGAGGTCAACCCTCTTATTATTTAATTCCTCCGTCTCCTTTCGGGCCAGCTCCAGAAATTCTTCATCATGCTTCTCCTCTAAAACCTTTGCCAGATCGAGGATCTCGGCCGACACCCGCTGATACTCTAGAAACAACGCTACCGGCCCCCTAAGAGAAGCCATCTCCTTTGCGTATTTATTACACTCCTCCCTGTTTGAAATCACCTCAGGAGAAACTAAGAGCGCTTCCAGTTCCTGATATCTTTTTTTCATTGTTTCCAGCTGCTCGAACATAATAGTAAAACTCCCTGGCACCTACCTACTATCTACTAACTACTGATTTTAGTCTTTCTTTTTCTTCCCATATTTCTTCATATATTTATCTACCCGGCCTGCTGAATCAACGAATTTCTGCTTACCGGTAAAGAAGGGGTGGCAGTTGGAGCAGACCTCCACTCTGATGTTCGGTTTTGTCGAGCGGGTATGTATGGTATTCCCGCAGGCACAGACCACTACGCTATCCTGGTATTTTGGGTGAATCTTATCTTTCATTTTAACCTCCTAAATGAGTCCCGCAAATGTGGGACGAATTTTTGAGCACAACGCTCGTTTCTGTTTAGCGAAATCCCGCAAGCGCGGGGATCCCGCGTCCGCCGTTGCTCAGATATCTCGGACGGGGGATCTTTCTTCTTTTTTTACTGGTTCATACTGTTTAAAAACTCTTCATTATTCTTTGTTTTACTCAGCTTGTCGATCAAAAGCTCCATTGCCTCGACATTATTTAATTCATTAAGCACCTTTCTTAAGATCCAGGCCTTCTGCAGGATATCAGGCTTAAGCAGCAGCTCCTCATGACGGGTATTGGAGCGCTTGATATCGATTGCAGGATAGATCCTCCTCTGGAATAAATTCCTATCCAGCTGCAATTCCATATTGCCGGTACCTTTGAATTCCTCAAAGATAACCTCATCCATACGGCTGCCGGTGTCCACCAGAGCTGTGGCGATGATGGTCAGACTCCCCCCCTCCTCGACTGCGCGCGCAGCACCGAAGAAACGCTTAGGCTTCTGCAGGGCATTGGAATCTATACCTCCGGATAACACCTTACCGCTATGCGGGATAACCGAGTTGTATGCCCGGGCTAAGCGGGTAATACTATCCAGGAGGATTACTACATCCCGCTTATGCTCAACCAGTCTCTTGGCTTTCTCTAATACAACCTCGGCAACCTGAACATGCCTCTCCGGCGGCTCATCGAAAGTGGAAGATATGACTTCCCCCTTGACGCTTCGCTGCATATCGGTAACCTCCTCCGGACGTTCATCGATTAACAGGACTATCAGAATACAATCGGGATTATTATTCACTATAGCGTTGCCGAGCTTCTGCAATAAAACGGTCTTGCCGCTGTAGGGCTGTGCGACGATCAGTCCGCGCTGCCCCTTCCCGATAGGAGTCAAGAGATCCATGATCCGCATCGAGGTCTCTTTGGGGGTAGTCTCTAAGACAAAATTTTCCCTCGGGTAGATAGGCGTAAGGTTATCAAAGAGGATCTTATCTTTTGATTCTTCGGGATTCTCGAAATTCACCGCCTGGACCTTAAGCAGGGCAAAGTACTTCTCTCCCTCTTTCGGAGGACGTATCTCACCGCTTACGGTATCACCGGTCTTAAGGTCGAATTTCCTTATCTGCGAAGGTGATATGTATATATCGTCCGGGCAGGGCAGGTAATTGTAGTTAGGAGAGCGCAGGAAACCAAACCCCTCAGGAAGGATCTCTAAGATCCCCTCTCCGAACATCAGGCCTTCTTTTTCTGCCTGCCCCTGAAGGATCTTAAAGATCAGCTCCTGTTTTTTCAGTCCGCTTATTCCGTTTACACTGAGCTCTTTGGCGCGTTTATTGAGCTCGGTTATCTTCATATCTTTTAACTTTTGGATATCTAATTTTTCCACAGTTTCCTCCTGATTTTACCTACTTGAAGTTTCGTCTTTTTTATCGATCCGTTATTATCTATTACAAAATCCGCCATGCGGACCTTACAGGATAAAGGGATCTGTCTCTTGGCCCTCTTTAGAATTTGGTAGTGATTAAGCCCAGACCTGCTTTTGGCTCTCTTGAGCTGCTCGGCTTCCCCTATGTCTACAACAACCAGCCGGTCAACTTCATTATGCAACCCTGCCTCGATTAGAAGCGGGGCATCCAGAATAATTTTTGGCTTTTTACAGGCGCGAATCTCTTCTTTAATGCTCTTGATCACCTCAGGATGCACTGCCCTATTAAGCTTATCTATGGTCTTCTTACTTATAAAGGCTTTCTCTGCAAGTTTGCGCCGGTCTATACTGCCGTCTTTCCTAAGAATGCCCTTACCAAAAGAAGAGATGATTCTCCTATAGCAGGCCTCCCCCGGTTTAGTCAGCCGGCGGGCGATCCTGTCTGCATCAATCACCAGGACATCCGGTGCCGCCAGCAGCTCTGTGACGGTGGTCTTCCCGCTAGAGAAACCCCCGGTTACCCCGACGATAGTCTTCTTCTTAGCCCTTTTACACCCTCTCATACAGCTCCAGGTATTGTCTCGCCGCTTCATCCCAGGAAAAATCATATTTCATGACTTTTTTAACCAGTGTCTCCCATCCCGGTTTATCTGCGTAAGCACTAATCGCTCTCTGTATGGCCTCAACTAATCCCTCTTGATCATATCTATCAAAGACAAATCCGTTCTCCGGGCTAACGGTATCGGCCAGGCCTCCGGTTTTAAAGACCAAAGGAAGAGTGCCGTATCGAAAACTGATCAACTGGCTCAATCCGCAAGGTTCATACTTCGATGGCATCAGGAATAAGTCGCTGCCGGCATAGACTTTATGCGACAGGGGATTATCGAATCCCGGACGCAGGCAAAATTTTCCCGGATATCTTTTGGCCAGCTTCTCTAAGACAGGATAATAATTTAGCTCCGGCATGCCTAGCACCACTAGCTGCAGATCCATCCCGCAGATCTGATCAATGGCCTTAATCAACAGATCAATCCCTTTCTGCCCGGTGAGCCTGGATACCATACCGAACAACGGTAGATCAGCCCTAATATTAAGACCACAAGCCCTCTGCAGATCCTCTTTATCTTTACTCTTGCCTTCAAGATTATCCGATAGATAAGTGCTGGCGATATATTTATCGTTCTTTGGATCCCAGATAGAGTAATCTACGCCGTTTAAAATACCTATCAATGAACTCCTGTGTTTCTTCAAAACTTCCGCTAACCCAGCCCCATATTCTTCTGTCTGGATTTCCCGGCTATAGGTAGCGCTAACAGTACTTATTGCATCGCAATACTCTATCCCACCTTTAAGCAGATTAAGCCTACCATCAAACTCTAAACCTCCCGGACCAAGCAGGCGTTCAGGAAGGCCTAACTTAGGGAACTCCTGCTTAGGAAACTGCCCCTGATATACAACATTGTGTATTGTTAATACGGTCTTTGCCTGCTTAAAAAACTCCTCCCGGGCATATAATTCCTTAAGAAAGATAGCAATCAGGCAGGTATGCCAATCGTGCAAATGGATAATCTCAGGCTGAAAATCTATCTCCTTCAATAAAGCAATAGTTCTCCTCGAATAATACAAGAATCTATCAAGGTTATCCTTATAATCCTGATCTACGTCACCATAGATACCATCCCGATCAAAAAACTTTTTACTCTCAACAAAATAGACCTTTGTAGCCTTACCGATATTCGCCACTGATATATCCGGACTCAGACTCTCAATCTTTATCCCTGCGCTGCCTTCATCCTTATAACCGGGGACCACCACAACTACCTGACACCCTTGCTTCTCTAATGCCACAGGCAGCGCCCCTAACACATCGGCAAGGCCGCCGACCTTAGAAAATGGCACCATCTCCGCAGCACACATTACTACCTTCATTTAACAGACTCCATCTCCAGCCAATTCTTACCTTTCTTTACCGTGACCGTTATCGGGACCTTCAACTTCAAAGCAGATTCCATCCGCTCTCTGATTAATTCTATAGATTCCTTAAGCTCATCCTGCGGCACCTCAAATACCAGCTCATCATGAACCTGAAGCAACATCGCAGTCTTTAATTTCTTCTCCTGTATTTGATGGTATATATTAACCATCGCTAATTTTATCAAGTCGCTTGCCGAACCCTGTATCGGAGTATTTACCGCCTGGCGTTCGCTAAGCGCTCGGATAGCCATATTAGAGCTGTTTATCTCAGGCAGATACCTGCGCCTTCCCAGTATTGTAGTAACAAACCCTTCTTCTCTGGCTCTTGTTATCTGCTCCTCTATATATTCTTTTACTTTCGGATACCTGAGGAAATAGGCGTCGATAAACTGCTGGGCATCTTCGAACGATATATTCAAGTCGCGCGAGAGCCCGTATGCACTCAAGCCATAGACTATACCGAAGTTAATCCGTTTTGCTACTTCTCGCATCTGATCATCCACATCTGTCTCCTTGATATCGTAAATCAAGGAAGCGGTGATCTTATGAATGTCTTTGCCGTCTCTGAAGGCTTCAATCAGCCTCTGATCTCCACAGAGATGGGCCAAAATCCTTAGCTCAACCTGAGAATAATCACAGGAGACAAGATCCCACCCGGCAGCCGAAACTATAACCGCACGCCTGATCTGACTGCCTAAATCTGTCCTGATAGGAAGATTCTGCAGATTGGGATTGGCAGAACTTAAGCGGCCGGTTTCTGTGCCGGTCTGCTTAAAAGACGTATGAATCCGGGAAGTCAACTTATCGGCCAATTCCGGAAGCGCATCAATATATGTGCTCTTTAATTTCATCAGTTGGCGATACTCCAGCAACATAGCCGGCAGCTTGTGCTTTTTGGCCAGCTTTCTTAAAACCTCCTCATTGGTAGAAGGCCCGGTTTTAGTCTTTTTGACCACCGGCAGTTTCAATTTTTCAAAGAGGATCTCTCTTAATTGCTTCGGAGAGTTTATATTAAAATCGGTACCGCTTGTACTATAGATCTCCTTGGTCAATTTTTTTAGTTTTTTCCCTAAATCCTCCGAAAGCCCCTTAAGAACTTTCCGGTCGATCTTTATCCCGTTTATCTCCATCTGGGCCAGCACCTCTACCAGAGGCATCTCAATATCATAAAAAAGCTTATCTAACGATTTATTATGGAGCTCCTTCTCCAGTTTTTGCTTCAATCTGACTATCGCTGTGATTGAGGTTGCCGCCTCAACAGGAGCAGCGAATCTGGCCTGGAGATACTCCCAGGATATATCCTCCAGGTCAAAGGCGCCTCCGGAGGGATTTAGTAAATAAGCGGCGATCATGGTATCAAAATACATGCCCCCTAAATCAACGCCGCAATCTTTCAATTTAATCCTGGTGGTTTTCAAATCGTGGCCGGATTTTTTTATCGAGGAGTCTGAGAGCACCTTCTTTGTCTGGGCGCCTGGAGAATTTAGCTTAAAAATTTTATCCCCCAGAGAAAAAAACATCTCTTGATTATCGGCCAAATAAAGGAAAATCTCTTTTTCCTTAATTGCCAGGTCAGCAAAATCTTTATCCTTCAGGGTATCTACCTTGATATCACACCTTTTCTCTTGTACAGGCAAGCTCCTAAGCAGCGACTTGAACTCAAACTGTTTAAATAATTTAAAGAGTTCATCTAAATCCGGTTCCTCGACCCTGGTCTCTGCAATCCCTATCTTGATCTCAGGCCTGCTGCCTAACACCGCTAATTCTTTACTTAGGCGCAAAATCTTGATTTCAGCCTTAATGCTTTCTTTTAATTTTCCCTGCTTTAGGGTATCCAGATTCTTAATCAGGTTCTCCACGCTCCCAAACTCTTTGATCAGCTTAACAGCGGTCTTCTCTCCGATGCCGGAGACCCCCGGAATATTATCGGCATTATCCCCCATCAGGGCGATAATATCCGGTATCGCCGATGGTTTTATCCCATAACGCTGGATGACCTTATCTTCATCATAAAGCGTACCCTCATCCTTATAGGGGCTGAAGACTTCTACATTTTTATTAACTAACTGCAGCATATCTTTATCTGAACTGACGATGGTTGTAGAGATACCCTGATCCCCGGCTTTCTTGGCTAAGGTAGCGATGACATCATCTGCCTCAAACCCTTCCTTCTCCAATATGGCGATCCCGTAAGCAGAGATTATCCTCTTAATCCAGGGGATCTGGCTACCCAGCTCATCTGGCATCGGTGGCCGCTGAATCTTATACTCCGCGAACTTCTTCTGGCGAAAAGTATCCCGGGAAACATCAAAACAGGCCGCCAGATATTCAGGCTTCTCTTCCTTTAGCATCTTATCCAATATCTTTACAAAACCGTATATGGCATTGGTTGGCTGCCCGCTGGATGTGCTTAAGTTTTGCAGGCCATAAAACGCCCGATAGCAAAAGCCTGTAGCGTCTATCAGATACAAACGTTTATTCTTCATTGATTAATTCAATGGATTTCATTTTCGCGGCAGGAAAAATTTGCTTTGCGGTCTTTTATTTTGTCAATAGCCGTAATTGGATCTTCTCGACAAACTCTGAAATCTCCTCATTCCTGGGATCCAGCTGCATTGCGCTGATTCCGTCCCGAAAGGCCTCGGCCAGCTCGTCTCTCTGATAGTGCCCTCTGGCTCGCCCCAGATAGACCTTGGCAGCCTCTAAATCATCAGCTCTCATTAATTCCTTCTGAGCGGAGATATCAAGTGCCAAATCCACTGCTTTGTTTTCTTGTACTACGTCGATATCCTTACCTAAAGCATAATACACGTCATTTAACCGCCCGCTTGCCCTCTCGGTCCAGGGATCATTGGGGTCCCCCAGGTCAATTCTCTTCTCCCAATAAGTAGCAGCTTCCTCAAACTTCCTCTGGCCCTGATACAGAGAAGCTAAATTAAAGTATGCGCCCAGATATCCCGGATCAACCATGATTGCCATCTTATAGGCCTCTTCGGCTGCCACTATATTCCCCAAGGCCTCAGCGGTTATCCCCAGGTCGTTGTAGGCAGTCGCATATAGCGGATCCGCATAAACCGCCCTCTGGTAGAAGCTCATGGCCACCTGATAATTACCTCCGCCCTGGGCTTCTGCACCGAGGCTCCTGTATTCCCTGGCCATCCTGCGCAAAGGAAACAGGTCGTCATCCTCATCTAGAGTTGCGTCAGGTGATTTATCCCTGGAACCTGGTGGTTTTACGAAGTCAAATTCGAAGGTATCCGCGCTGGCAACACTAGAGACAAAAAAGCCGCTTAGTAGAATTGATAAAATTAAGCTGATTCTTAACGTAATTTTAAAGGCGGGATGAGGCATTTATTTGATTTTATTATACATCCGAATACTGTATGGTCAAGGAAAATTTACCTCTGGTAACAAGGAATTTTCCTTGATCTTGAGCAACGGAAGAGCGAAAGATCTCAAGGAAAATCTACACCTACATAGCCCCTCTCTCCTTGATCTCGAGGAGCAAAAGCGACGAGAGATCTCAAGGAAAATTTACCTCTGGAGACAGAGATTACATCATCGGATCCATCTCTAAGGCCGGATGTTTTAGCTTCTGTAATGACTCCAATAGCTGCTCAGAAGTAGTTGTGGTTGTTTCATCTGCGATTTTTTCGATCAGATCCGGCTGGCCAAGCTCTTCGGCCCTCTTCTTTAATTTATCCCCCAGGAGTTCTTTGAGCTCCTTAGGCATCCAGAGCAGCCGTTTTAGCCCTCCTTCAGCAGAGATGAATTTCTTACTTACAAGGTATAATTTTCCTACACCTAAAAATCCGGGAGTCTGGACCCCGCCACCAACTGACCCGGCAAGAGTAGTAAAACTCATCCCGCAGGGGGTCATCCCGGAATAATCACGATGCACTACCATTACCCCGTTTGCTTCAGGAATAATTGCTACAATACATTCAAAGCAGCCGCAGGAAGATTGCGGAGAGTCCATCAGCGAATACATACTCACTTTCTCTATGGTTTTATTTGATTTGCTGTAGAAGAATTCATTAATATCTTTCCACTGTCCCAAATTCTGATCAACTACCGCTCCTTTAGCGACAGGTTGATTCGGTCCGGTAGGCGTAATCTCATAAGAAGCCTTCCCGTCCAGCCAGGAATAAGCCCCACATAGCCCCAGCCGCTCAGGAGTAATCATACAGACATGATTAGGAGCAAAGCTCTGACAGAGTGTACAGCTATAAAAGGTATCTACGCTCTCATCGGTCATTCCTCTTAAACGCTCGTCGCGCTCTTTAAAGGTATTACTGGCCTCTGCTAATAATTTTTCGAGATCCTCCTGCTTGGTATAGATTTTTATCTGCACCTTATCTACGATTGCGCTATACTCCTGATGCAACATCGCATGCAAGATCACGCCGATATGTTTAAGCCGGAATCCTTTACTGAAGGCCTCCTGAGAAACCCTGATCCAATTCATATCTCTCTGGCCCACATGCATCAGTCCCATAGCATAATTTACGAAACGATGGATCTGTCGCTCCAGAACAGGCTCAAAATCCTTCTGCATCTTACGTCCGGCGACTTCCACAATCAAGGCCAAAGGCATGGATTTTTTCCCCTTCTCAGGCTGATCTATATCAGGACCGATAATCTCGATCTTGCCGTCAACGACTTGATCCATATCTTTCATCGTCAGGTACTCAAATGCCTGTCCTGATTTACCCCCAAACTCAAGCTGAAGCTGCTCTTTACGCACACGCTCCCCCTCAAAAGCCGCTGCATAGGATACCGGCACTGCGATATTACTGACCTTGACCTTAACTCCCCTTACCTCGATACAGCGCGGGACTATTTTTTTATGATCCAGTTCCTTAACCAGGGCTTCATAGACGGTTATCCCGGAAGGCTTGATCTCGGGTATATCGGTATCAGCGATAATCGGAAAACCCATATTGATCGCTCCGGCTCCGGTGGCATATTTAATATCATCCAATTCCCCCAAAACCAGCCCAAAGGCAAATACGCGTTCCTTTGTATAGAGAAGACACTTCTCGGCCTGGCCAGGCTTAATACCTCCGAAGGTCAGAGCCGAGCGAATTGCCCAATTCAAAGGATAGATACCGGAGATGGTATCCCGTCCGTATGGAACGATATAATTATCCCACCCCATCTGGACATTCTCTTCTATTAACTGGTCAATTATTGAACGTCCGTTTACCGATGAACCGACAAATGCCAGGATATTTCTCTGCTGAAGCTCTCGCACAATCTTTACCGCTGTCTGATTATCCGGGGCGGCACCCAATATCGCAGCAAACCCGGGCATGCGCCCATCAACCAGCTGGATCCCCAGTGAACGCATAATAGTATCAGTAAAGAAGCCATTGCAATCTTTCTGCGGTTCCTGCTGATATAGATAACGGAGTGCTACGATTATCTCCTCAGAGAAGAGTGTGGCCATTCCGGCGTTTAGGGCATCCCCTAAATAAGGAAGCCATACTTTATCTGCCGGCACCTGAGGCAACAAACTCTCGGCATGTTTAAGGATAGCTATGGCGTCCTTTAAGGTTTCAACCTTCACTCCCAAAAGCGCATTGGCCATAGGCATGTAAAATGCGGTCTCGGGAAATTCTATCCTTTGACTCTCTCCTTTTTCTTTAATCGCTTTATCCAGGAAATCAGATGCCTGCTTAAAGACCTCCCGGGATCCTCTAATAACTGCCTCAGCTACTATTTTAGACATACAGCTTCTCCTTATCTTTCACAAGATCCATGATATCAGGATATCCAAAGTTATCTTCCAACAATTTATCACGCAAAGTCGATACATCAATTCTCTCTCTGATCAATTTTAAAAATAAGCCGCTACTATTGATATTCCCCACCAGAACCGCCCCCACCAGTAAATTATTCTGCAAGACTACCTTTTTATATACATTAGCACCCCGGTCATAGGTCTTGAGCTCAAGGTAGCCCTGAAGGTCTTTTAAGTTATAGATCCCCAAAGATACTGTGGGAAGCCCGAAGAACTCCAGCGAATTCATAGCTACCGAGCCGTCATATTGAATCTTCTCTCCGGCCATATTGCTGCCTGCGACCTTCCCCTGCTCTACGGCAACCGGCCATAATGCATTTACAGCTAATTTACCCAGCGTCAGATCAAAACTCTCGGCACAATCTCCGGCAGTATAAATATTTTCTATGTTTGTAGCCAGGGTATTGCCGGAAATTATCCCCATCCCTGTTTTAATATCGGTATTTTTGACTAAGTCTATATTCGGCGATACACCCTTGCCGACGATCACCAAAGATGCCCCGATGGCCTTTCCAGAATCAAGTTTTACCGCCTTGATCTCTTTTTCTTCCCCGATAATCTCTGAGACCCCTTCTCCTAAGACCACCTCGATACCGTTATCCTCCAGTTTCTTTTTTACTAAACCGGCTGCCTCGGGATCCAATATCTGTGATAATACCTGGTTGCTTCTTACGATAACTTTTACATCTACGCCTCGCTTTTTTAAGGCGTAGGCAACCTTCAGGCCTACTAAACCGCCGCCTAAAACACAGGCAGATTTTGTAACCGCCAACAACCCGTCAATATCCATTGTATTCTTTAAGGTGCGAAAGCCAAATACGCCGGTCTTTTTGATCCCCTTGGTATCGGGGAATTTTGGCGAGGCTCCGGTTGCAATAAGCAGGGAGTCATAGTCAAATGCGCTCTTATCCTGACAGACGATACGGTTCTTTTTAGGGTCAACCCGGGTTACTTTTTTATTTAAAATAAGTTCTATATTATTATCTTTGTAGAAACTCTCCGGCCGGTATAAAATCTTCTCTTTCTTAACATCACCCGCCAGATAGTAAGAGATCAGGCAGCGGCAATAAGAAGGATGCTCTTCATCCGAGAGAACGATAATCTTGGAGTCTTTATCCCTGCTTCTTATCGCCTCAACCGCCGAGAGGCCTGCGGCTGAATTCCCTATAATTACGAACTGCTTCATACTTTAACCTCTGCTTCCTCACACCAGATGATCGCCCCTGTTGGACAGGCCTTCACGCATGCCGGTTCATCCTTATCCTGGCATTTATCGCAACGGATAGCCAGTTTTGTCAAAATATTTGGTCTTATCGCCCCGTATGGACAGGACATCACGCACATCCAGCATCCTACACAGCGCTCCTGGTCATAGACAACCATATCTTTCTGGTCATCACGATATAATGCTGCGGCCATACAGGCATCAACGCATTTAGGCTCTTTACAATGCCTGCAGGAGACAGGATAATTATTACCCTTGCTGGAGTGGACTTTTTTTCTGGGTAAAGATTTCTTCTCTTCCTTAATCGCCTTAAATATATCCTGGGTTAGCGAGTGTGCCAGGCTACAGGCGAGCTCGCAGGACTTGCATCCTAAACATTTTTTTACATCATAATAAAGCTTCTTCATAAATGAACGCATAACTTACGATCCGCCGCAGGCGGAGAGTAAGTTATATGCGTGAATTTATTCCCGGGCTCTGGTGGTGCGCAAAGGAAGCCCGGGAATCTCCTACTTATCAATCTAACCGTTCTGATACATCATCGGCTTGAGCTTCAGGCCCTGGCGTTTTTTGTCGATATGCGCGATCATAAGATGAGCCGCCTTTATCGGATCTACCTCAAAAGCGAATTTTCCTCCTACTATATTCTCTAAATCCTTAGTAATAAAATCAGTAACCTTCTGACTTCCTAAAACCGGCTGTGGCGTGCCAAAAACAGTAAATACCCCACTGGCTACAAAATAGAAACCGATAGAGATAGCTTTTTCACTCATCCATTCAGGGGCTGCCCCTGCTACTGGCAGGTCACTTAAAGATTCACCCAATCCGCCTTCTTCGACGATTTTAGAGCAGGCAATCAAAATTCTGGAATTATCTACGCAGCTGCCTACATGTAAAACCGGAGGAATGCCTACGGCTTCGCAGATCTCCCGCAACCCATTACCGGCAAATTTAAGAGCTGCCTCAGGCTTAAGCAAACCCATCTTGGCATTAGCTATTGCGGAGCAGCCAGTCACGACTACTAAAACATCATTCTTAATCAACTCTTTGACCATTTCTGTATGGCCAAAATCATGGCGGACATTAGGATTATTGCAGCCCACTACTCCGGCCACCCCCCTTAATCTACCGGAAATTATCCCTTCGTTTACAGGTTTCCAGGTTGATCGGTATTTACCTCCGATTATATAAGGAATATCCTCAGCGGTAAAACCGGCCACTAAATCCATTGTTTCCTGAGGTATCACTACCCGTTCCTTCCTGCGATTCTTAAAATTCTCCACAGCTCTTTTAATAATCGTTTTTGATATCTCCATGGCTCTCTTCTCGTCAAATCCAATATGTGTTACCCCGGGAAATTTTGCTTTGGGGCTAGTAGTAATCAACTCAGTATGGAAACAATTAGCCAGCTCCGCTAAAGCAGGCATAATGCACTGCACATCAACCATCATTAACTCTACCGAACCTGTAAGAATCGCCAATTCCTGCTGCAGGAAGTTACCCGCTGAATGGATACCGTGGCGCATAAGCATCTCATTAGCCGTACAGCACATCCCTACGATATTTATCCCCTCTGCGCCGTTCTTCTTTGCCAGCTTGATCAACTCAGCATCCTCTGCGGCCTGGACAACTACGTCGGACAGAGTAGGCTCATGTCCATGCACTACAACATTTACGTAATTCTCCTTTAATACTCCCAAGTTTACCTTTGATTTGATGGGATTGGGGGCGCCGAATAAGATATCGCTCAACTCTGTAGCAATCATCGAACCGCCCCAACCGTCAGATAAAGCAGTGCGCAGCCCGTGCATAATGATGTTCTTATAATCATTATCTACGCCCATGTGTGTACGATGCATACACTCAACAATCTCACGGTCAATTCCCCGAGGGGTAACCCCCAGCTTCCGCCAGAGATCCTGGGTTTTCTTTGGTGCGCGGGAAATAAACCGCAGTTCACCCTCTTGCTGCCCAAACTCAGACAAAGCCTTCAAAGCCACCTCGCCGGCGATCTCCAAATCCTTCTTACCATCAAGTTTGATTCCATACAGCGTGGCAATCTCCCTTAATCTTACCGGATTATTGACCCCGTAATCATGTGCTTTGCCTTCGGCTGCCAATAACAGGGCCTCGGCGATATCTCTTCCATGATCAGAATGAGCAGCCGCTCCTGTGGCGATCATCCTTAAAAGATTGCGCGCTACGATAGTGTCAGCGCTGGCCCCACAGACACCCTTCTGCGGCCCCTCGCCAAAAGGATCGATACGGCACGGCCCCATATTGCAAATACGGCAACAAATTCCCAGCTGACCAAAGCCACATTGTGGCTGCATAGTATCATAACGATCCCAGACAATTTTTATATTTTGAGCCTCGGCCTGCTCAATCATCTGCTGACTGGCAACATCTACACTTTTTTGCTTTGCATCACTCATATGATTAACCCCCTACTTTATAAACCTGCCGCATCTAATACTAGCGGCACTTTGGTATCCCAGCCGATTGGCATTATATGCATACCCTGACAGATCGGCTTCATAGCCTTAATTAGCCCGGCGGCAATCTCAACTGAGACGGCCACTTTATCTTCTGCTTCCTGCATCTTCTTAATCAACTCATCCGGTACGGTTACCCCGGCAACATTCTTATTCATATATTTAGCCATACCGGCTGACTTTAACAATACAATGCCCGCCATCACCGGAACTTTTAGATGTTTTGTTTTATTTATGAAGTCTTCGAATATCTTTAAGTCATAGACTGCCTGGGTCTGGAAAAACTGGGCACCGGCCTCTATCTTTTGCTCCATCTTGATAATCTGGGGTTCCAAAGGATCTGCCCCGGGGTTTACTACCGCTCCCATACAAAACTTTGGCGGGGCACCGGTAAGTTTATTATCCTTCATATCAACTCCTGTCTGTAGCTTACTTGCTACCTGTAGGAGCAAGACAGAATCCAGATCAAAGACCGGCTTTGCCTCGGGGTGGTCACCTAAGGTGGTGTGATCTCCGGTAAGAAGCAATAGATTCTCAATCCCCAAACTTGCGGCTGATAGTAGATCTGATTGCAGGGCCAGGCGATTTCTGTCACGGCAAGTCAGCTGAAAAATCGGCTCAAACCCTTTTTGCTTTAAGAGTGAACAAACCGCTAAAGACCCTAAGCGCATCACCGAACTCTGAAGGTCGGTAACGTTAATCGCATCCACACGGCTACGGATCAGCTCGGCGTCCTCTAAGAGTTTAGCGGTCTCAATACCCTTGGGCGGACCGATCTCCGAGGTCAATAAAAACTTCCCTGATTGTAGTTTTTCCTTAAATGACATTAAAGCTGTAATTTGGTGGCGGCGACAAGGTTGCGCATTAACATGGTAACGGTTAACGGGCCGACTCCGCCGGGAACTGGCGTAATATATGAGGCCTTTTTTTCGGCTGTCTGAAACTCTACATCTCCGACAATTTTACCTTCAATACGGTTTATCCCCACGTCAATTACTATCGCACCCTCTTTAATCCAATCACCTTTAATAAGGTTAGCTTTACCTACTGCGACGATCAGAATCTCAGCGCGACCGACATGCTCCTCTAACTTTTTTGCCTCCGATGTCCCGATGTGACATACTGTTACCGTAGCAAACTTCTCCAATAACAGAAGGGCCAGGGGTTTTCCGACAATCTCGCTATGGCCGACAACGACCACTTCCTTCCCGCGCAGATTGATCTTTATACTTTCCAATAACTCCATCACCCCAGCCGGAGTACACGGCAGGATTCCCGCTTTACCGAATACAATCTTGCCGATATTCGCCGGATGCATCCCCTCCACATCCTTCTCTGGAAGTATAAATTCACTAATCTTCTTGTAATCAATCTGCTCCGGAAGTGGCATCTGAATAATAATACCATTCACCGCTTTGTCGCGATTCAGTTTCTCGATAAATTCTATCAAAGAACTCTCTGCGGTAAGAACGTCCAGCTGATGAAGCTGGTAATTAATACCTAATCCTTCTGCGGTTTTGGTCTGTGATTTTACATAAGCCAGGGCTCCGGGATTATCCCCCACAATGATACTGGCTAAGACAGGCTTTATCTCCAACCCCGCGACTTCCTGTTTTATCTCTTCCTTTATCTTTGCTGCGATTGGCTTACCCTCTAATAATTGCGCCAACTTTCTCCTCCGTTTTAAGTCTGATCCTTTTTACTCTTCGATTCTTCTGTAATAACTCTTTTCTTACCTTGTGAGAGAAATCTTTGTCTTTGAGGTATTTTAAATTAATCTCTACATTGTAATATGCCGCACTAAAACCCGACTCAAGGAGTACCGCTGCCACCACCACATCACTGATTAAATTCCTGTTGGATTTTTCGATTAATGACGGGCACAACCTGATGGCTTCGTAGCATAACCTGCATACCATAAAGGGTACATTTAAAGCGCTCCTGATATTCTTGCTCTTATAAGCGGCAACATCAAGATCCACTAAATTCAGGAATTCCTTCTTTAGGTTTTCTGCGCGCAGAAGTATCTCTTTTAGCTCTTTCTGGTGTTTTTCGTATTTAGGCTTGCCGAGGGTAAAATTCACCACCATACTGACCAGCGCCACCCCTAAAGCAGCCGTTAACGCAGCCGCAGAACCTCCGCCTGGGGCAGGAAGCTTGGCTGAAAGATGATCAAGATATTTCTGCAAAGATTCATGTTTATATTTCATGATAATCCTGTAATATTGCCTCCAGAGTCAATATCTATTCTTTCGCCGGCCGGATGAGTCGGTAATCCCGGCATGGTCTGCATCGTGCCACAGAGAGGATAAAGGAATCCGGCTCCCACAGAGGCACGAATATCCCTTATCGGCAGGACGAAATGTCTTGGTCTTCCTTTAAGCTCTGAATCATGCGATAGCGATAGATGAGTCTTGGCCATACAGATAGGTAATTTATTATAACCTCTTTTTGTAAAAAGAGTAATTTTTTCATCAGCTAGGGGCCCATATTCCACATCCTTGGCCCCGTAGATCTTTGTGGCGATTGTTTTAATTTTATCTTTAATTGAAGTATCCAAAGGATAAAGAAACTTGAATTTGCTCTTTAGCTTGCTTGCGCTTACAACTGCCCTGGCTAATTCGGTGCCGCCTCCAGAGCCTTTTGAAAAAACCTCACTTACCACACAATCATGGGCGCCGAATTCTCTGGCCATCTTCTTTACACATTCAATCTCATTCTCTGTATCGTGAGCAAATTTATTTATCGCTACAACAACCGGAACGCCGAAGATTCTGACATTCTCAATCTGCTTCTCTAAATTACAGATCCCTTCCTTGATTGAAGGAATATCCTCCCTCTGTAGGCAGGCATCCAGCGGTCTACCTGCGACGATCTTGAATCTGCCGCTGTGGGACTTAAGCGCCCTAATAGAACAGACTACCACTGCCGCATCGGGAACCAGGCCGCTGGCGCGGCATTTAATATCAAAGAACTTCTCAGCCCCGCAATCTGCTCCAAACCCCGCCTCGGTGACAACATAATCCGAAAGTGCCAGGGCAATTCTATCCTGTATTATGGAGCTGTTTCCGTGGGCGATATTGGCGAATGGTCCGGCATGCACAAAACAAGGGGTGTGCTCTATGGTTTGAATCAGGTTAGGCATTATCGCATGTTTCAGGAGTGCGGTCATGCTCCCTGCCACCTTTAAATCTTCTGCGGTTACCGGCTTACCACTGGTTGTGTCTGCCAGCACGATTTTACCGATACGCCCCCTGAGATCCTTTAAGTTCTTGCTTAAGGCCAGGATCGCCATTATCTCACTGGCGACGGTGATATCGAATCCTGTATCGCGCGGGATACCGTTATTCTGACCTCCCAGCCCTATCTTTACATGCCTTAGGAATCTGTCGCTGACATCGACAACCCGGCGCCAATGAATCCTCTCGGGATTAATCTTAAGATTATTTCCTTTAAAGTAAGAGTTATCAAGGAACGCCGCTGCTAAATTGTGTGCAAGTCCGACTGCATGGACATCACCGGTAAAATGCAGGTTAAAATCTTCCATGGGAAGTACCTGCGAGTAGCCTCCGCCTGCAGCACCACCCTTGATCCCGAATACCGGCCCCAAAGACGGCTGCCTGATACAGGTTGAGGTCAACTTACCTATTCTACTCAAAGCCATTGAAAGCCCGATAGTAGTAACGGTCTTTCCTTCGCCCAATGGCGTGGGGGTAATCGCGGTAACTAGAATATATTTACCCCTGGGACGGTTTTTGATTTTATTTAAAATCTCCAGATCTATCTTGGCGATGTATTTGCCCTGGGGGATAAGAAACTTTTTGTCGATCTTAAGTTTCCTTGCGATCTTCTCGATGGGTTCTTTTTTTGCTTTTTGGGCGATTTGAATGTCTGAGTGCATGAGGTCTAGTAGGAGTAGTGGCCGCCTAAACTAAAGGCATCTCTAATCAGCCTGATCTGCGGCCTCTGGTCTAAATATGTTATAGATAAAACGTCAAACCTTAATTTCTGAGAATTTAATTTCTTATCTTTAAGATATGCAAGAGCTGTCTTGGTAATATGCCTCTTTTTTAAATCTGTTATTGCTTCCTCCGGAAGTCCGAATCTAGCGCTCCTGCGGGCCTTAACTTCAACGAAACAGATAGTTCTTCTTTCTGAGGCAATGATATCTATTTCTCCGAATCCACACCGGTAATTCCTGGCTATTATTCTGTAGCCGTTTTTTTGAAGGAACTCTGCTGCCATGCTCTCTGTGCAGGTAGCAAGCCTCAGTCGTTCTTTAGACACAGGAGAAACTCTCCCTGTGCAGAAAACAACGACCATGCTTCTCTATGGCCTGCCTGTGCCTGGCGGTTGGATATCCCTTATTCTCTATGAAGCCGTAATCCGGGACTATCCGGTCGTATATACCCATGATCCTATCGCGGACGACCTTGGCGATAATCGAAGCAGAAGCAATAGCCAAGGAGCGCGAATCACCCTTGGTAATACTTAAAAAGGGGAGAGCCAGATCAAGCTTCATCTGGCCGTCAACCAGACAAAAGCAGGATTTCTTCTCTTTGCTCTCTAATTTCTGCATCACTGAGGAGACTGCCTCCTGCATAGCCAGCCGCGTAGCCTCCAGTATATTAATCCGGTCTATCAACTTCTCGTTGACTACGCCGATACCAAAGATCACCTTGCTGACTAATACGGAAAATGCCTCTTGCCTTTGCAAAGAGCTGAGTTTCTTGGAATCGTCTATACGGCAGCCAAAAGAGAAATCTTTTAATGCTGCAGCTGCCGCTACCACCGGGCCTGCCAGAGGGCCTCGGCCCACTTCATCCACCCCGATGATATAATCAAATCCTTTTTTTTTAAATTTTCGCTCGTAATAGAGCATCCTAAGAGGGCGGATTCTCTTTCTTAGTTTTTGATGCAATCTTGGTTGCGCGCTTGCCAACTTTGCCGCGTAGATAATAGAGCTTTGCCTTCTTTACCTTGCCGGAACGGCTAATCTCGATACGCTCGATGCTCGGCGAATGAAGCGGATAGACGCGCTCTATACCCTCTCCGTAAGAAACCTTCCTTACTGTAAAGCTCTCTTTTACTCCTTTGCCTTTTTTGGCGATCACTACCCCCTCAAAGGGGTGCAATCTTACCTTATCGGGTCCTTCGGGGATCTTGACTAAAACTTTGACCGTATCCCCTACATTGAACTTAGGCATATCTTTCTTTAAATATTCGGATTCAATAAGTTTAATTTTATCCATTGCTTGTTTACTGCTCCTTTCGCTTTCTTCTAAGATTAAGGAGGTCAGGCCTTCTCTTCCTCGTCTTCTTTAATGCCTCTTTCCTCCTCCAATCTTCTATTTTCTTGTGATTACCTGCTAGAAGTATTTCCGGAACACACATCCTGCGAAAATTTGCGGGCCTGGTGTACTGCGGATACTCTAATAGATTACCAACGAATGACTCAAAATTCAAGGAATTTTTATCCCCTAATACCCCAGGGATAAGCCGGATAATCGAATCTACCAGGACCATTGCCGGCAGCTCACCTCCGGTCAGAACATAATCTCCAATTGAAATCTTCCTATCCACAAGATATTTTCTGACACGCTCATCTACGCCCTCATAACGACCACAGATTAAGATCAGATGTTTCTTTTGGCTTAAGGTTTTGGATAACTTCTGGCTTAAAACCTCTCCCTGAGGACACAAGAGGATAACCTCGGGCTTATTTTTGGATTTTACCGACTTAATTATTGACTCAACTGCCCGGAAGATAGGCTCTGCATTCATTACCATCCCCGATCCGCCGCCAAACGGGCGATCATCGACCTTGCGGTGCCGGTCTAAGGTATAGTCGCGCAGATTGTGTACGTGAATCTTAACTTTTTTACTAGCTTGAGCCCGCTTGATGATCGACTCATTCAACACCGGCTCAAACATCTTTGGGAATATAGTAATAATATCTATGCGCATAATTTTTTAGTAGATAGTATGTAGTAGTTAGGGTTTAGGGTGACTTTTTCCTTCCTACCCCTACATTCTACCTACTATCTACAACCTACTATTGTTATATTTCTCTAAGAATTCTTTTTTAAACTCTCCGAATCTATCATGCTTAATCGCTTCCCTGGACTTACGCATCAGATCAAGAAAGAAATAAATATTGTGATATGAAAGCAGCATCAAACCCAGCATCTCCTGGGCGTTAAAAAGATGCCTGATATAGGCGCGGGTGTAGTTTTTACATACCCGGCAGCTACATTCTTTATCCAGCGGCTGATAATCTTTAATGTAGGGGGCATTCTCCATGGGGAATTTTCCAAGGCTGGTAAAGGCTGAGCCGTTCCTGCCGTAACGAGTGGGTATCACACAATCAAACATATCCGCCCCTCTCTCTACAGCCTCCAGGATATCAGGGGCAAAACCTACCCCCATCACATAACGCGGCTTCTCTTTAGGTAAAAGATCGGTGACAGTTTCGATAGTATTATATATCAAATTACTCGGTTCGCCAACCGAAACCCCGCCGATAGCATAGCCGGGGAAGTCCATATCCACAAACTCTCTTGCGCACTCCTGGCGCAATTCAGAAAAACTTGCGCCCTGGATAATACCAAAGAGATTCTGTTTATTTTTTGACTTAGCTTTCAATGAACGCTTTGCCCAGTTTATCGTACGCTCCATGGCTATCTTAGCGTGATCCCTGGTGCAAGGATAGTGCGCACACTCATCTAAGGGCATAATTATATCCGAACCTAAGCCCTCTTGAATCCTTACTACATCCTCAGGGGCAAAAAAGTGTCTCTGGCCGTCTACATGCGATTGAAATTCAACCCCCTTATCATCCAGCTTCCTCAGATGTGCCAGACTGAAGATCTGATATCCTCCGCTGTCAGTTAGGATCGGCTTCTTCCACCCCATAAACTTGTGCAATCCGCCCGCGCCCTCAATTACCTCCATGCCGGGACGCAAGAATACATGATAGGTGTTTGAAAGAATAATCTGAGAGCCGATCTCTTCTAAATCCTGCTGAAATACACCCTTTACCGTAGCATGAGTGCCTACCGGCATAAAACAGGGAGTATCGATTTCGCCATGTGCGGTCTTTAGCTTCCCTAAACGTGCCTTAGTTAACTTATCTTGATGGATTAGTTTATACATCTAAATTATCAGCATTGCATCGCCGTAACTGTAAAAACGGTATCTGCTCTCAATTGCTTCTCTGTATGCCTTCTTGGCTAACTCGATTCCCGCTCCGCCATAAAGATTGGCGGATGCGCCTGCGGCGCAAAAAGCACAAACCAGCATAAACAGCGTGGTCCGCGGCAGATGAAAGTTCGTCAACAGGCAATCTACGGCTTTAAATTTATATCCAGGATAAATAAATATATCGGTGGCACCTTGCTGCTTCTTCTCTATTACGTTGGCTTCTAATGCCCGGCAACTGGTTGTCCCCACGGCAACAATCCGTTTACCCGAGCTATGGGTTTGGTGAATTAGTTTTAAGGAATCTTTCGATATCTGGTAAAATTCCTCCTCCATCTTATGTCCACGGATATCCTCTGACTTCACCGGCTTAAATGTACCAACACCTACATGCAGAGTAAGCTCAGCGATATTTACGCCGGAGGATTTAATCTCCTCCAGCAGAGCAGGTGTAAAATGCAAGCCGGCGGTGGGCGCGGCTACCGCCCCAGCTTTCTTTGCATATACGGTCTGATAATAAGAATCATCCAGTTTTTCTACATCTCTTTTTATATAAGGAGGCAGGGGCATCCTCCCTAAGGAATATATCTTTTCTGTGTCAGCGGTGTTAAAGCCTATCTCTCTTTTGCCCTTTATTACTCCAAGGGTCTTACCTCCATTAAAGATTATCTGCTCCTGGAGTTTTACCCGGGTAGGTTTAATCAAAGCCTCAAATGAAGCCCCTTCCAAATTCCTTCCTGAGGCGGAATCCCGACCCCCGACGATTCTGCCGGGGCGTCGGGAGAGCAACCCGCTTTTCTTCTTGTTAAGCAGAAATACTTCTACCCTTCCCCCAGTCCTCCTCCTGCCGATCAGACGACACCGCAGGACCTTTGTATTATTTAATACTAATAAATCTCCGGGCTCAAGGTAGCTCTCCAGCTCACCGAAGTTGCAATGTTTGATTGATCCAGCCTTCCGGTCTAAAACCAGGAGGCGCGCATCATCCCGCTTCTTTAGCGGATATTGCGCTATCAGCTCCTTAGGAAGATGATAGTCAAAGTCTGAAAGCTTAAGCATAAGTATCTAATAGATCTTTTTCGGGTATTAGTTTTTCTTAAGAAATGCTATTGTCTTTGGGGTAATATTATCATATGAGTAAAGGACAATTGCCTCAGGAGCCAAATCCTTAACTGATTCGTACTGCCTGTAGAATTTATCTAAGTTATCTGGCATTAGAAAAAATCCCAGGCCTATATATACCTTGCCTTTGGCGTTATAGGCATTGGCTGCTCTGGTAATCTCTTTGACCAGATGGTCATCTTTGGAGTAATTCATCAGCACCACATGATCCACGATCCCCTCCTCCAGCCATAGAGGCCAATCCTGGAACATACTGCTGTATGCGCGTTCAGCAGCGGTGATAGCTGCAGCGGATAATTTAAAACCTTTGTGCTTCTTCCCAACCTCACGGTTTATCCTCTCCACCAATGAAGTAATCTGATCCCGCCTCCACTGATCCCAGAGCGCAAAGTCCTTATCCTCATTCAATCCTTCGAGAACATCAATACCCCTAGTCTGGCGGAAACGCTCGATATTCTTCTGCCCATATCCGTAGCTTATCCCGAATTTAGTGAATTTTGAGCTGGGAATAAAAGGGACTGTCATCGGATACCTTACGTAGTCCAGGTGTATCCCGGAAAACCCCGGGTATCTATTCATAATCTCTTGAGCAACCGCAAGTAAAAAATCCGATACCCGCGGGTCTCCGGGCTCTAAGAATAACTGATCTTCCCTCAGGTAATATTCATCAGATTCATTTGGATTCTTACGGCCTGAAGCCCGCAAGTACTGGTCGCGGGTCAGAATACTGCGACCATGCTTGGCTATGATCAGGGCATCTTCATTCAAACCCAGGCTCAACAGATTCACCCAGGCATGCACCCTGATATTATTGACCGAGGCCTCCGCTATTATAAAATCCAGTGCATCTTTATCTTTCTCCCTGAATAATTTAGAATATTTGCTCTTATCGTGAGTCGGGGAATCATAATAAGCCTTGCCTGACTGGTAGATCTGCAGATATATATCGCTGATCCCGGCCTGCTTACAGGTATCGATAAGCTCAGAGGCCGCCTTCCTCGAATACAAAACCTCTTTATCGGTGAAGACGCTTACCCAAACCCCCTTCTCCGGATTCGCTGTCTCTGCATGCGCATGCAAGGATAATAGAGATAAAACAAAACAAACTACAACCAAAAATTTTTTATAATTTTTCATCTCTTCCCCCAAAAATAAAAGATTACAGAAATTATCAGGCTCAACAACAAACAGGTAGCCAGGGGAAAATAAACCGTAAAATTCTTCCTCTGGATTAAAATATCCCCCGGTAGCTTACCGGCAAAAGGAATCTTGTTAAAAAGAACAAGAATAACTCCTAAGATGACTAACGCTCCCCCTAAAAAAATTAGTGCTCTGCCCAACAGCCCTAGATTCATCTTTTTACCTTATGCTTTCTATCATTTTTCTCAGTGAGCGAAAATTCACAGCCACAATACTTTTGACAATAGATCCCTTCAGCCTTTGCCTGTTGGTGTGCCAGCCTGTATCCGGAACGGAAATCCTCCCAGTAAAAGGGCACCCCTGTTTCAGCCGAGATATCCTGGCCTATCTTCTTTAAACTATCCTGGTCCTGATGAGGGCTGACTAAAAGCGTAGTCGTAAAATGGCTAAAGCCGCGCTCTAAGGCATTGAGTGCAGTCCTCTGTAACCGCAGTGACCAACAGATCAAACAACGTTCCTTCCCTTCTTTCTGATTGCCGATCGCCTGATAATACTCATTAGGATCATATCCGGGATAGATCATCTCGGCACCGTTTATCTGGCTTAGTTTCTCCACCGCATCTCTTCTGCGCTGATACTCCTCTTGAGGATGAATATTCGGATTGTAAAAGAACCCGGCTACCTGAAAACCCTTCTCCTTCAGGAGGTTCTGCGGCCAGATCAGACACGGTGCACAACATGTATGAATGAGTATTTTAGAGGACATAGAACTAGAGTGCTGACAGGGGTATTAAAAAAGATTTACTTATCAAATAATTCCGACTGCTTCTGTTTATCTTTTAAACCGAAGTGTTCAAGGGCAAGCTTAGTCACGATTCTGCCGCGCGAGGAGCGCTTCAGGTATCCGGCCTGTAAGAGATAGGGCTCGATAGTATCAACTATAGTATCGACTTCTTCATTCAATGAGGCAGCTAATGATTCTACTCCCACCGGTCCGCCGTCATAAACCTCGATAATCGTCTTTAGAACTCTGCGGTCGCAATCATCAAAGCCGGCTTTATCAATCCCCAGCTCATCCAGGGTCCCGGAAGCAGTCTCTAAATCAACCTGGGAGAGTCTCTTTACCTGAACGTAATCTCTTACCCGCCTCAGCAGGCGATTAGCGATCCGGGGGGTGCCGCGGGAGCGATTAGCGATCTCAATTGCAGCCTGATCCCCGACCTTAAGCTCTAGTGTCTTGGCGGAATGTTTGATGATCTGCCCCAAGTCTTCCTGCTTATAAAAATTCAAATGATAGAAGATGCCAAACCTGGCCCGCATCGGTGCGGCCAGCAACCCGCTTCTGGTAGTGGCTCCGATAAGGGTAAAGGGCTTGAGGTTAAACTTGATCGTCCTGGCAAACTGCCCTTTATCAATCACAAAATCGATCTGGAAATTCTCCATCGCCGGATACAGGAATTCCTCGACTACCTTTGAAAGCCGATGGATCTCGTCAATAAAGAGGATATCGCCTTTCTCTAGATTAGTAAGGATACCGATTAAATCCCCTGCCCGCTCGATTGCCGGGCCAGAAGTTGCGGTAATCTTGGTTCCCATCTCTTTTGCCACAATATGGGCAAGTGAAGTCTTTCCTAGCCCGGGAGGCCCTGAGAAGAGCACATGCTCCAGAGGTTCTTTTCTCTGTTTTGCCGCAGTTAGGCATACCTTAAGGTTACTAGAGACTTCCTTCTGGCCGACAAATTCAGAGAGTTTCTTCGGCCGCAGCGAAATATTCAGAACTACATCCTCTTCGGACTCCTTTTCGATATCGAGGATATCGGGCCTGTGCAGGTCGTCTTTTACCGGGGGTGCTTTCTTTACCGAGGATGCGTCAATTAGTTTGTGTCTGGTCTGGTCGCTCATATGGTATTATATTATTAATGTTGCGGGTAATCTCTATCTCTTGGAATAAATCTTTCTGTACCGCAACGATCTCCTTCATCCTGATCAACTCCAATATTGCCAGGAAAGTTACGATAATCTCCAGCTTATTCTTGGCCTGCGAGAATAATTCCGATATTCCGATCCGTTTCCTCTCAAGCAGAAGATGCAGAACAGAATGCACTTTTTCTTCTATGGTAAATTCATCTTTAAAGACTTCGTAGAATACCTCGCGGGGAACTTCCTCTAAAGCCTTAGAGAATGCGCTGATCAGATCAAAGATACTCGCCTCAAAATAAACCTCGTCGTCTGCGCGGATCTCTTTCTTATCAACTGTCTTCGGGCGTTTGAAGACTTCCTTCTGGCCACTCTCCCGCTGGCGTAATTCTTCGGCAATCTCCTTGAATTTCTCGTACTCCAGCAGCCGCTTCACCAGTTCTGCCCGGGGATCTTCCTGCGCCTGGTCTGGCTCCTCGGTTTCGGCCGGAAGCAGCATCTTCGATTTAATCTGCATCAGAGTAGCGGCCATAACCAGGAATTCGCCGGCGATGTTTAGGTCAAGCATTTTCATCAACTCAATATACCCCATGTATTGATCGGTAATCAGGGAAATCGGGATATCATAGATATTCAGATGATCCTTCTTTACCAGGTATAGCAATAAATCAAGCGGCCCCTCAAAAATATCCAGTTTTATCTTATAAGTCATCTTTATATATTGATAAGTTTCTTAACCTCCGACATGGTTTTTTCTGCGATAACTGATGCCTTTTTTGCGCCTTGGTCTAAAATATCGTCTAACTTTAGCTTATCCTTGAGGAGTTCTTTTCTCTTCTTCTGGATCGGCTCTAAGAATCTAATTAACTCCTGCGCCAGTTCTTTCTTGCAATCCGTACATCCAAGCGATGCCTCCCTGCACCCCTGGGCGATTTCTTTTGATCTTCCGGGAGCAAAGACAGTATAGTAGCTGTGCAGGTTACACTTTTCGGGGTGGCCGGGATCGTTGCGTCTGACCCTGGCAGGATCGGTAAACATCTTCTGAATCTTGACACGGATATCCTCGGGAGATTCTGAGATTGCTATTGTGTTATTATAACTCTTGCTCATCTTGCGGCCGTCGGTCCCCAGTAACTTTGAAGACTTAGTCAGCACCGCCTCCGGATCAGGAAATACCTTCTCTTTATAGAGATTGTTGAATTTTCTGGCGATCTCCCTGGTCAGTTCCAGATGAGGAAGCTGGTCACCGCCGACGGGAACCGCCTGCGCCTTATAGACCAGGATATCGGCAGCCTGCAATACCGGATACCCCAGAAAACCGTAAGTACTAAGATCGCGCCCCTTGACCTCCCGTAACTGCTCCTTATAAGTAGGGCAGCGTTCAAGCCAGCCTAAAGGTGTGATTATCGATAGAACCGCATAAAGCTCGAGGTGCTCTTTGACCCTGGATTGAATAAAAATGGTGGATTTTTGGGGGGAGATGCCGCAGGCCAGCCAATCAATGACGTTATCACGCACATTTTCCCCGAGATCCTTGGGGGACTCATACTCTGACATAAGTGCATGCCAATCCGCAACCATAAAAAGGCAATCATACTTATCCTGCAACTCGACCCAGTTCCCCAATGCTCCCACCAGATGACCCAGGTGTAGTTTACCTGTGGGACGCATTCCGCTTAATATACGCTTTTTCATTTTATAACTTTCTGGCTATCTTTTCGATCTCGAAAGCCTCGATTATATCCGACTGCTGAAGGCTCTCAAATCCTTTTAAGGTAATCCCGCACTCGAACCCCTCAGCTACCTCCCTTACATCATCCTTAAAGCGTTTGAGGTTTAGGATATTGCCTTCGTAGAGGACTTCGCCGTTTCTCACCAAGTTTACCGTCGCACTTCGGGCAATCTTACCCTTAGTAACAAAACAGCCGGCCACTGCTCCGGAGCGTGATAAATTAAAGACTTTTCTGATCTCGGCTCTCCCTAAGAAATTTTTCTTTATGGTTGGTTCCAGCATCCCCTCCAGCGCTGCCTTAATCTCTCTAGAGAGCTCATAGATAACATTGTATATGCGCACCTCTACACCTTCTTTTACTGAAAGCTCCTTGGCCAATTCATCCTGTTTAATATTAAAGCCTAGGACAAGAGCATCTGAAGCAGCCGCCAGGATCACGTCCGAAGAATTAATATTTCCTACACCTTCATGGATAATGGTGAGTTTTATCTCGGAATCCTTAACCTTGGTGAAGGTATCTTTGATTGCCTCCAGGGACCCCTGGACATCGGCCTTAATGATCAACTTTAACTCCTTGATCTTCCCTTCTTTAATACTACTATATAAGCCCTCCAGGCCAATATGCTTGATCTCTTTGACCTGAAGCTGCTTTTCTTTCTCCTGGCGTATTAGAGAGATATCTTTTGCCTGCCTGTCATCGTCAAATACAAAAAACTGCTCCCCGGCAGCAGGAATTCCCGAAAGGCCTGCTATCTCTACCGGATATGAAGGCGGGGCAACTTCTACGGCGGCTCCATGGTCATTAAACATCCCGCGAATCTTGCCGTAAAATTTACCGATTAAGATATTATCGTTGAGCCGCAGGGTCCCATTCTGGACTAATAATGTAGCAACCGGACCGCGGCCCTTAGACATCCTAGCTTCGATCACGATCCCCTTGGCCAATCGATCAGGATTGGCTTTGAGCTCAAGCATCTGGGCCTCTAAGAGAATCATCTCCAGGAGAGTATCGATACCCTCGCCGGTCTTTGCCGAAACCCCGACGATGATAGTCTTTCCTCCCCAGTCCTCTGCCAGGAGATCCATTGAGGATAACTGTTTCTTTACCCGGTCCAGGTCTGCCTGGGGTTTATCAATCTTATTTATGGCAATAATAATTGAAACACCTGCGGCGCGGGCATGATCAATCGCCTCTTTAGTCTGAGGCATAATACCGTCATCAGCTGCCACAACCAATACCACCATGTCGGTAACGCTGGCTCCCCGGGCACGCATAGCAGTGAATGCCTCATGACCCGGAGTATCCAAAAATGTGATCTCACCGCCGGACAGATTCACTCGATATGCACCGATATGCTGAGTTATCCCGCCGTGCTCTTCATCAACTACCTTTGATTTACGGATAACATCTAAAAGCGAGGTCTTCCCATGATCAACATGCCCCATAAAGGTCACTATCGGCGGCCGGGATATCAGCTGCTTAGGGGTATCCTCCTGCTGATGCAGTTTTAATGCCTGCTCTTCCTGATCAGGGGCTTTTTTAATCTCAAAACCCAGTTTTTCCCCCAGCATAAGCAAGACAGATTCTTCTAATCTCTGGTTTATGGCAGCCATCACCTTCATCCCCATAAGCATTTTGATCAGATTTGAAGGCTTCTCCTGCAATTTGACTGCCAGGTCTTTTACCGTAACCGGAAAATTTATCTCTAACTCTTTTAAATCCTTTTTCTTTTCCGCAGGGGCTCCAACAGTTACCTTTGGCTGCTCCTGGACGACTGGTTCCGGCTTCTGCTTCTTAAGGGCAACGGAGGCGGCCGGTTTAATGATCTTCTCTTCTACTGTGCCCTGCGGCGCAACTGGTACAACAGGGGCCTTTTGTTTCTTGGGAGCCGGTTTTGTTATCTTGGCCCTGGTTTTCTTAGGAGCCCCGGTCTTAGCTGTCGGCTTTGCGTGAACCTGGGTACTAGTTTTAGCCGCCGAAGAAGCCTTAGAAACCGGCTTAGCGCGCTTAAGTTTAACAGCGCTTGCCTTTGCCTTAGGCTTCTTTACTGATGCCTTTTTTTCCTTCTTAGGTTTTGTAACCATAAACTCCCTCTGGTTGCAATTTGTCTATTTTTTAAAATCCTGGATTAATTTCTCCGCCTTCTTCTTACCGATTCCCTTGACCTTAACTAAACCCTCGACTCCGGCATCGAGGATATCCTTCACACTATTAAAACCTGCCTCTTTCAGATTTTCAAGGGTTTTTTCGCCGACCCCGGAGAGACCCTCCAGAGAGTCAGCTTTGCTTGCGGGTTTCTTCGGTTTGGCCTGAGCCCCTTCTGCTGTCTTTTTCTTTTTAGTCTTCTGGGCCTTCTTCTCCTTGGGGCCTTCTGCCTCTGTCGCCACTTCTTCTTCTGCCTCTTTGGCAGGAGGCGTTTTTGTACGAATATCCAATTCCCAGCCGATTAGCCTTGAGGCCAGGCGGACATTCTGGCCGTGCTTTCCTATCGCCAATGAAAGCTGATCATCATCAACGATTACCTCCGCCTTCTGCTTCTCCTTTTCCATTTTTATCTCGGAGATCTTTGCCGGCGAAAGCGCTGCCTTGATATATTCACGGATATCTTCATTGTAGCGCACGATATCAATCTTCTCTCCCTGGATCTCATTAACGATATTCCTGACACGGTTACCGCGCATGCCGACACATGCCCCTACCGAATCGACCTTATCGTTCTTGGAAGAGACAGCGATCTTTGTCCTTTCTCCTGCTTGCCGTGCGACCGCTCTTATCTCGACAATGCCTTCGTAAATTTCAGGAACCTCCAGCTCAAATAACTTCTTTATCAGGTTGGGATGGGTTCGCGAGAGGATAATCTGTGCGCCCTTTGATTCTTTCTTAACCTCTAAAACGAATGCCCGGATACGCTGACCCTGCTTGTAATCCTCCTTAGGAGATTGTTCTCTGCGCAGAAGCAACCCTTCTGCTTTGCCTAAGAGGTCTATAACGATATTCCCCTTCTCAAAACGATAGACCACGCCCGAGACAATCTCCCCGACCTTTCCCTGAAAGTCGTTAAAAATGATCTCCTTCTCGGCTTCACGGATCTTCTGAATAATCACCTGCCTGGCGGTAGAGGCTGCGATCCTGCCGAAATCAATCGAGTCAACTTCTCGCCTATTCTCACCATTTTCTACATAGGCATGGATCTTTCCGCTATTACGATCCAGGCTGACACTCAGATCCTCACCCGGTTTGACGTCTATGACTTTACGTGCCGCGCTTAAAACCGCGGCCTCTACGGTCTCAACCAAGACCTCTTTCTTTATCCCTTTTTCCCTCTCCATCTGCTCAAGTATTGCTAATAATTCCTGGCTCATTTGATCACCACTCTCTTTCTTGGATACAATTTCTTAAATTTCCCGTTTTGCCTTGTTAATCTTCGATAAAGGTACCTCTAACTTAATCTCCCCCGCATCAACAAGAACTCTCTGGTCTTCTACTCCTTGAATCTGGCCTGCCCACTCTAATTTGCCCTCTAAGGGCTCACTTAGAAAGAACCTCACCCGCTTATTAATACAGCGCGCGAAATCCTCTTTTCTTTTTAAGGGGCGATCGATACCGGGTGAGGAAACCTCTAAAAGATAACTTCTATCTAAACAATCGCTAAGATCTAGAATCTTGCCGATCTCCTGATTCAGTAAAGCACACTCCCCCAGATTTATGCCTCCCCCGGGCCTATCTACAAGAATCCTTAAGACCAGATTATTGCCTTCCTGATGATGGGTCAACTCTATTAACTCCAGGGCCTGCCCAGAAAGATACTCTCCGATAATATTCTCTAGTTTTGCGGAAATTTCATATCTATCCATTAGAACTCCTTCAATGAACACATAACTTAGCGAGTAATAGCGAAGCTAAGTTATAAGTGTGAATTGAATCCGCCAGGCTTTGTGGCGGATAAATGTTTTAATAAATTTTCTTTCTTATCGATAAGTTTTTTGCCTGTGCGGCGCGCCTTTAATTCCAGCTTGCCTGTTTCTAAAAAATCTTTCCCGATAATTACCTGATATGTAATACCTGAAAGGTCGGCATCCTTGAATTTGACTCCGGCGCGCTCATCACGGTCATCCAGAAGAACACTTACTCCATCCCTCCGGAGCACTCCGTAGGACTCCTCTGCCTGCTTAATAATTAAGCTATTTGTTACATCCAGAGGCAGAATTAGCACCTGGTAGGGGCTGACTTCCGGCGGCCAAATGATCCCGTTTTGGTCATGATTCTGCTCGATCGCCGCCGATATTATCCTTGATACCCCGATCCCGTAACAACCCATTATAATCGGTTTCTTACTTCCTTTGGCGTCTAAGAATTCGGCATTTAGAACACTGCTGTACTTAGTCCCTAATTTAAATATGTGACCGACCTCCAGCGTATTAGTCTTTTTTAATTCCCCTTTGCACTTGGTGCATTTATTGGCTTGTTTCTGGTCGCAGGGAAAAGCTGAATTACACCCCGGACAATACATTAGGGCATCCTCTCCGAAACCGGCCGGGACCATGAATTCGTGAGAGACGCTACCCCCCATTACCCCGGGATCTGCTTCTACGCAGAGACAATCCAGGCCGCATCGGCTGAATATCCTCTTATAAGCCTCTAACATCAAATTGTAGTTTTTATCTAGCCCCTTCTGATCCTGATCAAAGCTATATGCATCCTTCATAATAAACTCGCAGCTTCTGACTAAACCAAATCTCGGCCTGATCTCATCGCGGAACTTGGTCTGTATCTGATACAACAGCAGAGGCAGCTGTTTATAGGAAGAGATATGGCTCTTTACCAACTCGGTAATAACTTCCTCATGGGTAGGCCCCAGGCAAATTTTGCGGCCCTTGCGGTCGGTAAAACGAATCATCACCTCTCCCATGTCCTTATCGCGCCCACTCTTCTGCCATAACTCCTGAGGCTGCAGCGCAGGAAGCAGAACCTGCGCGGCACCGCTATTATCCATCTCCTCACGGATAATCCTAGTGATATTCTCCAGGACCCGCCAGCCCAAAGGTAGGTATGAATAAACTCCTGCCATGAGCATACGGATTAGACCGGAGCGCAGCAAGAGCTTTTGACTAACCGACTCTGCCTCTTGCGGTGTCTCTCTAAGTGTAGGAATAAATGTCTTTGACCAGTACATATTTTAATTGAAGCTCTCAAAAAATTCTTAAACCTACAGAGCTTTCTGATTACACAGATTAGAGTTAGATTACACAGATTAAACCTTTGATGAATTAATCTGTGTAATCGGTTTCTCTTAATCTTTTAATCATATGATTTTTTATTAATCCTTATTAAAAATCTCTTTCGGCAGGGCCACGCCGGCTTTTTTTAGCATTGGGTAAAAACAAGGTACTATTCCCGTAGCCTTCCAGCGCCCGCGCACTTTTCCGCTCTGCTCAACATCTTCAATATCATAGTAAAAAATATCCTCTAATACCGCCCGACCGTTGGCCAGCCCGTTTACCTGGGCGATATGGGTAATTTTTCTTGTACCATCCACTAATTGATCCTGCTGAATCAGGATATTTACCGCCGCAGCAACCTGGCGGTGTATCGCATCCAGCCCTATGGGGACACCGGATGTCAGAATCATAGTCTCTATACGATAAATCACATCCTCCGGGGTATTGGCGTGAATAACCGCCAGGGAACCGGTGTGCCCGGAACAGATCGCCTGAAGCATATCCAGGGCCTCGCCACCTCTGATTTCACCCAGGATGATTCGCTGCGGCCGCATACGCAAAGAATTCCTAAAGAGATCGCGGGTCGTGACCTCTCCTTTGCCTTCGATATTCGGCTGGCGAGTCTCCAGCCTTACGACGTGCTCCTGGAATAAGTGCAACTCCGCAGTATCCTCAATGGTAATAATACGCTCCTGGTTATGGATATAGGTAGAAAGCACCCCCAAAGTTGTCGTCTTTCCGGAACCGGTGGCACCGCCTATAACAATATTCATCTTTGCCTTCATGCAGGCGATCAGAAAATCTGCCATACGCTTATCCAGGGTGCCGACCTTAAGCAGATCCTCCACCTTCTTGATAGTTTCTAAGAATTTCCTGATTGTCACTGTCACCCCGTCTAAGGCCAGGGGTGGAATTATTATATTTACGCGTGAGCCGTCTTTCAGGGAGACATCGGTAAAAGGAAAAAACTCATCGACGTGGCGGCGGGTAGGCATAAGGATCTTATCAACCAGGTGCCTAAGCTGATCCTCGCTCTCAAAGGTGGCTTTGCTTAGCTGCTTATGGCCGTCTTTTTCAATAAAAATCTTCTTTGCGCCATTGATCATGATTTCGGTAATCGTTGGGTCATTTAAGAGATCCTCGATCGGCCCAAACCCGATAAATTCGACTAAGAACTCATTCATCAACGCCTGCCTGTCATTCAACGGGACAAGGATATTCTCATCCTGGGCAAGATCGTCGAATATCTCACTAAAGGCTCTTCTTAATTCACCCTCATCGAACTTTCCCTGCTGAGAAAATAATCCGCGGTAATCGGTTATTAACTTTTTCTTGATCTTCTCTTTGAGCTTTTTATCCATCTTATCCCCCCATTTCTTTTAATAACACGGGTATACATTTACTAAAAGAAACCTTCTTGACCGCTTTACCTCTCTTAAAATAAAGGCCACTCTTTTTACCGAAGGCAACCCCCATGTCGGCTGCGGCTGCCTCGCCGGGACCGTTAACCACGCACCCCATAAGAGCGATCTTTAAATTCGGGTTTAGCCGCCTTCCGGATGCATTTAACTTCCTCTGGAAATCATTGACTAATCTGACTAAATCTACCTCGCAGCGTCCGCAGGTCGGACAGCTAATCACTTCCGGGCCAAAGGCCCCTAACCCTAATGCTGCCAATATGTTCTTTGCGGTCTCAACTTCGGTATGCGGAGGTTCGGTCAAAGATGTCCTTATTGTATCACCAATCCCCTCTAATAGCAAACATCCAATGCCGATACTGGATTTGACGATCCCCGAAAAGAAGGAGCCGCTTGCGGTAATGCCCAGATGCAGCGGATAATCACAACGGCGGCTGATCAGCCGATAAGCCTCAATAGTATCAAAAATATTCGAGGCTTTTAATGAAATCACTATATCGTAAAAGTTACAACTCTCTATGATCTTTAAATAATCCAGGGCGCTTTTGACCATCGACTCTGCCGGGCGCCTACCTTTTAGGCTGCCTCCGGGGAGAGACCCGGAATTCAAGCCAACCCGAATTGCGATTTTTCTTCTCTTTGCCGCCTGAGCTATCTCGACGACATCTTGTTTCCTGTAAATATTCCCGGGGTTAAGCCTGATCTTATCTGCGCCGCAGGCAATCGCCTCTAGCGCCAGCCGCCGGTCAAAATGGATGTCGGCTACCAGTGGGATTTTTATCTTTGCCTTTATCTTTGCGATTGCCCGGGCATCCCGGAGATCTTTTACTGCCACTCGCACAATCGCACAGCCCAGAAGCTCCAGCTCCCTGATCTGCTTTACTACTCCTCTAATATCGGAAGTGGCGCACTTGACCATCGATTGTATGGCTATTGGGTTACCCCCTCCAATAGCAACTTTGCCGATCTTAACAACTTTTGACTTGCGCCTTTTTATTCTCATTTGAAAAACGATCCGATCTTATCGCCAAAGAACCTCAAGATATCATTATAGGCCACCAGAACCGCAAGAGTCACGATCAGAACAAATCCGGTCTGCGTAATCCTGTGCTCAATTTTCGGGCTTATCTGTCTACCTTTGATCTTCTCAATAAAAAGCAAAGCCAGATGCCCTCCGTCTAAGATCGGCAGAGGCAGGAGATTAAAGATAGCCAGACTTATGCTTAATACTCCCATAAGATTCAAGACCGCAATTATACCTGTCTCGGCGGCTTTGGCGGTGATATAAAAAATGCCGATCGGTCCGGTCACTGATTCACGTAAAGATAGCGCGCCGGTAAGCATCCTCCAGAGCGCCTTATATGTGATCTGGGTCAGGACCTTGGTCTTCTCCATCCCCATCAATGCGGATTTAAAAAATCCGTATTTTACCTTAATGGTCTCAGAAACCTCCGGAGTTATCCCCAAAAGAGGTACGCTGCGCTTACCCCCCATCTGATCATCCAGCTGACTCTCCTGCAGTTGGATACTTTTAAGGAATTCCTTATTATTACGCATAACCCCAAGGTTGACTACCGCAGACGGTTCTTGAGTATAGATAAACGACTGAAGCTCCTCCCAAGAATTTATATCCCTGCCGTCTACAGAAACAATCCTGTCGCCTTTGCGCAGACCCGCCCTCTCTGCGCCGTAACCCTCCATTACCCCTCCGATCTCTGCCGGAATAGTGGGATAACCGACAAAAAATATCCACCAAAAACATAAGAAACCGAAAAGATAATTCAAAAGAGGGCCACAGAAGATTATCTTTGCGCGCGCAAGAGGGGTTTTGCTTAAATATTCATCAGGTTTACCTTTGCGCTCTCCGAGATTGTCTCCGGCCATCTTCACATACCCGCCGAAGGGGATGGCATTGATCTTATACAAAGTTTTATTCTTTAAAATTTTGTAGAGGCACGGCCCGAATCCTACAGAGAAGCACTCCACCTTAACCCCTTGCCGCTTGGCAACGATAAAATGGCCGAACTCGTGCACAATAATTAAAACTCCAAAAACTATTACAAAAGTTAAAAATGTTATCATCTTTTTTGGCTCCTTAGTTGTACAAACCGCCAGGCCCTTGAGCGCGCCCAGCGATCGGCATCGAGAATCTGCTCTAGCCCGGGGGACTTTATGATCTTATGCTCGTTTGTAACCTTCTCGATAATATAGGCGATAGAGGTAAAATCAATTAGTTCACTCAAGAATCCCTGCACACTGATCTCGTTTGCCGCATTCAATACCGCCGGTAATGTACCTCCCTTTTTTGCTGCCAGAAGCGATAATTTTAAACAGGGGAATAATTTAAAATTAGGCTCTGCGAAGTTTAAATTCTTTATTTTATAAAAATCCAGCTCCGGCAGAGAGCTGGGAAGCCTCTGTGGATAAGTCAGGGCATACTGGATCGGTATGCGCATATCAGTAGCCGATAACTGAGCCAAGATTATTCCGTCAACGAACTCAACCATTGAATGCACTATCGCCTCCGGATGTATCAAGATTCGAATCTTATCATGCCCCACCCCGAATAAATACATTGCCTCCAATAATTCCAGCCCCTTATTCATCAGGGTGGCAGAATCTACGGTAATCTTCTTGCCCATCTTCCAGCGGGGATGCTTTAACACCTGGGCTACGGTAACTTTCTTAATCCTCTGCCTGCTGCTGCCCCTTAAAGGGCCACCGGAGGCGGTAAGATAAATCTTTTTGAGTCGATTCATATCTTCACCCCGTAGGCACTGCCAGATCGCCGACTGTTCGCTGTCTACCGGAATTATCTTTACTCCCCTAAGGCGCGCTCTCTTCATAATCAGGGGTCCGGCCATTACTAATGCTTCCTTATTTGCCAAGGCGATATCCAGCCCATAGTCAATCGCCCTCAGTAGCGGCTTAAGAGCCGCCGACCCGCTGACTGCCAGAAT
Source organism: Candidatus Omnitrophota bacterium (assembly GCA_016783715.1). Taxonomy (GTDB): domain Bacteria; phylum Omnitrophota; class Gorgyraeia; order Gygaellales; family Profunditerraquicolaceae; genus BS750m-G15. Next base: position 43,109 of record JADHWA010000001.1, read on the forward strand.
TACCTTATCCAGCCGCCTGTCCGATAGGATCTTATCCAGGCCACAATCTTCAGAGAAAACACTAACCTTGCCGTTAGTGATCGATTTCAAAGATGCCGCAGTAGCTCTATCGGCTACCCAGGCAGACTTGCAAGCTGTCTCTTTAATCTGCTCTGAGAGAACCTTGATATTAGAGTTTGCACTCAAGGCCAAGATCCGAAAATCCTTCCTTAGTTCCTTGATTATTTTTATGCTGTTTTTTCCGATTGAGCCTGTTGAGCCCAAGATAGCTATATTTTTCATCTGCCAACAATATTGATGTAAAAATAAAATACCGGTGCCGTAAAGAGCAGGCTGTCCATTACGTCTAAAACTCCCCCCATCCCGGGAATGATCCCGCCGGAATCCTTAATGCGGCAATCCCGCTTGATTAAAGACTCTGCCAAGTCCCCCAGTTGGCCCAGGAATCCTAGAATCAACCCGAAAATCACAAGATGCAGATACCCCAGGTTTAATAATGTTCGACAGCTCAGTGCTCCCAATACACTAAAAAACAAACCTCCTAATGCCCCCTCTAAAGACTTCTTGGGACTGATTCGCGGCACTAGAGGAGTCCTGCCAAAACGCGAGCCGATTAAATAGGCGCCAACATCCCCTAATTTTGTAACCACCAGCAGCGTGGCAAAAAGGGCAATACCGTCTTGGAAATTCCTGATCTTGATCAGAAAACTAAAGAACCATGAAATATAAAGTATGCCGAATACCGTAGTTGATATATCCACTACCACACCGCTGTGATCGCGTCGCTTAAAAAGCATGATAATCAAGAATAATAAGGTCAGAATTATAAAAAATAATTCCCACTTCTTGGTTAATTCAAAATTGAAAATAATCGAAAGCGGGATTATTGTGCCCATTACAATGCCAAAATATTTATAGGCGTGAATACTTTTCTTCTCCAACATCGTAAAGAACTCGTATAAGCCGGTGATGATAAAGAAGATCACCATGATGTTAAAGAACCAATCTAGAAAAATAGTCGCCCAGACCACAGCAATCAGAAGCAAAGCGCTGAGTATCCTTTTTATCAACATCATGCCCCTCCGAATCTTCGCTCTCTTTTCTGGTAAACTTTTATCGCTTTCTCTAAATCCTCCCGCCGGAATTCCGGCCAATATTTCTTAGGGAAGTATAATTCCGCATAAGAAAGCTGCCAGAGTAAAAAATTGCTTAGTCGTTTTTGAGCACTGGTGCGAATCAGCAGGTCTGGTTCCGGCAGGCCGCGGGTATACAGATAATCAGAGAAGTTCTCAACGTTAAGATCCTGGATATCTACCTGGCCCTTTAGGAGCCTCTCTGAGAACTCCTTTACCGCGTCAACGATCTCCTGCCTGGATCCATAATTCATGGCTAAGACTACCGTCATCCCGGTATTGTCTCTTGTCTTATCTTCTGCCTGACGAAGCCTATTCAATAGACTCTTAGGGACAGGCTCTTCTCTTCCTATGACTTTAAAACGGATATTATTCTTGTGTAACTCTTTAATTTCCCGGTTGAGAAAGCTACTCAGGTAACGTAAGAGAATACTGACTTCCTGTTTTGGCCTGCTCCAATTTTCCGTGGAGAAAGCAAAGAAAGTAATCGCACTAACCCCGATCTCTGCAGCTGCCTTGACAATCTCCCTGACCCTCTCTACTCCCTGGTGGTGTCCGGCTGAACGGGGCAGACCCCTCTCTTTCGCCCACCTGCCGTTACCATCCATGATAATGGCAATATGTTTAGGTATATTATCCTTGCTTAACATCATAATAAGTCTAGAGTCGGTTTTAACAAAAAAGGGGATATTCTATCCCCTTTTTTAAAAAATTAGAGGCAGCTTTTGTAATATCTGGCGGCCTAGGTCATCTCTTCTCGCTTGTCTTCTTTTTCAGGCCCGCCTCTTGGGCGTCTTTAAGGGCAGATATCTTCTCCAACTCTTCCTGCAGCTCTTCCAGGCTCTGGTGCTCTAAGGCTAACTCATCCTCTAGCGCATGATACTTTGTTTCCTGGGCCTGGAGATCCGCCTTGGCCGTATTAAGCTGCTCTTCCAAGTCAGCTTTCTCTTCATTAAAGCTGCTGAATTTTTCTTCTAGTTCAAATCTCTTCCCCCTCTCATTCTCACGAGAGAGACTCTGACGGCGGGCATTGCTGCAAGAGCCTACAGTCACCAAAAATAGGATAGCGCAGATTATTGTCAGAATTATAATAACCCTATTCTTTAAACCGGATTCTACCATCAGATACCCTTCTTGTTTTTAACTATATTATTTAATTCTGAAACTACTATCTAGATCCTTTGACTTGGCAATCTCCGGGAGTATGACTATCTCTACCCGGCGGTTCAATTGGCGGCCTTCTTTTGTATCATTATCTGAGACCGGGCTAAACTCTCCGTATCCGATCGCCGATAACCGCTGCGGAGCCACCCTTTCTTCTTTCTGGAGATAATGCAGGACACTTAAGGCCCGCGCCGAAGAAAGCTCCCAGTTTGACTTCCATCCAGAATACTGTATCGGAATATTATCGGTATGCCCCTCAATACCTACATTATAATCAGATACATCCTCTCTCAGGACCCGACCTACCTGATCAAGCACATTATTGGCCTCCGCCCTGATATCTGCTTTTCCGGAATCAAAGAGAAGGTCCCCTACAACGGTAATAACCAGGCCCTTATCTCTCATCTGCAGGCTAACCTGCTGATCCTGAATCTCTTGACCTAATCTGTTTTCAAGAGTCCTTTTGGCGCGCTCCAACTCATTAAGCTGCTCTGAAAGCTCTTTGATCTTATCTGTATCCGAACGTCTTCCGGCTTGGAAGATAAATGTGCAGCCGGATACCGCCAGAGACAAAAAAACTACCATCCCGATTTTAAATAATCTGGTTTTCATCTACTAACCTCCTGTGTTCTATAATGTTATTAAAAATTTCGGTTGGAGCTTAACTATAACATAATCAATAGGTTTAGTCAAGAGCTAAATTTTTACCTGAAGCTAGATAAAGATCGTATCTCTTCTTGATGACCCTATTGAAACAATGGAGATCCTGGCTCCTCCAGAGTCCTGCAATAAAGATAGATAATCCCTTGCCTGCTGCGGAAGCTCCTTCAGGGCCTTAGCTAATGTAACTGTACCTGGCCATCCGGATACTTGTTTATATACCGGTTTTGCCCCACTTACAACTTCCTGGTCCTGCGGGAATTCCTTAAATAACTTACCTTTATATTTATAGGCAGTGCAGATCTTAATAGTCTTAAGGCCGTCTAAAACATCTAATTTCATTACTGCCAGTTCGGAAATCCCGTTTAAGCGGACCGCTTCTCTTACCATCAGCGCATCAAACCATCCGCAGCGGCGCGGCCTGCCGGTAGTAGCGCCGAATTCTTTCCCCTTCTGGCGCATAAAGTCAGAAAACTTACCCGAGAACTCAGCTGGAAAGGGACCCTCTCCTACTCTGGTGGTATATGCCTTGGTGACCCCCAGGACTTTATCGATCTTTACCGGCGAAACACCTGTCCCTGTACAGGCGCCTCCGGCAGTAGCTGAGGATGAGGTCACAAAGGGATAGGTTCCAAATTCAATATCCAGAAAAGTTCCCTGCGCTCCCTCAAGAAGTATATCCTTGCCCTTATCATGCGCTTTCTCCAGGAGCAAAGCAATATTGGAGATGTAAGGCGTCAATCTCCTGCCGTACCCCAGATACTCAATAAAAATGCTTTCGAAATTGAATCCGGAGTGTTTATATACCTTCTTAAAAATTTCGTTTTTCTCCTTTAAATTGTCGCGCAACTTTGCCTCAAATACCCTGCGGTTTAGGAGATCGCCTATCCTTATGCCGCAGCGGTTAATCTTATCAGAGTAACAGGGACCTATCCCCCTGCCGGTTGTGCCGATTTTATGCAGCCGCTTTATCTCACGTAATTTATCCAGAACCCTATGATATGGAAGAATAGCATGTGCCAGAGCAGATATCTTCAGGCGGCTCTTCAATTTAAATCCTGAAGCTGACAGCCCGTCTATCTCTTCCATAAGCAGTTTCGGGTCTATTACCACCCCGTTTCCGATACAGCAAATCTTGCCTCGATGCAGAATCCCCGAAGGGATAAGATGAAAGATATACTGCTTATCACCGACTACCACAGTATGTCCGGCATTACTGCCGCCCTGATAACGGACGATATAATCTACTCTGCCGGAGAGAATATCGATAATCTTACCCTTGCCTTCGTCGCCCCATTGTGTACCGACAATTATTGTATTCATCTTGCCCTTTAAGGTTTAAGGATTAACGCTGAATATCTTGCGCGCAATATCAGGATGCCTGGCGATAAACTTCAACTCCTCGTCGACCAGTGGTTTCTGATTATGGACATTGGCGTAACGTACAAGCTCTAGGACCTCTGTAGCCTCCTGGTCATTGTGAAATGCCACCTCTAATTTTTCATAGACATTACGGAACCCCTTGATCCCTGAATACTCTCCGGCTGTGATTTTGCGGCCGGTCTCAACGACTTCCGGCTCTCCGCGGCCCAGCTCTTCATAATCATACAGCTCATAGTTTCTTCTGTCTTTGAGTGCACCGTCGGCATGTATTCCGGATTCATGTGCAAAAGCGTTGGCACCGATCCCCGGCTGATTAATCGGTATTGGCACCCCGAATGCATAAGAGGCATATTTACAACTCTTCCATGCCTTTTTGAGATTTATTCCTTCATCCAGTTTATAACTGGCCATACCGCTGCCGTGCTTAACTGCTAAAATTACCGAAACTAAATCCGCGTTTCCTGCGCGCTCCCCCATACCGTTGACACAGGTGTTGATATAGGCATCGCATCCGCAATCAACAGCCGCCCTTGCTCCGGCGATCGAATTTGCCACCACCAGTCCTAAATCATTATGGCAGTGAATTTCAATCGGCAGTGAAATTGCCTTAGCCAGGGCCTTGATCCGCTGGTATATCGAAAAAGGCGTATCACATCCTAAGGTATCGCAATAGCGGACTCTCTTGGCTCCTGCTTTTTTGGCAGCCCGGGCAAACTTTATAAGATATTTTAAGTCTGTCCTTGATGCATCTTCTGCATTGACGCCTATACTCTCTACGCCCAACTCTATCGCCTCACTTACCGCCTGAACCATCGTCTTAATTACCAGAGAGTGGTCCAGCTTACCTTTAAACTTATGGAGGATCATCTGGTCAGAGGTAGAAATAGACAGATTTACATTCTTCAAGGACGGCACCAGCGATAAGCCACCCCTGACATCATCGACAGTAGCCCGCATCCATCCTCCAAGCCTGATTGGGCTCAATACGCCTTTCTCTGCTAATTCCAGATTTGCGTTCAGGTAATTTGTCTCATGGTGCGTCAGGGGAAAACCAAACTCGGACTGAAAGACCCCCATCTGATTAAGGTGTATATTCAGCATGGTCTTCTGCAGCTTAGATAGGCAGATACGCGAAGTCTGTACTCCGTCACGATTAGTAACATCGATTAAATAAATTTTAGCTTTCTTCATAACAATCCTCCTTCAATGAGCAGATCCTTGACATCGGAGATGTCAAGGATAGCGTCAATCGTTTATCAGTCTATCAGCGTCTGCGAATTGAACCCAGCACTAATTTTGCTTCGGATCGTAAACTACAGAAAATTAGTGCTGGGTAAAATTCAGCCACCGAACTTACCTCGCTTACTCTCCGTAAGTTCGGGCTTCATTTTACCTCCTGAATATTTTCTTGAATTCCTCTTGGCTGCCTGGGCCGCTGGTGCTGAAAATCTGCTGATTATCGATTAAGAATGTAGGCCCGAACATAACCTGTAATTCACTATTAAGCCTGATGTTCTCGCTGAGCAAATCTCTTCCCTCCTGACTCCTGGCACAGTCTCTGACCCGGGAGACGTCGCATTCACCCGATAGACACTCCTCCCACCAGGAGCTGTTGATATTTTTTGCCCGGCAGATTATATAATCCCAGAAATCCTGCGGACACCAAGTTTTGACACAGAGGCTGCGCAGATACTCCTCGATCTCACCGGTGCCACCGGCAGAATCGAATTTACCCTCTAGCTCGGTGGCCAGGAAGTGAATCCGGGGATCAAAACTCCTGGTTGCTTCTAATATAGACGATGAATACTTATTGTAGAGGCTTATGAATAGGTCAAGGCCCCCGGATATTTTCTTCCTGTTGATATAATAGGATACGCCCGAGAATTCCGGTTTAAGTATTAGAAACTCATCCCCCTCGACGAACTTCTCTCTTAAGGCCCCAAAATTAGGCTCTTCGACGATCTCTTTCTCAAAGATAAAGGCCGGCAGAGTCTGGATATCCAGCTCGGCGACTATTTTCCTGGCTTGCCTTTGGGGATAGACAAGCTTAGAAGTAGTTACCCCTGGAAATGTCTCTTCAAGATAAGTAATACTCCCGGCTGCATTAAACAACTCCCTTCTCTTGGGTTCAATTACCCAGAGCTTAACCTCCCCGGCAGGAGTAAATTCACACTTAGCATCTGAAGTGCCCGGATTACCACAGGAGGCAATACTTCCTTTCTTCTTGCAATCGTTATCCCTGAAACACTGCGGCAGGACAGATTTAATCTCAGGATCGTCCCTAAACTTCTTGGTCAGTTCTATATCTTCGCTCTTTACATCTGTTATCCGGCCTGCCTCTATCTCCAGGGTAACCTTGCCTAAACTTCTGGCCTGCCAGGAAGGCTGTAAGATTATGGTGGAACTCTCTTCTGCCGTAAGGTCCTTCTCCATCCTGTTGTATCTGGTTATAAGTAGATCTACCCCCGGCACCTTCTTGACTAACTCCAGATCTTCACCCGGATCCAGCCGGCTCAAAAGTATGATTACTCCGACCTGATTATCTTTTAGCTGCTTAATCGTATCCCGGAGCGCTTCTTGGGGGGCGCTGACGCTGACACCGGATACTCTTCTGGCTATCCTGGGAGCTGATATGCCGATAATCCCCACCTTGACACTGCCGACTTGCTTGATAATAAAAGGATGAATCTTATCAAGCTTAACATTGCATGATACAAGCGGGAATTTATTCTCGTCGGAGAATTTTGTAAAGAACTCTTTCCCGAAGCCAAACTCATCCTCTCCGATACAGGCAGCGGTATACCCCATCAATTGCATCGCCCTGATATTGGCCAGTGTTCTCTCTTTATCAAGCCGGGAATTCTGCGCGTATTCATCTTGTGGTCCCCCGGCAAAAAAAGATCCCGAATCAAGTAATAAGGCATCAGGAGCCTGCTTTCTGATCTGCTTTACCAGCGTAGACCTACGGGCTAAACCCCCGTTTCGCTCGTGCGGGCAGTCACAAGGGTATAGCATCGCGTGAGTGTCGCCGGTATATAAAATTGTAATTTCCTCCGCGAAAGAGAGCGAAAAGTTCAAAACGCAAAGTGCAAAACTAAAACTTAAAGCTAAAAGCTTTACACTTTTAACTTCACCTTTGCGCTCTGCGCTTTGCGCTTTGCGCTTATTTATCATATTTTTATCGCCCTAACCTCTAGAATATTCTTGATCTTTTTGAGCTGTTTTAGGATATCCGCGGAAACCGGGGTATCGATATTCAAAACTGATATTGACTTACCGCCGGGTTTATCCCGTCCGAAGGTCATTGCCGCAATATTAATATTGTGTTTAGCCAGCATACTCCCGAGATTTCCGATAATGCCGGGCAAATCCCGGTTATGAATAACCAGCATAACCCCGCCAGGGGAAACCTCTACATAATAATTGTTGATCTTTACGATGCGCGGCTTCTTGTTTGCCGAAAGTGTCCCGGAGACCTTAAGTGTCTCCTTATCGGTCTTGATCTCCAATTCAACCAGAGTCACAAACTCCTGCTCTTTTGACAGCCTGGATTCCTTAATCGTAATACCCCTGCCGCTGGCAAGGCTGGTGGCATTGATAAAATTAACCGTCTCCTGTAATATAGGAAAGAGGACCCCTCTGACCGCAGCCATAGTCAAGGGGCTAAGCTCATATGTAGCTATCTCTCCGCCATAGCTTATATTTACCGTTTCTATCCTCCCGACTGCCAACTGCCCGCAGAAGTTACCTAATTTCTCCGCCAGGCTGATATAGGGCTCTAGAACCTTGTATACCTCTGCCTCAAGACAGGGATAATTTGCCGCATTTCTGATTCCTTTTCCCAAGAGGGCATCGCGGACGATCTCTGCTACTTCGACTGCGACATTGACCTGTGCCTCCTCTGTAGAAGCGCCCAGGTGCGGGGTAACTACGATATTCTCCTGCTGTAAGAGCTGGCTATCTGCGGATAACGGCTCCTTCTCGAAGACATCAATCGCCGCACCAGCTACTTTTTTGCTCTTGACTGCCTCAACCAGTGCTTTCTCATCGATAATTCCGCCCCGGGCGCAATTAACCAGCCGGACCCCGTCTTTCATTAAAGCAAATTCCTTGGTAGAGATCATATGTTTAGTCTCTTCGGTTAAAGGGGTATGCACGCTAATATAGTCGGAGCGCTTAAATAAATCCTTGAGCTCTACGATCTCAACGCCTAAGCTTTCAGCGACCTGCTTGGATAAAAAGGGATCATAGGCCAAGATCTTCATCCCGAATGATAAGGCCCTTTTAGCCACCTCTGAACCTATGCGTCCGAAACCGACTACTCCCAAGACCTTATTGTAAACCTCCACCCCCATGAATTTAGAGCGGTTCCATTCTCCTTTTTGCATAGAGGCATTTGCTTGAGGGATATTACGGGAGAGTGAAAGGATCATACTCATGGTATGCTCGGCGGTAGACATGGTATTCCCCGCCGGGGTATTCATCACGATAATCCCCTTTTGGGTTGCCGCTGCCAAATCTACATTATCTAATCCTACTCCGGCGCGGCCGATAACTTTCAGATTCCCTGCTGCCTCAATAACCTCTCTGGTTACCTTTGTGGCAGAGCGCACGATCAAGGCATCATAATCCTTTATCACCTTTACAAGCTGCTCGGGTGTCAACCCGGTATTGACATCAACCTTAAAGTCCTTCACCTCTTTTAAGACTTTAAGGCCGTTTTCAGACAGTTTATCGCTGACCAATATATTCATCATCCTACACTCCTTTAATGTTCCTGCAAAAAACTCTAAACCCTAAATCCTAAACCCTAAATAAAATCCTAAATCCAAAACTCAAATTATTAAAAATAAAACTTTGGGTTTGTTTAGAGTTTAGTGTTTCGAACTTAGGATTTAAAATCATTATTCACCTTGCAAAAAGACTTCTTCGGCGGCTCGGACACCCGCGCCTAACTCGAATTTGTACCCCATCTGAGTAAGAACCTTCTCTAAGCAGCAGATACCGGCAATAATATCGAGCTCCTCAATAAAACCCATGTGGGCGATACGGAATATCTTTCCTTTAAGCTGGGCCTGTCCGCCGGCGATAGTTACCCCGTATTGATCGCGCATGGTCTTAACTAACTTTTCACCGTCTATCCCTTCGGGAACCCTTACGGCGGTTACCGCATCCGAGGCAGCATCGACACTGAGTAATTCCAGCCCTAAGGCCTTCATCGCCGTACGGGTGGCAACTGCCAGCCTCTTATGACGTGTAAAGATATTCTCTAATCCGTCTTTGCGCATAATCTTCAGGGCTTCCTTTAATGCAATCACCAGAGTAATCGCCGGAGTAAAGGCGGTATCAAACTTATCCAGCGCCTTCTTGGCGGCCTTTAAATTAAAATAGTATGCAGCAGCCTTATTGCCGTCTATTATCCCCCATGCTTTTTTTGAGACGCTCATAAAGGCAAGCCCTGGAGGAAGCATTAATCCTTTTTGTGACCCTGAAACACAGATATCTACACCCCAGGCATCGGTCTTCATATCAATCGCTCCTAATCCGCTGATCGCATCTACGACTAACGCTGCCTGAGCCCCCTTGGCGATCTTGCCTATAGCCTGGATATCCGTTGTGACACCTGTAGAGGTCTCACAGAGTGTAGTGAACACCGCCTTAATCTTGGGATTAGCCTTTAATTTTTTTTCTATCTCTTTGGGATCGACCGCCTGGCCCCACTCTACATCAATAACCTCCGCATTTATTCCGTAGGCCTTGGCAATCTCTGCCCATCTCTCGCCGAATTTTCCGCCCTGAACTGTTAAAACCGTATCCCCTTTGGAGGCCAGGTTCACAACCGCTGCCTCCATAGCTCCGGTGCCCGAAGATGTCAATACAAAACAGTCATTTGCGGTCTGGAAGATAACTTTTAGCCCCTCACAGACCTCTTTGAATATCTCCTGGAAGTCAGGTGTGCGGTGATGGATTATCGGCTGTGCCTGCGAGAGAAGCACCTCAGGAGGCAATGGCGTTGGCCCAGGCGTCAATAAATATTTCTTTTTCATCATTACTATTCTCCTTCAATAAGCTGACCCAGCCCTTGCATGCAAGGGCGGGGTAGCATCTATTGTTTACCAATCTATTAAGCGTCTGCGCATTGAACCCAGCACCCAGTCTAGTATTTATATTACTTGTTTGGGTGCGGGGTCATTTACTTCTTCTTTTTCATATGAGCTATTACTTAAATGAGCACATCACTTAGCGAGCACTAGCGAAGCTAAGTGATAAGTGCGAATTAATCCCGGGACTCCATATCTTAATATGCGGAGGCCAGGGATCTTCTCGTATTCTACTTCTTTTTCTTCATATGAGCTATTACTTCGTCTACCAGCCCATAGGTCTTGGCTTCTTCTGCAGACATAAAATAATCCCTGTCAGTGTCCTTCTGAATCTTCTCCAGAGATTGTCCGGTATGCTGTGCGAGGATCTGGTTAATCTTATCTTTCATTTTTAGTATTTCTTTGGCCTGTATCGATATGTCCGATGCCGCCCCCTGTACTCCGCCCCATGGTTGATGAATCATAACCCGCGAATTCGGCAGGGTATGGCGTTTCCCCTTGGTCCCGGCAGATAAAAGTAATGCCCCCATACTGGCAGCCTGGCCTACGCAGTAGGTAGCTACGTCACATTTTACAAACTGCATAGTATCGTATACCGCAAGACCTGCAGTCACCGAACCGCCGGGGGAATTTATATATATATTGATATCTTTATTTACATCTTCCATCTGCAGAAAAAGCATCTGCGCGATAATCAGATTAGCTACGGTATCGTCAATCGGGGTACCGATAAAAACAATCCTGTCTTTTAGCAGGCGTGAATAGATATCGTATGCCCGCTCATATCCCCGTGCAGTCTGCTCAATCACCATCGGAACTAAGACCTGCGCTTTTTCGCTACTCATCCTACACCTCCTAAATGAGCCCCGCCCTTTTTTACCAATAAACAAATTATATTTTTTTAAGGTACAAAAGAGCGGGGCGAATTTATCCCGGGCAGCCATTTTTCCTTTCGTCAGCTGCGTGGGATCTCAAATAATATCAATAATAATATTCCTGGCGCCTCGTTAATCTGACTATCCCTGCTGCCAATCAGCTTCCCTAAGCAGGAATTCGATCACCTTCTGCGGCATCTGGTCATTTACCTCTATATTCTCTTTTTTAGCTATATGTGCTAACACCAAATAATCCCTGACCTGCCTCTTTGCCTCCGGCTCCAGCTGCTGACGCAGCTGCTTTTCCTGCTTATCTATCTCCTGGCGCTCCACACCCTTTAAGGCTAGATTTACTTTGGCCTGCCGTAACATCTCATCCTGATGCCTGCTTACCATAACCTGAGGGATTTTAAGGTCCAGGTCTTTGGTGAGCCCTTCGATTAGATCCTTCTCTATTCTTTGCCTCTGCTGATTCTCCTTACGGATAAAGATCTGTCTCTCTAAAGCAGCCTTTAACTCCGCAAGATCAGGATAACCGATGCTTCTGGCGAAGCGGTCATCAATACTGTCGAGTTTCCTGGACTCCTTTAAGGCATCAAGGTCGCGCTTAAGCTCATCGGCTGCTACCTCAATCTTCTTATAATTGACTCTGATCCCCTTATATTTCTTTAACTGGATCTCCGGCATCACTTCAACCGTTGCGGTAAACTTTAGCTCATCTCGCTTAATATGTACGTCTGTTACCTGCGGCATCTCGATCACATCAAGCGCTTCAGCTTTTACCACTTCGTCATAAACCTCAGGGATCAGATTCTTAAGCACAAGCTCTTGCGCGTGACCAGAGAAGTTTTTCTCTAAAATATCGCGAGGGGCATGCCCGGGCCTAAAACCCGGGATTTTGGCGCTCTTTGATATCTCGCCAAAGGCCTCTTCGAATTTATTCTTTATACGTTCACCGCTTACTTCGATATCGATCTGGCGTTTTGTACTATCAAGTTTCTTTACTTCTGACTTTGTCATTCCTTGTCTCCAGGTTTAATTGTTAGATATAATCAAAGGCTACAGTTGATTACACAGATTATAAAATAGATTACTCAGATTAAAACTCTTATCTGCGTAATCTGAATTAATCTGTGTAATCATATTTAACCTACATTTTAAATCTTTCACCTAGGTAGATTTCTCTGGCCTTGGGATTGTTGATCAGGTCGTCGGCGCTTCCTGCAATCAGGATCTTTCCCTCGGCGATCAGATAGGCCCGGTCAGTAATCGTCAGGGTCTCTCTGACATTATGATCGGTAAGCAGTATCCCCAACCCCCTCTCTTTGAGCTCTTTGATGATCTCCTGAGCCTCATTGACCACGATCGGATCTATTCCTGAGAAAGGTTCATCGAGGAGGATAAACGACGGATTGGTTACCAGTGCCCGGGTTATCTCTAAACGCCTTCTTTCTCCTCCCGAGAGGGTAAATGCCTTATTCTTCCTTAAATAGGCGATGTTTAACTCATCTAAAAGGCTCTCCAGCCTGTTCTCTCTCTCCTTCTTGCTGATCGGAAGGGTCTCCAGGATCGCCATGATATTCTCTTCAACGGTGAGCTTACGAAAGATAGAAGCCTCCTGCGAAAGATATCCGATCCCGTAACGGGCACGCTCATGAATAGAGAGGTTGGTAATATCGCTATTATCGAAAGTAATCTTCCCGCTTTTAGGCGGTATAACTCCCACGATCATATAGAATGTGGTAGTCTTACCTGCTCCGTTAGGGCCAAGTAGACCTACGATCTCTCCGCGCTTTACTACTAAATCTACGCCTCTGACTACTTCCCTTCCGCCGTATGCCTTAGAGAGCCCTTTTACTTCGAGTAGATGCATATTGCTCCTTCTATCTGGTTATTGGCCCATAGCCTGGAAATCATCGGTTGAATAAATCAGCAGCTTCGGCCTTCCTGAAAGGATAACTTTGTTCTCCCCTACCGAATATACCGCCTCTTCGCTATAAGTTATATTATCGCCGCGCACTGTCTTGACATTATGCCTGGCGATTATCTTATCTATCTGGTTACCCATTATCATCGGGTCGCCGGTTGCATCCTCAGGCGCCTCCTTGGTGTCTTTAGAACTAAAATACAATTCCATGATTTCGCTATAGATCTGCGAATCCTCTCTGTCTACCTTTACATTATTATTAAAGATAGCAACGTTCTTTTGATAGTCGATCTCCAGCGGACCATCGCAGGTAATCACGATCTTCTTAGCTTCGGATGAATCTCCTGCCGCTGCTCCCTCTATCTCCGGCGTGAACTCAACTAAGACCTCTTCCTCTAAGTTCATCTTGTTAAGGGCCATTTCTCCTCTTGCCCCGCGGCCCCGTGTAAACAAGTTCTGCCTTGTAATGTTTACTACATCATCAGTTGAGACCACCGAGTTGCTTCTATCCCAATCCAGGGAATCAGTAGTAAGCTTGGCTCCGCTGGAGGTGGTAATCACCACATCCTTCTCGACATGGATTCTACCGTTAGATCGGTCAAAATCACCTTCTTTAGCAGTAAGCTTGACATCCTCCTCTTTGCCGTAAAGGTTACCGGTAAGATCTTTTAGCTTAACCGTATTCTCGAATATATCGGCGGTTTTGCCGGAGAGATCCCAAGTCTTCTTCCCGCGCTCCCCGTAACCGGCGAGAGAAAAATCTCCGATCTGCTGATCTGAATCATCGGCACTTTCTGCCTGCGCAAAAGTTGATCTTACCTCGAATCTGCCGCTAAGACACATTGATAATATCAGAGCAATAAAAACAACTAAATTCTTCTTCGGGCTACTCATAAGAGCTGATAACTTCCTGCCACTTGCCTTGCGCTTTCAGAATAAGCTCTGCCACTTCACGCACCGCTCCTCTGCCGCCGTGGCGGATGGTAATATAGGAGGCAGCGCGCTTTATCTCAGGACAGGCATTAAACACTGCTATAGGGAAACCCACTCTTTTCATTATACACAAATCCACTAAGTCATCACCGACAAAGCAGATATCTTTAGCGCTAAGATGATACTTTTTTAAGATCTTCTCCAGTGCCAGAGTCTTTGGATGGAGACCAGCAAAGACCTCTTCAACCCTCATATCCCGGGCTCGCGGCTTAATAGTCCGGGAGCTTTTAGCTGTAACCAATATGGTTTTGACTCCGATCTTGCTTAAAAGATACACCCCTAAACCGTCATGGACGTCAAAGAACTTCAGGTCCCGTCCATGAGAATCATAGATTATCCGGCCGTCGGTGATTACCCCGTCGACATCCAGAAGCAATAGTTTAATATTCTTTGCCAGAGCTAATACGGATTGTTCGATCGCCAGAGCCATTCTTAAATTATCCCCGCCTTTAATAGATCTTGAATGTCGAGAAGCCCCACCGGCTTACCGGATCGGTCCACTACCGGCAGTTCATCGATCTTCTTCTTTCTTAATATCCTCAAGGCGCCGGCAGCCAGCATTCCGGGGTTTATGGTCGTGGGGGTCCTGGTCATCACTTCAGAGACCGGCCTTCTGACCAGATTTGGGTCTGTTTTTAGATGACGGCGCAGATCGCCATCAGTAAAGATCCCAACCAGCTTCCCTTTATTATCTACGACAGAAGCACTCCCTGAGTGCCCATGAGTAATCTTTACCAACACCTCAGATACTAATTTATTCTTTTTTACTATCGGATTGTTATGACCTTTACGCATAATATCTTCAACCTTAAGAAGCAGCTTTCTCCCGAGTTGCCCGCCGGGATGATAAAACGCAAAGTCGCGCGCTTTGAAACCTTTGGTCTCCAGCAAACAGACTGCCAGGGCATCGGTCATGGCAAGTGTCGCCGTAGTTGAGGCAGTGGGTGCTAGCCCCAGAGGACAGGCTTCCTTCTTTACCGAAACATCTAAAACTATATCGCTATAATTGGCCAGGTCTGAGTCAGGCGACCCGGTCAGCGCGATAATCTTAGAGCCGATCTGCTTCAAGAGAGGCAGAAGCTGCTTGATCTCTGAGCCGCTACCGCTGTTTGAGATAACAATAATCACATCATCGGCAGTTACCCTGCCTAAATCACCGTGGATAGCCTCGACAGTATGCAAAAATAGACTGGGGGTACCCGTAGAGGCCAGGGTCGCCGAGAACTTCTGGGCGATGATGCCAGTCTTGCCCATCCCGCTAACCACCACCCTGCCTTTACTCTTTAAAATCAAAGAAAGTGCACCTTCAAAATTCTTCTTTATCCGCGGTTTCAAATCTCTGATCGCCGCCGCTTCAATATCTAAAACCTGTTTTGCGCGCTTGATAATATTCATATGGCTTGGCTGATTTTTTTGACCTGCTTTAAGAGCTTCTCTAAACTTTTAAGGTTAATCATATTCTGCCCGTCACAGAGTGCTTTATCCGGATTAGGATGAACCTCTAAAAAAAGCCCCTGACAGCCAAAAGCCGTCGCTGCTCTTGCGAGCCCGGATACAAATTCCCGCTGGCCTCCGGAAGAGCTCCCCCTGCCACCCGGCAACTGCACGCTATGGGTAGCATCATAGATAACCGGATAGCCGAAATCCTCGATAATCTTTAAGCTGCGCAGGTCTGAAACCAGATTATTATAACCGAAACAAACCCCCCGCTCGGTGATCATGATCTTCCTGTTTCCAGCTGATTCTATCTTGCGGATGATCGGCAGGATGTCACAGGGAGAGAGGAATTGCCCCTTCTTAAGATTAATCACCTTGCCGGTTTTAGCGGCACTTACTACGATATCGGTCTGGCGACAGAGAAATGCCGGTATCTGAATGATATCCAACACACAAGCTGCATCTTTAATCTCCTTCTGACAGTGGATATCGCTGAGCACAGGCACACCTAATTCCTTCTTGACCTTATAAAGGACATCCAAACCTTTCTTTATCCCCGGCCCGCGGAAGGAATCCCCGGATAAGCGGTTGGCTTTATCAAAACTGGACTTAAATATAAAGGGAACTTTAAGGCGTCTGGTAATATCATATATCTTCTTTGCGGTCGAGAGAGTCATCGCCTCTGACTCGATTACGCAGGGGCCTGCAATCAGCACCAGAGGAGCATTCTTGCCGATCTTTATCTTTCCGACTTTTATCTGGGTCATCTTATAATCCTTCCCTGGTCAGAGACTCTCTTACTCTATCCAGGTCTCCGGGGGTATCTACTCCGATGGTATCGTATTTAGTCTCTACTACTTTGATCCTGAAACCTTCCTCTAATACCCGCAGCTGCTCAAGAGACTCTGTGCCCTCCAAGTTTGAAGGCGGAAGATTCTTGTAAATAAAAAGAAAATCTTTGGTGTAGGCGTAAATGCCGATATGCTTATAGTAAACAGGCGTTGTAATCTCCGGACCCTCAGCATGATAAGGGATCTTAGCCCGGGAGAAATATAAGGCAAAGTTATTTTTATCTACTACTACTTTGACCGTATGCGGGTCATCTAAAGCAAAGGAATTGTCTATTCTTTTCATAATCGTCGACATCGAAACCTCTTTATCCTCAAGCAAGGCCCGCGCTGCCATATCAATCATCGTCGGATGTACCAGGGGTTCATCGCCCTGGATATTGACTACAATCTTAACATCCAGAGGATTAACAACTTCGATTATCCTGTCAGTGCCGCAGGTATGCCCTTTTGCGGTCAGCACGGCTTTGGCGCCGAAACCCCAGGCAGCCTCTGCTACACGTTCATCATCACAGGCGATAATTACATCATCTAAGATCTGCGACTGCTTGGTGCGCTCCCAGACATGCTGAATCATCGGTTTACCGAGAATCTCGGCCAAGACTTTGCCTTCAAAGCGACTGGAAGAGTATCTTGCCGGTATTACACCAATAACATCCATAATTATTTAGCTTTAATCGCCGTTAGTAATTCGCTGCGGCTGGCTGTTGCGGTACCCAGCTTTCCTACTACGATGCCTGCCGCAAGGTTGGCCAGATAAGCTGCCTCCTGCTTCCCTGCGCCGCAGGCAAGAGCCAGAGAGAAAACTGAGACCACCGTATCCCCCGCACCGGAAACATCATAGACCTCCTGTGCCATGGTGGGAATATGAATAGATTTATTGCTCTTCTTCTCTAACAGAAGCATACCTTCCTCGCCTAGAGTAACCAGAAGCGATTCTAATCCCAGATAATTAATTATCTCTTTTGCTGCCCGATTAATATCCCTGGCTGTAGAGAGCCGGTCATTATCCGCCCGGAAAGAATTACTCCTGTCTTTGATCTTCAAATTCCTTACCGCGTTCTCCAGCTCCTTGCGGTTAGGAGTAATCGCGGTGACCCCGCGATAAAATTGGAAGTGATCCTCTTTGGGGTCTACGATGATAATCTTCTTGGCGCCTGTGGCCAGGGCAGTTATCTCTTTAAGCAGCTGGGCATTGACTACACCCTTACCGTAATCTTCGATTATCAGAGAATCGAAATTTTTTATGCTCTTTTTTACAAAATCGATGATCTTTCGGTTTAGTGCAGCAGAAAGAGATCTTGTATGCTCCCAGTCTACCCTTACCACCTGCTGATGCCCGGCAATAATCCGAGTCTTTAGCGTTGTTGGTCGTCCGGCTTCACTAAAGATACCGTTTGTTCTAATCTTATTCTTACGCAGCTGAGCAACTAAAGATGCAGCCTTTTCGTCTCTGCCGATAACCCCTGCGAGAGAAACGTTCCCTCCGAGCGACCGGATATTATAAGCGACGTTTGCCGCACCTCCGGGGACGAAGGTGCTTTTGTTAGCCCAGACTATCGGTACCGGCGCTTCCGGAGAGATCCTTTCTACATTACCGATAATATACTCATCAAGGATCAAATCTCCGATTACCAGAACCTTTGCTTTATTAAATTTACGAACAATTCTTTCTAGATTCTTCATATCCTCTCGATGATTGCCTGCGCCAATAAGGGCAACATAATCTCATGGTGGCCGACGATATAATAACCCCTGCCCAAGGGAGCCACCGGCCGCCGCACGATATTCTCTGCCGGACGATAATGATAGATCATATCGAAATTTGCCGCGGTGAAATCCTTTACCGGAAACCCCAGATTGCGCGCCAGATTCAATGCCTTTAAAAATACCTCCGGCAGGATTACCGCTGAGCCGAAATTTAATACCACGCCGCCCTTGTTAAGTTTGATTACATTTTCGGTCAAGATCTTAAAATCTCTAAGACTCCCCTCGCCGGTCAAGCTGGCATCAAAAGACGGATGCTGATGAATAATATCAGTGCCGATTCCCACATGGACAGTGACCGGTACCTTAAATTTAGCGGCATTATAAAGGAGGCTCAGGCTCTTATGGGGGAGTTTTGCCGTGGAGATCCTTGAGGCAACCGCATATCCCAGGCCTAAACCATCTTCGACCCCATCTCTGGCTGCAGTATTGATAAAGACAGCGGTTTCCTTACCCATCCCGAACTTACCATGTTTCAGGTTCCCAGCCACATCTTCGGATGTCTTACCCGCAAAGGCAAGCTCGAAATCATGGATAATCCCAGCACCATTTAAGGCGATGCAGGTGATTACTTTCTTCTTAATCAGCTCTATGAGTAGCGGATTTAAACCGCATTTGATCACATGCGCCCCGCACATAAAGATCACTGATTTCTTCTTCCTGCGGGCAGCGACTATCGCATCTACAATCGCGCGTATCTCCTTTGTTTTTAGGATGTTTGGTAAAGAATTATAGAATTTCGCAAAACTACTCCTTCTAACAGGTAGTTTAGCAAAATCACTCACTTTTACCTTGCTGTAGCGGGACTTTACCGAATATGTCTTGACTCTGTTAATATTGATCATCAGAATCACCAATTATAACACAACTCTGTTTAAAAACAAATGGATATTTACGCAAGAAGCCTGCTTAAAAAAACCACACCCATAGTATCTTTTATAACCGCTTTTCTGTCAAGAGGTATTGATATATTCGCGGCGTCGGAACCGATCCCTTCAGGGTGAGATAACGCCACTGTGTATCAACCCTTGAAAAACCGAGAAAACCCGTTGGCTTGTTTATACTTACCTACAAAATGCCCTCTGCTATCTTAAGGAGATCATCAACTGTAACCGCCTTTAAACACTCAAAGCCCTTCAAGCAATTGTGCGCCAGACAATGGCTGCAACCTACATCTTTATGCAAGAAATACCCCCTGCTGCCGACCGGGCCCCAGCGCTGCGGGCTTAAACCCCTCTGGGCACGCCCAAAGATAGAGATCACCGGCACCCCGACTGCCGAGGCGATATGCACAGGACCTGAATCATTGGAGATAAATAGACTTGCCCTTTTTAAGACGCTGGCTAACTGGCTTACTGATGTCATACCGGCTAGATCAATTGCCCGTACATGCATACGCCTGGTAACCCGCGCGGCCACAGCGGTATCTTTGGCCCCGGCGACAATTATAACCTTCAGGCCGTATCTCTTGCTCAAGTTATCTGCCACCTCGGAGAATCGCCCTGCCGACCAGACCTTTGAAGGACAGCTTGCACCGGGATGGATCACCAATATTTTATCTTTGGCGGTAACCTTCTCTCTGCTCAATAACTCCCTTAACCACGCTTGGGAGGTCTCTTTGATCGGCATATACAACTGCCTATCTTTGGCCTCTATACCAAGGCGCCTCAATAAATCCAGGTTATAATCTAACTCGTGTTTCTGGCCAAATTGCTTAAGATGCCTGACTCTCTCTGTAAGCAGCCATCCCAGCTTGCGATTCCAACCTACCCTCCTCTTGATCCCGGCGAAGAATGTCACCAGGTGCATGCGGTTAGTCGGATGGAGAATAACCGCAGCATCGAACCTCTTCTTCTTAAGGGCCCGGGCGAACTTCATTGAATTATACCAGCTTTTATGTAAGGCAAACTTATCATAAATTATAACTTCATCCAGATAGGGATTCCCGTCGACTATATCCCTGGCGCCGGGGGCGACAATCATCGCAATATAGGCATGAGGATACTCATCCCTTAGGCTCTTAATCACCGGAGTGGATAATACCACGTCTCCGAGCCTGTCTGTCCTGACGATCAAGATTCTTTCTAGGCGCATCTTTTTCCCAGCAGGCACTCCTGGGGACTCTTCTAAAAAATTACCTGAGGCCCCCAACATCCTCTTTGCGACTACAATCACATCCCGGGTCTTGACTGCAGCAATACAATTCAGGGTACCGAGGCGGCATTGGGCTTTTTCACACGGCCGGCAGAAAACCTCCTTCTTGACCAGAGAGGAGTAATCCGACCAGGGGCCGTATTTTTTTTCGTTAGTAGCGCCAAAGACTGCCAACACCGGCAGATTCATATAGCTGCCCATGTGGAGTGCGGCACTATCATTGGTAATCAGAAGATTGGCCCGCTGCAACAGATATGCCAACTCGGCCAGATTAGTCCTGCCGCAGAGGTCGATCACCGGATAGCCGCAGTGCCGCCTGATGTACTCTGCGATTGACGAGTCATTTTTGTCGCCGACTAAGGCTACACTTACCGCCAACTCTTTTATCAATAAAAAGATAAGCTCGGCAAACTTATCCTTTGACCATCTCTTAATATGACTCCTTGCCCCCACTGAGACCACAACTAACCTGCCGGAAGGCTTGATTCGGCTATCGGCAAGAAGATTATTAACGCGTAACTTATCCTCAGGCCCGATAAAAAGGCTGGTCTCCCTGATATCACCCCGGCCTTTTACCCCTGTTTGGGCAATCACCTTATTAACTTTATAAAGATGCCTGTCTTTCATATGCCGCAGATTCCCTGGGATACGCAGCAGAGGGGGGATCTTGTACTTAGCCGGCAAAAACA
>JADHWA010000037.1 GCA_016783715.1 Candidatus Omnitrophota bacterium
AAGCGCAAAGCGTAGAGCTCAAAGCGCAAAGTTTAAGCGTATAGCTTAAAACTTTTAGCTTAAGTTTTGAGTTTTGCGCTTTAAATTTTGCGCTTGTCAATTATTTACCCATTACCGCCAGCATAATGCTGATCAATGCCAGTATCGTCATCGGCCCCCAGAAAAATCTTAATGCCTGGTCAATGCGTACTCGCGGATTAGTATTTTTGATCAGTATGATTATTACCAGTATCGCCACATATTTACCGATTAATGGCAGGATATTCATATTTCCCGCCCAAAAGAGGACGATCAAGAATAACGGCATTGTATAAAGCAGCAATGCCTTTGTCAATTTAAATATCGCTAAAGGCAATCCCGAATACTCAATCAGGACTCCGCCCATAATCTCCTGCTCAGCTTCGGAAGCATCAAAAGGAGCCAGTCCTAACTTCGCCTGCATAGAGAATATCGCTACGATAAACGCCAGCGCACCGCTCCAGGAGGCAAGGTTTGAACCGAATCTCAACTGAAAGTCTATAACCTGTCCCAATTGGATCGCCCCAAAATTTTTAATAATCACGGTTACAAGCGCAAGGATAAACGGCAGCTCGTATGCCAGGACCATCTTCATCTCCCGCGAGGCGCCTACCGAAGCCAAAGGGTTGGCCGAGGCAGATGCACCGATGATCAACGAGATCGCCGGGATAACTAAAAGATACAAGACTACAATCAGGTCCCCGCGGAAACTTACCGTAAACAGACGCACGCTTGTCCCTAAGAGGGTCGCTGCTAAAACTACACTCAAGATTCCGAAACAGGGAGCTAAAAGGAAGGTAAATTTTGACCCGGCAGGAACTATCGTCTCCTTACCCAGTAACTTCATGATATCAACGAAGTTCTGATACCATGGCGGGCCTTTGCGCCACTGTAAGCGGGCAGTTACCTTCCTGTCTACCCAACCAGATAATAAACCGACTATGGCGCTAAACAAAAAACCGGGAAATATTAAATATTCAATTAATATCTTCATTTTCTCTTTGGCTGCGGGTCATCCTTGGCCCATCTGGTAGTATGAACCGCCAGATGCTCACCTATAAAATAAATATTCTCCTGCGGCTTCTCCTGAATTTCTTTTACCTCTATAGCCTTTTGGGGGCAACTAACCACGCATTTGGGGAGTTTTCCTGATAAACCTGTGCAATAATCGCACTTGGAATCAAGATAGGGGATAAAGTCCTCCATAACTATCCCAAAGGGACACGCCAGAGAACATGATTTACAGCTTGTACAACGCATCTTATAACGTTTGATATGCCCGTCTTCTGCGCGCTCAAGGGCGTTATGATAACAGGAACTGACACATGGCGCATCCTCACAGTGCCGGCAGATAGTTACAAAAGTGGCATACTCCCTGAGCGAGCTAATGCCGTTATTCTGCGGATGATAAAAATATCCGCAAGCCGCCGAACACTTCTCGCACTTACTACAGATCTCAAGGTCAATAAATAATTTCTTCATAGCCATTAAGCTCAAAACGCAAAGTTCAAAGTGCAAAGTTGAAGTGTAAAGTTAAAAACGTTTAAAGTTTTGCGCTTAAACTTTACGCTTTGCGCTTTACACTTTACGCTATTTAGTCCCAGATATCGTGCAAATCTTTTACTTCTTCGTAAGTAAATACCGGGCCGTCCTTACAAGTATAGTAGCTGCCCAGGCGGCAATGGCCGCACTTACCAAGGCCGCAGGACATATTCTTCTCCATTGACAGATATATATCCTTGGGCTTAAATCCAACATCCAATAACTTCATCGTAACAAACTTCATCATGATCGGAGGCCCGCAGACAATACCGACCGCATTCCCTAAATTCACGGGTAAATCCTCAAGAATAGTCGTCACCAGCCCCACATGTCCTTTCCAGCTGGGATCTCCCACATCGACGGTAGTAACAAGATCCACCTTGGGTTTCCTAGACCACTCCGGTATGGCATCTTTATAAATTAAGTCACCTCCGGTACGCGCACCGTAGCGCAGCACTAGCTTTTTGTATTTATCGATCTGGCCGAATAGGCTTAATACCAGAGAGCGCAACGGCGCCAACCCCACCCCACCGCCTACGATTAAAACGTCTTTGCCGTGGAATTTCTCCAGAGGATACCCCTTGCCATAAGGGCCGCGTATCCCCAAAGATGAATTCTTAGGAATATTATGAAGAAGCGAAGTCACACTACCGGCATTCATAATAGTGACATCAATCTTATCTTTGACATTCGGATCTGAGGAGGGCGTAAAAGGAGCTTCACCGATACCGGGGAGGGTAAGTTCGATAAACTGCCCCGTGCGAAAAGAAAAGTTCTCTTTCGGCCTCAAGGTAAAGGTTTTTATAGTCTGGCTTTCGGTAATTATATCTTCGACTACTGCCTCTATGGGTTTGTATATATTCTTGTTCATTGCTGTTTTTTGAGTTTGTTTGCTAAATCTTTAAGCACTTCCCTAATATCAATCTTGCCGGGGCAGACTTCAATGCACCGGCCGCAACCGCAGCAAGCCGGAGCTCCTAAGTTATCGACGAAGAAGTCGAACTTTTTTGTGAACCGGAATCTTAAACGCGCCGCCCTGGTCTTCTGAGGATTGGCACCGCCGGCGACCCGGGCATAATTCTTATACTGGCAGCTATCCCAAAGCCGCAATTTTCCATTCTGTTGCTGCTTCTGGGAGGAATCAGCCAGCAGGAAACAGTGGCAGGTATCACAGATAAAATTACATCCGCCGCATTCAACACAGTTAAGCATAAATTCCTTCCAGGTATCCAGGCTGAAACCTTCCCGGATGAGGTTCTGCACTTGGTCCTTACTGACTAAGTTCTGGAAGAGCAGGTGCCGTTTGAGCCGGTCCAGAATACTCTGGCGCTTTGCGTTCCTGCCTGCAATCTGTGTATCTTTTACAGGGGTAAAATAATCTTTATGTTGATTAACCAGCTCCTGTCCCTTCTTAGAACCTACCTCAACGATAAAACCGTCATTCAAAGGAGAAAGGTTCAGGTCAAATCCTGCGCTAGGGAAAGGCATAATCTCCCAGGCCAGACAATGACAGACCTCCTTGAAATCCGTACAGTCTCCGGAGATTATAATCGTATTCTCCCGCCGCGCCCGATAGAGAGAATCCACTTCAACGCCTTCTAAAAAGACGAAATCCTGGATCTTATGCCCTGCTATATCGCAGCTTTTTACCCCGAAGATAACAGTCTTCTCGGTGATATCTGTTAAATTTTTTGCCGAGTTAAAATAGTCTGCTACCTTCTCATATTTATAGGTAAAGAATGACTTTAGAGGTTCAACTGTTCGGTAAGGATTAAAAGCTAATGCAGTATCTTCACAGAGTCTCTGGTAGAGGTAATCGGTCTGCTTGGGGCTTTGGGCATCTTTGGCTAGAGGCGCAAATACGCGGGCAAGCTTTTTAAGCTCCTTGGCAAAACTTTCCAGCTGTTCGGTTTTTGCGAAATAAATATTATACACTACCGTTAGATTTTCTTTTTTGTTTTACTTAAGGCGTTTACAAAATAGACCAGATTCTCCAGCTCATGCTCTAAGTTCACATAATTTACTACGCAGTCCTCAGGAGCTTTTAGCCTGATCGGCGCAAAATTTACTATCCCCTTAATGCCGTTTTTAAACATCGTCTCTGCGACCTGCCCAGCGGCCGCCTCCGGTACGGCGATGATGCCGATCTTAATCCCCTGATTCCTCACAAACCCTTTTAATTCTTCTAAGGGTAACACAGGAACATTATTGCTGCGATTATGCTTGGCAGGGTCGATATCAAATCCTGCTACTATCTTTATCCCTTCCTTCTCGAATCCTTTATACTTAATCAAAGCGCTTGCCAGGTTACCGCAGCCGGCGACGATTACCTTTTGAACTTTATCCTTGCCCAGGATACTGTTTAATTTCTCAAGCAGCTCTTCGATCTGATAACCGGCTTTCTTATTGCCGGAGATCCCAAAGAGCGAAAAATCTTTTCTTACCGCCGAAGCGGTCACTCCTGCGGCATCGGCCAAATTATCAGAAAATACCCTGACAAACCCCAAAGCATTTAGCCGGTACAGTGCGTTTTTATATCGGGAGAGCCGAATAATGCAGTTTCTATTCTTCAGCATATTGTTCTTTTTTTCACAATAAACAATAAAAATATACCACACAGATCTAAATTGTCAAGAGGTTTTGCGATTTTTTTCACAAAAAACTAACCTCAATAGCCGCAACAGGATTACGGCCTACTCAATAAAGCTGATCTTCTGGCGGGACTGCTTCTTCTGGGAGTGGCGGCGTTTGCCTTCAAGGATCTTTATTTTAACACGGCGGGGCCTCTTGCGCTTTTGCCTGCGCAGCTTCTCTTCCTTTTGCTTTTGGTTGAGGCGCTCTCTGCGCGATAAATCCTTTATCTTCTCTAATAATATCCGCCTGGCCAAATATCTATTTTGCGCCTGGGTCCGCTCTCTCTGACACTTTACCTCTATTCCGGTAGGGATATGCTTTAAATACACACAGGTTGAAACCCGGTTGACATTTTGCCCCCCGGGACCGCTGGAACGGATAAACTTCTCAACTATATCCTTCCCCCGGATGCCCTGGCTCAACATCTGCTCCTGAAGCCTTGCTTGCCTATCTCTGCTAATTAAAGAATTTGCCATTCTTCTATGAATCTTTTGGCGGGGTGAGCTTCTTCTTCACTAAATCACTTACCCTCTTACCATCTGCCCTTCCGGCGACCTTAGGAGTTACCTCCTTCATTACTTTTCCCATATCCTTTGGTCCTTGCGCCCCTACCTCCGAGATAACCTCTGCAATAATCTTATTTAACTCATCCTCTGCTAATTCCGCAGGCAGGTAAGTCTTGAGGATCAGGAGCTCTTTCTTCTCTTTATCTGCTAAGTCCTGTCGATTTCCTTTCTCAAATGCCTCGATTGAATCCTGGCGGGACTTGATCTGCTTTCTGATCACTGATATAACATCCTTATCGTCTAATTGCTTAATCTTTTTGGCCATAGCGACATTGATCATCTCAGCGCGCAGGAAACTCAAAACCGAGACCTTTAATTTATCCTTATCTTTTAGTGCCTGACGGTAATCATTCAGAATCTTCTCTTCTAACATATCAACCCCCTTTTAATGAGCGGACAGTTTATGGAAAGAAGTGAACATAAACTGTAGGCCTTAAGGCCGTCCGCGAATTAATCCCCCGTAGCCCGTCATAGTTATCGATTGTCTATTCAAGGGCGTAGGGGGAGATACCATTCCCCTAAAACGATACCTGTCTCCTGAATTGGCTGAGGCGCCTATTTAACTCCTTTAGCCTAAGAGCGCGTGTACGACTAAGCCCAAAACCTTCAATATTAAAAGATGCCGCGACTGTCCCGTAGGCCAGCGCCCTCTTGATGTTCGGTTTACTTAAGCTTTTTGCCTTTGCCAGATACCCCATAAACCCGCCGGCAAAGGTATCCCCCGCCCCCGTCGGATCAACAACATCCTCTACCGGATATGCCGGTAACGAAAAGATAAAATCTTTACTATAGAACAAAACGCCGTGCTCTCCCTTTTTAATCAAGACCATCTTTGGCCCGTGTCTTGAAAGCGCTTTAGCTGCCTTAACCAGATTTGTCTCCTCTGAGAGTGAGCGGGCCTCCTGGTCATTAGCGACATAGATATCGATCTTCTTCAAGAGTTTTATCAGGCTTTTTCGCTTATTATCAATCCAGAAGTTCATGCTATCCATTGCTACAAGTCTGGGTGAGCGAATATGGCTCAAGAGATTCTCCTGGATCTGGGGGTCGATGTTGGCAAGGAATATATTTTTTATATCTTTTTGCTTATCGGTAATCTTTGGCTTAAAAGCAAGAAGCACCCCTAACTCTGTCCCCAGGGTCGAGGCGGTATTCAAGTCACCGGTGTATTCCCCGCTCCACTGAAAGGTCTTACCCTTAG
>JADHWA010000008.1 GCA_016783715.1 Candidatus Omnitrophota bacterium
CCAAGCACACAAGATCACAAAAAAGTTCGCACGGGCTTTTTATTTCGCCTCTTTTTTTCTTAGGCCCCAAAAGCGCCGTGCTGTTTATTCAATCTATGCGGTCTGCAGGATAAGTGACGAAAGCGTAGACGACGTCGCAAACCTCTCTGACCCTAAGGCATTGACCGCGGTGACACGTTCGATCGAATCGGCCTATTCCGAAGTTGAATTAGTTAACCCCCTGCTACTTGCTTTCCGTAAAAGCGTAATAGACTACCGGATCCCTAAAGAGTATTTTGATCAGCTCCTCAAGGGTATGGAGATGGACTTAACTAAAAACTCATATGCTAATTTTGACCAACTCTACTCCTACTGCTATAGGGCTGCAGGAGTTATAGGATTGATAATGCTTAGGGTGCTTGGCTGCAATGAGCCCAGGGCAGAAGAGAGTGCTGTAGGCTTAGGGGTTGCCATGCAGCTTACTAATATTATCAGAGATATCCCGGAAGATTTGGATCGCGGCCGGGTTTATCTTCCGCAAGATGAGATGGATAGGTTCGGTCTGACTAAGCAGGATCTCCTCGAACATAATATAAGTGATAAATTTAGTCGGCTGCTTAGACTCCAGTCAAAACGGGCTCGAGAGTTTTATTTAAAAGCAGAAAATGGCCTAGGGCTTATCCCTGATTTACGCTCCCGGATGGTTGCCGCAGCGATAAAAGAACTTTATTTGGGTATATTAGATTCAATAGAGCGAAAGGGTTTCGACGTATTCTCAAAAAAAATTGCCTTAAGTTTCTGGAGAAAAATAGGTTGCCTATTAAAGGCTGTTTTTATCGCATACCGATAATGAAAATCAATCTGGCAAAATCTGCGGGTTTCTGTTTCGGAGTAAAAAGAGCGATTGATATCGCCTTAAAGACAGCTTCGGACTCCGGTCGAGTCTACATGCTCGGAGATATTGTGCATAATGAAGACGTGGTAAAGGAAATCAGGAAAGCGGGTATCAAGAGGATTAATAGGCTGGGCAGCGGCAAGAATAAGGTGCTGCTTATCCGCGCGCACGGGATATCTCAGGCAAATTTAAAAAAAGCTCACAAGGTGGGTTATAAAATTATTGATGCTACCTGCCCGATGGTCCGCCAGATTCATCGCATTGCTAAGAAGATGGAGAAAAAATGCCGTAAAATAATCGTTATCGGGGACAAAAAACATGATGAGGTGCTGGGAATTGTCGGACAGCTAAGAGAAAAAGCGCTGATTATCGAAAGCCTCCGCTGCCTCCCCGCGGGCTTAATCAAGAAAATAAAAAAAGCCTGCGTGATAGTTCAGTCCACTCAGGATATAGAGAAAGTTTTAAAGATCGTCGCAGTACTGAAGAAAAATATCCCGGACCTGCAATTTTTTAATACCATCTGCATGCCCACAAGAATGAAACAGGAGGAGATCAGAAGAATCCCTCAAGTCAACGACCTTATGCTGATCATCGGCTCCAAAAACAGCGCTAATACCAAAAGACTCTATCAAATCTCAAAACGCCTGAATAAGCGTAGTTACTGGATAAACTCGCCAGAGGATTTGGCGCGACGCTGGTTTAAAGGGATAAAATCGGTAGGAATTACTGCAGGGGCATCGACTCCGGAGAGCTCGATTAAAAAAGTAATCAATTACATAAAACGGATAACCAAAAAATAGGGGCCCTGGTATTACTCTTCCAGTTCTCTATTCATCAGAAGTCATATGTGAAACATTTCTTTCGACGAACTTAACCATTACTTCCTGAAGCTCACCCGGCAAGTCAACAAATTCAACCCCCATGCCCGGCTGCAGGTGTAACTGAATCTGCTTATCAGGAAGCCATACAACCTTTGCATGGACCTGGAATTCCTCGTTCTTGGGCGGAAGCTTGAACTTCAAAACCACTTCATCCCCCAGCCTGAAGTTTTCGCAGCCGAAGATATAGGCTCCCTGCGCGCTTAAATTCAGGATATTCACCTTTATGCACACCGGCTTTCGGGCCTGTCTGCCTTTGAGCTCAACCTTAATTCCTATCGGCAGGCGCTTGAACCTGCGCCTCAACTGCATTCTCTTTATATCCTCTATGATCTTGTCCTCTTTTAGGGCATTAATCGCCAACTCTTCCGAAGAGTAAATCTCAATTACCCTATCTAAGCCTGTGATGGAAAAAATATTCCGAAGATGTGCGGGGATATTAGCGAATTTCATCCTCCCGTCCTGATTGGTTATCTCTTTATAGATAATCGCAATTGCAGAAACACCTAAATAATCGATAAACTCTACCTCTGCAAAATTACAGACGATATTCTTATAGCCGTCGCGGAGACAATGGCTGACTGCCTCCACTAAATTCGCAGAATTGACATCAACCCGGCCGAATAAGTCCAAAACTAATGCATTCTTCTTTGTTCTTGCTCTAATCTGCACCTTTCTCCTCTTTTGATGATTTCATCCCCTATAGATTGTTATCATAGAATGCATTTTTTGCAACCGGGGTCAATTTTTATCCCAAAGATACATCTTAAGGCCCGCTCTGGTTATCCTCACCACTCGTAGCTGCTCTTGGAGGCATTTGCGTGAACCAATCGAACCGTTCTTCCAGGCCCTCTCAAAAAACTGCCACTTCTTGTTGATCGAATATCGCTTCACCAGGTCATCTAAGACATCGAAGCCTGTGATCGTGTTATCGAAGTCAAAAAAATTATGCAATCGCAGAGCCTGGGAAACCTGATCTTATACATACCTAAGCTGCCTAGCCCCGACAGGGCGCTCTGCCTTTATTTGCCTTCTTTGATCGCCAATTTAATTTTCCTCTTCGTTTACGCTTGCCCATAACTTATGCCTCCTTAAATGAGGCCACAACTTAGCGATCCGCCGCAGGCGGAGAAGCTAAGTTGTCTGGCCGAATTTATCCCGAAGCGTACGTAGTGAATTTTGGAACAAAATTCACAAGTGCTTACGCAAGGGATCTTGTCTTTATCACTGTAATCTATTCTTTCAATCTGTGTAATCTCTAATACCTGTAATATTGCTCTGGAACATTTTCGGAAAGATAACGTACAACTTCGATAATACATAGACGAATAGCCTTCTCCATCGGCGTATCTGCATAAGCCGACAGGCCCGGAGCCAACGGCCAATCCCCGAAGAAACCTTGCGCCGACACCCCGACTATATCTCCTGCCTGACCCTTAATGCTTCCGGAGGCAAGAACCTGGGAAGTTGTCTTATCGAGCAGGTGTATACCCCAAACACTCTGAGCCTTACCTGAAGTAGTCCCCGGCACCCCTCCTAAGAATCCGCTGGCGGCACCGCCTCCGCCGCCTACACCGGCTCTTCCTCCGGAGGCCTCGGGTTCAAAATCTTCTACCGTAACAACGATAATCAGATCAGCATTGAGGTTTTTATCCTGCAGCTGGATCTCTTCGGACTGGGAAGTGCTGGAATCCTTACGGTCCTCTCGGAGCGCCGACTCACCGGAAAGCTTCAGAGGAATCGGCGTAACCACAATAAAGCGGCCGCTGTTGGCCAGCGCTACCAGCAACATCTCCCGCAGCGCCCCCCCTACCTGACCTTCTGCCTTGGCGGTTTTAATATCAAAATCGGCAAGTTTTACCGTCGCCCTTTTACCTGAGTAAGGCATAATCAAAGGAACGCCGATGCTGCGCCTATCCCCTCTGCCGGGCTTTATTATATTCATCACCGACGTACAACCTGTTAGGCTAGAGAGAAAGAATAGGGCGATTAGGCAAGTAAAGAATCTTTTCATAGAGGTTTTATTTGTCGAACGCATAATTCTACAATACAAGATATAGCCGGTCAAGGGAAAAGAGATCCTTGCTCCTAGGAAATTATCCTTGATAATTCACAAATTCGTGAAATCACCTGATATGGCTTCTCTCTCTTGATCTGGCTCTTGGAGCTGGAGCCGGTGGTGACAATAACTGTTTGCACCCCTGCCCTCTTTCCTGTTTGGGCGTCGATTACCATGTCTCCTACATACAACGCTTGCTTAGGCTGCAGGGAAAACCTGCGCAGGATCCTTCGTAAGATCTCCGGATGAGGCTTACCCTGCTTTAGCTTGTCGGCACAGAGCACGTAGTCGAAATATTTATCTAAACCGAGTTTACGAATAATGATCTTGGAGAACTCTGTCGGCCGGTTACTGGCCACAGCCAGTTTATATCCCTGGGAGCCGAATCGAGAGAGCATCTTATCTACACCCCTAAAGAGGACCGAATCAACTTTTAGGCTCTTACGATGGTGCTGCCGGTAGATCAAAACCGCCGGCTTCAGGTCAGCCTTTCTGATAAAGGGTTTCAGTAAATTCTCATCCCCCTCTCCTACAGCCCGGCGGATCACTAGGTCAGGCTGCCCGGGGAGACCAAGCTTACGCATCGTATAATTAAAGCTTCGGATAATCGCCGGATAGGCATCAACCAGGGTGCCATCCAGATCAAATATAAGCGCTCTCTTTTTTTGCATAGCAAATAAAATAAGGCAGGCCAAGACCTGCCTTAAAAATTAACATTTCTTATCTATTTGTTGTCCTTATTCGCCTACTTCTGCTGCAGTCTCCGGGATAGCTGAGGGCAATTCCTGGTCCTGTATATACTCCCAGTTATCGACTTTTTTTGCCTGCTCGAGGCCGATGTATTTGGCCAGGTAAAGCCCACTACCGGTAACGATGTAATCGATACTCAAATTATCCTTCCGCTTTATCTCTTCAAGAACAGAGATGTTTTCATAGGTGGTATCATTATCTACGGTAAGCAAAAGCTCCCTCTCTGTATCATTCAGGAAATCAAGAAACCTGACCCTGATCTGGCTATAGGTAGGATCCACATTAAGCACCTCTCCCCAAAGCCATTGCACCTCCGGCCCATCCTGCACTTTGGGCTCTTCAGGACCTAATACAATGTTGCCCTCCTGCGCGCAAGCAATGATTGAACTCAAAAATATCAAAGATATCGATAATGCGATAATTAGGCCTGGCCTGAGCTTCATCTTACACCTCCTTCAATGAGCACACAACTTACGAATATGGTAGTATGAGTAAGTTATTGTGCGAATTGAACCCCGCACCCAAACAAGTAACAGTAGATACTAGACTGGGTGCGGGGTCAAATTCATCCTCAGACTTATGTTCTCCGCCTTCGGCGGATCCATAAGTCTAGGTTTCATTTAACTTATCACAGATCGCGCCTATTGTCAATTTGATTTAGGCTAACCGAAAAATGGCAGAAAAACCAAGGCCAACCACACAATACTGGTGGTTATCAGGCCCACAGTAAGGCCTACCCAGAACCAGCGGAAGAAACTCAGGCGCACCCCCCTCTCCTTCTCGAGGATCCCCAGAGCGACGATATTGGCGGTGGAGCCGACCATGGTAATATTCCCGCCGAAGCAGCCGCCGAATAATAGGGCCCACCATAGGGGCTGCAGATTGATATTTAAATCATGGAAGCTCTGGATAATCGGAATGAATGCTGCTACAAGCACCACATTATCCAGGACACTGGAACCGATTGCCGAAACCCAGAGGACTATACTCATAAGCATAGAGACACTGTTGTTGGCCAACCCGAGTAAATTTTTTGCCAACACATCAGTAGCCCCGGTAAACTTGAGCGTCCCGGCCTGGGCAAACAGCAGCATAAAGAATAATAATGTCCACCACTCGACATCCTTTTCAACATATTTCCTAGCCTTTGTGCGTTTCCAGATCATCACTAGGCCGCTTGAGATCAACGGCATAGTTAATAAAACCGTATTCGGCTGCAACCCCCAGAACAACTCCAGGCGGCGATGTATAGCAATAAAGAATAATGTCGCTGCGAATATAGCCAGGCTCACCTTTAAGTCCCTCTCCGGCGGGACAGAGACCAGCTTTACAAGCATTTCATTATAACCGAACTCCTTTATCTTTTTATCTAAATCGGCCAGGGCTTTTCTATACCAGAATTTCAGGACAAAGATTGCAACCAACAGCGAAAGGATCATTAGCGGAAAGGCCTTTACCAGAAAATCTTCGAAGGTCAGTCCGGATTTGGCGGCGATCAAAATCCCGATCGGGTTACCTAAAACCGTCCCGCTTGAACCGATATTTGTCGCCAGAATCGAGGTAATCAGAAAAGGCGTAGGATCAACCTCAAAATAATCGCAGATCTCAAGGACTGCCGCCACCACAAAGACAATCGAAGTAACCTCATCGACCACGCATGCCAGTAAGGCGGAGATAAATGAGATGGCGATAAAAAATTTATCGGAGTTAAGGTTTTTTATACGCAGGATCAGGCCGATCAGCCAGGCAAAGAACCCGGAGTCCTTCAAGAGCCCCACCAGGATCATCATCCCTACCAAAAAGAGAATTACCTCTAAAGAGGCAAACCTGACTACATTCTCCAGATCAATAGCCTTGCTGATTAAAAGAATCGAGACGCCGATAAATGCGAAACTCAAGCGGAAATCCCAAAAAAACAGAGTTCCCAATATCGAGGCGCTGAATATAGAGATCGACAGCGCCTGATGAGAACTTAAGCCGGTATTTCTAGCTAAGATCCCAAAACCTATAGATAAAGCAATAAGAATCGGTAATTTCTTCCACATAGCTAATATAATCTAACGTCCCAGGGACATCTCTGCCTCTTTTGCCAGGGCCTTTAAAATATCGCATCTGGCTACGATGCCCACAACTTTACCCTCAAGGTCAACAACCGGTAAGCGGCGCGCCCTCTCAGTCATCATAATCCTGGCCGCCTCACAAAGTGTCGTCTCTTCGGTAGTAGTAATTACTTCTTTGCGCATGATCTCGGTTACCTTGGTATTGATCAGCTCTGAAAACTTCTTCTTTATCGACTTGGGGTTCTCTTCATAGATGAACTTGCCTACCTTCTGAATATAGCTGGGCAAGACATAAGAAAGGGCATCTCTCTCTGTAAACACCCCCATAAGCTTACCCTGCTTATCGATGATCGGCAAGCCGCTGATCTTGGTTTTAAACAACTGGACAAGTACATCAAAAACATTATCTTTGGGGTCAATGCTTCTGACATCTCGGGTCATTATTTCTTTTATCTTCATGCTTATCCTCCTGATTTTTAAAAAGGATGGATAAAACTAAAAAATTTCCCTGATGCGGTGCTGAACGCGAAGATAGATGAATGTAGCAGCAGTTACCTTTAATAAATCACCTAATATAAAAGGAAAGAAACCGATAATCAGCAGTTTTGTTAGTGAATACCCTAAGAGTACTTTAAGCCATATAACGCCTGTTGAAAAAAGTATCAAGTCGCCGGCTAAGAAAACAAGGAAAACGCTGGATCTCTTATCTGAAACCCGGGGGAGCACTCTACCGATAAAAAAAGCCGCTAAGACAAATCCGAAAAGATATCCTCCGGTAGGGCCAAATAGATACAAGAGTCCGGCGCCGGCGCCGGTAAAAATAGGCAACCCCAATGCTCCGATAAGAAGATAGCTTGTCTGGGCAGTTATACCTAACCTGCTGCCCAAGATAGCGCCGCAGAGGAGTACAAAAAAAGTCTGTAGGGTAATCGGTACAGGAGTAAAAGGCAACGGTATACGCACAAAGGCACCTAATGAGGTAAGCACAATAAACGAAGCCACTCCCAGGACCCTACATATCCGCTTGTTGGTGATCAGTTCTCTTCTTAAAACTGCTTCCATATTACATCTCCTTTAATGAGCGCATCACTTAGCGAACGAGAGTGAAGCTAAGCGATAGCGCATTTTGTTAACTAGTTTATTAAGCGTGCGCGAATTAACCCCCCCTTTGTATTCTGCAATAATACAGGGGGGGCAAATTCCCCCGCACCCAAACAAGTAGCAAATACTAGACTGGGTGCGGGGTCATTTGACATTATATCAATAAAACCAAAATACACAATCCAATTATACCGATGGCTTGCTCTTCCAGCGGCGATGAACCCAGCCCCACTCCGCAGGATATCTTCTGATATATGCCTCGATTATATCGGTTAACTTCTGGATATTAACCGCTATTGTCTCCCGAGGGCTCTGCCTGCTCTCTAAGGTCAAAGGAGGCTCAAAGACAATTCTGTGAGTATCATCCTTCTGCCTTAGAATAAAACACGGCACCAGACTTGCTCCTGTCCTCTGAGCAAAGATAATCGGCCCGGTTGCCGTAGCAGCCTTCTTTCCAAAAAAATTTACAAATACCCCGGCTGTCCCGAAATTCTGGTCAATAGGAATAAAAACCAGCTGATTATTGCGTAATGCCTCAATACTGCTACTTACGCAGGTGTCCCTGGGCTTGCTGTAAATAGTCCTGACGCCATATCTCTGACGTTTTTTAAGAAAAATATTCTCTACCCGCTGGTCTCTCATCGGCCGCATTATTCCGGAAACCTCATATCCCTCCTGGCTTAAGCGCGCCAACAACAAGGGGAAATTTCCGAAATGACCACTTACCAGAATAACTCCGTTACCTCTAGCCAAAGCATTATCTAAATTTCCTTTGTTTACTAATGATATACGCCTCTTCATAAGCTCAGGGCTATCCATAAGAGAGATGACCTCAACCGCCGACTTTGCCATGTAAACAAAGCTCTCTTTGGCGATCTTCTCCTTCTCTGCCTTACTCTTTTGGTTCCCGAAAGCAATATCCAGGGTCTCCTGGGCTATCCTCCTTTGTTTATGGGTAAACTGATAACCCAAGAAGGCTATCCCCTTAGCAAATCCATAGAGGCAGCCCTCAGGGATTAGCTTGATTATAAAAGAACAGATAACCAGAACCAGCCAGCCAAAAAACCGTCCGATACTTTTTTGTATCTTCTTGATCTCCATATTAGAGCTTATATCCTATCTTACGTAAAAATTCCCGGCGCCAGGTGATATCCTTCCCGGACTCTAACCCCTTAGGCTTTTCCCCGTCAATAACCCCCATAATACCTCTGCCCATCCGGGTCTCTGCCACAATCACCTCAACAGGATTAGCTGTTGCACAATAGATCGTGCAGACCTCAGGTATGTCTTTAATAGCATTAAGCACATTTATCGGAAAGGCATCCTTGATGAAAATGATAAAACTGTGCCCCGCTGCGATCTCTGAACAGTTATCTTCTGCTATTCTTTTTAACTCTTGATCATTCCCTTCTGATCTGATCTTGCAGGCGCCCGATGATTCAACGAAGGCCATCCCGAACTTAATAGAAGCTACGCTACTGACCAGGGCCTCGTAGATGTCTTCTACAGTCTTGATAAAATGGCTCTGCCCGAGAATCATATTCACCTCATCAGGTTTTTTGATCTTTACGGCAATAAACTCCAGCATCTCCGGCAGCCCTCCTTTAATGAGCGCATGACTTACGCGACTCCAAGGAGCGTAAGTCATATGCGCGAATTAAACCCCCCACCACTTTTTAATAAAGGTTTAAAAGATAAAATTAACGCTCTAACTAAGCACCTTGTGTTTAAATTCCGCTACCCACTCTTTCTCTAAAAAGTGGTGGGGGGTCAAATTCCGCCAACAAACTTAGCTTCACTATCGTTCGCTAAGTTTGGGCCTCATTTGACCCTATCTTATCGGAAGACTAAAATATTTGCAAATCCTTTTTAAACGGTATATAATTTATCTATGTCTGATAATATTCGTCTTCACTATAGACAAATAAGACGCATCCTCCTGGGGATACTCTTTCTTAACTGGGGAGTAGCCCTGTCAAAAATCCTCTACGGATGGTATAGCCGCTCAAGCAGCATCACCGCTGATGGATTCCACTCCCTATCCGACGGCGCCTCCAATATTATCGGTGTAGTCGGGATAAATCTTGCCTGCCAGCCCCGTGACAGAGACCACCCTTACGGACACAAAAAATATGAAACCTTCTTCTCTCTGGGTATCGCCATACTCCTATTCATCCTCTCCTTTAACCTGATCAAGAAAGGAATCGGGAGGCTCTATAACCCTGTAGTCCCCCGGATTGATCTGATCAGTTTCTTAGTCATGCTATCGACCCTTGCAGTAAACCTCTGGGTAGTAAATTTTGAGTCTAGAAAAGGCAAGGCCCTTCAGAGCGATATATTGACCTCCGATGCCATGCACACAAAAGCTGATATCTTTACCTCTCTTTCGGTAATCCTTGCTCTGATTGCTATAAAGCTTGGCTACCCCATCCTGGATCCGATAGCCACACTGCTGATTAGTTTATTTATCGCCCATTCTGCCATTGATATTGCAAGAAATAGCGCCCGCGTACTCTGCGATACTGTAGCAGACCTGGATATTAAAGATGTCAAAGAGACAGTCTTGGCAGTTAAAGGAGTAAGGGCCTGCCATAAAATCCGTAGCCGCGGAAGACCCGATGACGTTCATATAGACCTGCATGTTCTAGTCGACCCGCGGATGTCCATGGAAGATGCCCACCAGATCAGTGATTCTATTGAAGGAGCGCTAAAAAAAAGAATCTCGGCTGTAACCGATGTCTTGATACATATGGAGCCAAAAGGCAATATGCGCCCTACTCCCAATAAGCAATAGGGTCCTGGGGGACCCCGCCTTTTTTTACCTCAAAGTGCAGATGCGGCTGTATCTTAGGATGAGTAGCGTTGCCGGTCTTACCCACCGCACCGATTACACGGCCCTGCTGCAAGAAATCACCTCTCTTAACGTATATCTCAGATAGATGTGCATAAATAGTGGTGGCTCCCCGGGGGTGTTGGATGATCACATGAGTCCCCAGACCATTCTTCAATTTATCGGCTACGATTACCCTCCCGGAACGAACTGATTTAACCGGAGTTCCGATCTCACCATAGAGATCAACGCCGTTATGCTTCCTGCCTCCGTTGCGCCTGGCCCCAAAGAAACCATCCCCCCGCGAATCATTACGGATAATAATCTGATTTCGATAATCTATAGGGCACAAAAATTGGACTTTATCGACAAAATGTAGGCTTACCGAGGCATAGATTAACACAATCATCATAAAAATAAACAATGCCTTATTCATCTAATCAACCTGCCTTCTTTTAAAAACCCAAAGTAGCAAATATGCAAAAATATATAGGTAGACTAAAAGAATAAATTTATCTCCGTAACCGGTATAAAAAGTCTCTATCCCAGGCCGCAAGACAATTTCTCTTGTCTCCTGCCCTTCGATAAAAATCTGCTCTCCTGATCGCCCCTTAATCAGAGAGAGTATCCTGCCCCTCGGAGAGATAAAACCGGATATCCCGGTATTTGCCGAACGCACCAGAAAAATGTTGTTCTCAACCGCACGAAAGACACTCGCCTGCAGATGCTGAGCACTCGCTGAGGTATGTTTATACCAGGCATCATTAGTGATGTTCACCAGGAATCCTGCCCCCTCCCGCACAAATCGCCTGGATAGTTCCGGGAAGAGGTCTTCAAAACAAATCAAGACGGAGAAATCAAACTTCTTAAGGCTACCTGCTTCGGATAATAGAATTTCTTCTTTTTCCTCTTGAAAAACAGTGTATTCTCGCCCCTTCTGCATATCTCCAATGGGCGCTATATTCTCTAAAAACTTAAAAACCCCTTTTAGAGGAACATATTCTCCAAAAGGCACAAGGTGCAACTTATCATATACAGAGACGATCTCTCCTTGCGAAGAGAGCAAGACCGCGCTGTTATAATAAAAACCATCCCTCTGTGTAAGCGCACCCAGAAGTATGGGTGTCTGAATCTGGGTAGCCAGCTGCTGGACTTCTGCAATATACTCCGGCTCCTCCTCCAGGACTACAGGCAGTGCGGCCTCCGGCCAGACGATCAGGTCCGGATGCTCCCTGGCTGCATACAGCGAAAGAGAAAGATATTTGTTAAATATATGGCCCTTGGCTTCATTGCGCCACTTCAGCTCCTGTGGGATATTGCCCTGAACAACGCTAACCTTTAAGGTTGGGCCGGCCGCATCCGGCGATACCCAATATAATCTATAGCAGCCGTATAATAATACTGCGATTATAGATAATAACGGAACCCAATTTCTTCTTATTAATTCTGATAATTTGTGTTTTTCTGTCAAGGCCCGGAAGATCCCGATATTCACCAGGATTACCAGAAAAGATACGCCCCAGACTCCGGTTAGATCAGATAGCTGAATTACCGGAAGATTCACCTGCTGGGAATAACCCAGGAGCGACCAGGGAAACCCGGTAAACAGATATCCGCGGATATACTCTAAGCCAACCCATAGCGAAGGTAGAAGAAACAGTCTCTTAAGCGAAAGCCCCGACAGAGACCGGGAAGATAATAACCCAAAGAAGCCGAAATATAAAGCAAGGTATAAAACCAGAATTATTTGCCCCGGGAGGGTTACATGGACTAACCAGTAAATATTCCCTGCCCAAAAGATAATTCCCGTCAAATAGGCTAATAAGAAAGCCTGAAATCTGGATTTACCTCTCAAGGCAAAAAACAACGGCAAAAACGCCACCCAGGCTAGTATCCAAATGTTAAAATTCGGAAAAGCAAGAATCAGTAAGACTCCAGAAAGCAAGGCTAAAAGTATACGTTTTTTCATAACATAATATTTTACCACCATAAAGTTTTAATAAAAGATTAAATTATGATTTTCTGATATTGTTGTGGAATACGTTAGAAACGTTTCCTATATTTTTAATATCTAAGAACTGTTGTTGACAAATTATAAACAGAATGCAATACTTCAATTATGCCTAAATGTGCCATTAAAGACTGTAAAAATTTTACACGTTATAAAAAAACAAGGCAAATTTATTGTTCCATGCATTTAGCTAGAATTAAACGCCACGGACACCCTAATCTTCAAACAGGCCATCATAAATTAGAAAAGCTTCCTCATCATATTGTTGATGACTTTATCCGTAAAAATTGCAAAAGATTGATAGATATAGAGATTGCCAATGAACTAAAAAAGAAAGGGTTCAAAAATGCATCCTCATGGACTGTGAGGTATCGACGGAGACGGCTCGGAATGAAAAAATATCTTTATGGAGAAGCCAAGAAACATAAGGCCTGGGTTCGTTTACAAGCTATAAAGAAGTATGGGGCCAAATGCGAATTATGCGGATATAAATTAACCATTGATGGTCACCATATCTTACCGAAAAAAATGGGCGGTTTACATGAAACTGATAATTTGATGGTTTTATGTCCTAATTGCCACGCGCTTATTACTAGAAGATACCTCAATCTTAAAAGCAGAAAAGATATACCCGCCATCCGCAAAGAGCTTACTAAATTATTAAGTTCTTCCTAGCCATATTTTGGGTAACAACATTTCTTATATTTTAACGGCTTATTTGTTCTAGGATTTATTTTCCCGCATGGACAGGGATCATTGCGGCCGACCTTAGGACCAGAAGCTGGCCGGGGAGCAGCTGGGATAGGAGGTCCAGCAGATAAAGGCACAGCGGGCCTTGAAGGCTCCCCTCCGGCGACCGGGCCTCCCGGAGCGGGAGTTCTAAAATCATTTACCTGAGGATGCAGGAGCTTCTGTGATACGCCAGAGAATACCCCCTTAAATCTCTCCTCTGTCACCGGTTTAACCTTAAAGATCATCATCACCGCCTCTTCTTCAATCCCCGACATCATCGCGCTAAACATCTCAAAGGCCTCGCGTTTATATTCGATCAGAGGGTCTCTCTGGCCGAAGGCGCGCAAGCCTATCCCCTCACGCAAATTATCCATGGCGTAGAGATGATCCTTCCATTTACTGTCGATCAACTGCAGATATACCCTGCGCTCCAGGCGGCGCATAGAATCAACCCCTATTAAATTCTCTCTCTCCTGATAGAAATCTACTGTCTTCTTTATTAAAAAATCAGGAATAGAGATTCCTTCGGCATCCCGGACCTCAGTAGCATTAAGCGTAATGGAAAATTTAAGGTTAATATGCTCAATCAAACCCTCTATATCCTGATCCTGGGCATCGGAGTTCTGCTTCAGGTAGGCACCGCAGGCCTCGCTTGCTACTTTTTCTATATATGCGATGATCCCCTCTCTTAAGGTAGCCCCCTCCAATATCTGGCGGCGCTGCCCATAGATTACCTCTCTCTGTTTATTCATTACATTGTCATACTCCAAGAGCTGCTTGCGGATCTCAAAATTATGCTGCTCTACCTTTCTCTGGGCCATCTCGATTGATTTAGTGATCAGGGGATGTTCGATTACCTGCCCCTCCTCCATCCCGAGCCTGTCCATCATCCCCACCATCCTCTCAGAACCAAAAAGGCGCATCAGGTCATCTTCTAAGGCGACATAGAATCTGGATGATCCCGGATCCCCTTGTCTGCCAGAACGGCCGCGCAGCTGATTGTCGATCCGGCGCGCCTCATGGCGTTCGGTGCCGATAACATGCAATCCCCCCAGGCCCACTACTTTATCATGCTCTTCCTGAGCCTGCTTCTTGAAATTCGCCAGGATCCTCTTGTACTCCTCTTGATAATCCGGATCCTCGGGTTTGCGCTCCTGCTTAATAAGATTCTTTGCCATGAATTCCGGACTGCCGCCTAAGAGAATATCGGTACCGCGGCCGGCCATATTGGTAGCGATAGTCACCCCCTTGAACCTTCCTGCCTGGGCGACGATCTGGGCCTCCATCTCGTGATATTTTGCATTAAGCACCTGGTGGTCAACGCCTCTAATTTTAAGCATCTCGGAAATCTGCTCTGACTTATCTATGGATATCGTGCCGACTAACACAGGCCGACCGACTTTAAAAAGTTCGGCTATCTCTTCAATTACGGCATCAAACTTCTCCCTCTTACTTCTATAAATGCAGTCGGTATAATTTGTCCGTATCAGCGGCCTGTTGGTGGGGATGACCGCCACGTCTAATTGATAGATGGATTTAAATTCATTGGCTTCGGTAAAGGCAGTTCCGGTCATCCCGGACAACTTCTCATACATGCGGAAAAAATTCTGGAAGGTCACTGTGGCCAGGGTCTGATTCTCGCGCTCAATCTTGCTCTTCTCTTTTGCCTCTACCGCCTGGTGCAATCCATCCGACCAGCGCCTCCCCGGCATCATCCTCCCGGTAAATTCATCAACGATAATTACCTGCCCGTTCTTTACCACATAATCCACATCTTTCTTATAAAGATTGTGCGCCCGCAGGCCCTGAATTATATGGTGACGCCACTCCATAGTTTCAATCTCATGCAGATTATCTATGCCTAGTGCCGCGCAGGCCTTGGCCTCGCCCTCTTCGGTCAAATAAGCTGTATGGGCTTTTTCATCTACAACATAATCGTAGCCTTTTGAGATATCCTCCCCCTTGTACTTTGCATCAATCTCATCCCTCTCTAAGATTATCCTCCCTTTAAGACGGGGGACGATCTTGTCTACGATATAGTATTTCTCTGTCGACTCTTCCGCAGGACCTGAGATGATCAGCGGTGTACGCGCTTCATCAACCAGAATCGAATCGACTTCATCTAAGATTGCATAGAAGAAAGGACGCTGCACCAAATCCTGCATCCTGTATTTCATATTATCCCGCAGATAATCAAACCCAAACTCGTTATTTGTCCCAAAGGTAATATCGCAGGCGTATGCTGCCTTTCGCTCCTGATCGGACATCTCATGTTGAACCACCCCGACACTTAAGCCCAGGAATTCATATACCGGCCCCATCCATTCCCGGTCACGGCGTGCCAGGTAGTCATTGACCGTAACGATATGCACACCATTGCCTAAAAGGGCATTTAGATAAGCCGGGAGTGTCGCCACCAGGGTCTTGCCCTCGCCGGTGGCCATCTCTGCAATTTTACCTTCATGCAAGATAACGCCGCC
This sequence comes from Candidatus Omnitrophota bacterium, assembly GCA_016783715.1. Taxonomy (GTDB): domain Bacteria; phylum Omnitrophota; class Gorgyraeia; order Gygaellales; family Profunditerraquicolaceae; genus BS750m-G15. The sequence continues at coordinate 15,776 of JADHWA010000008.1, forward strand.
GGCAATTTGAACGTCAAAATGGCGCAGGCCGATGGTCCGCTTTGCGGTTTCTCTTACTACCGCAAATGCCTCAGGGAGTATTTCAGCGAAAACTTTATTGCGGGTATTCCTAATCTTCTCTTTTACCTTTTGTTTTTCTTCAGGGATTGTCGCCGCCGAAAGCGCTGTTTCTAAATCCGCTAAAGTCGACTCATATACAATGGATTTTCTCTGGATATGTTCCTTGAATTTTTTAGTCCGGCTCGCTAAATCCGCATCCGATAAAACAGATATCTTATCTTCCCAGTCATTGACCATGCTGACCGTCCTGGCAAGCTCGGCCATTTTATTCATCGAAGGACTGGGCATATCCCGATGCAAAGTTATAGAAACATTCGGGAATTTCTTGGCTATAGATGCCTGCTTACGCTTAAATAGAGTTTCTTTTATAAAACCAATCATAGCCTTAGTTCTCTTTCTGAAATCTTAAATATGCTTCTACAAAGGCGTCTAATCCGCCGTCAAGCACCTTAGCTGCCGCGCCGGTTTCGTATCCGCTGCGGTGGTCCTTTACCAGATTATAAGGATGCAGGACATAGGAGCGAATCTGGCTGCCCCATTCTATCTTCTTCTTCGACCCTCCGAACTGTTTATGCATCTGCTGGTCTCTTTTTTCCTTCTCTAATTCATAGATGCGCGCCTTCAGGATCTTCAGTGCCGTCTGCTTATTCTGGTGCTGCGAGCGCTCGTTCTGACACTGGGCCACCAGACCCGTGGGGATATGCGTAATCCTGACAGCCGAATCTGTGGTATTGACGCTCTGGCCGCCGGCGCCTTTGGAGCGATAGACATCGACCCTTAATGCGCTCTCCGAGATATTGATATCCACCTCATCGGTGATCTCCGGAATTACATCTACGGAGGCAAAAGAAGTATGCCTGCGTTTATTGGAATCAAAAGGGGATATCCGCACTAATCTGTGTACCCCGCGTTCACCCTTAAGGTAGCCGTAGACATATTCCCCGTTAATCATCACCGTGATGTTCTTAAGGCCTGCTTCCTCGGCCTCAAGTAAATCCAGAATTTTCGCTTTATACCCCTTGCTTTCGGCCCAACGGCTATACATTCTAAAAAGCATGCCGGCCCAGTCACAGGATTCCGTCCCCCCTGCTCCGGAATTAATGCTTAAAATCGCGTTATTCTTATCGAACTGACCGCTTAGAAGCGTCTTAAATTCCAGCTTATCCAGGTCTTTTTCGAGGGCCTGGATATCAAGATTCAGGCTATCGGCTAAATCCGACTCATCTTCTTTTAGAATACCGGCAAGTTCCTTCAATTCCCTGAACTTAGCGTCCGCTTCGGCCCATGGCTCAACGCAAGACTTGAGGATTTTTAGAAGCTTAACGATGCGGGAGGATTCTTGAGTGTCATCCCAGAATCCGGGACCGGACATCTGCGCGGATAGATCTTCGATCTGCTGCTTCTTCTTATCTACTTCAAAGATAACCTCGTAGATTATCCAGCTGTGTGAGTATTGAGGAAAGTTTTGACTTTATTACATCTAACATGAATGCCTCCTTGGTATAATGCTCAGGTATAACTATAGATTATACCTGATTATCAGACATCCTTATCTTTTCTTTCTTAGAGGATATCTTAGGCCTTTTTTATGCCTCTTAAAGCAAGCACAAACTCCTCAGGACTATCGGAAAATTCCTTGGCAGTTTCCTCGCTGATCTTTTTTTCTTTTACCAATTTTACTAAGGTCTGGTTAAAAGACTGCATCCCAAAAACTGCTCCGCCTTCGATAGATTCGGGGATCTGGTAATCATTACCTTCTCGAATCAATCTGCTGATCGTAGGAGATGCCAGCATTGTCTCGTATGCCGGGATGCGGCCGGGTTTACCTATCTGCGGTAATAAACGCAGAGAGATTACCCCTTTTAATAAATCGGCCAGCTGCTTACGCACCTGCTGATGTTGGTAGGGAGGGAAAAAGTTAATGATCCGCTCAACGCTGCGGCTGGAATTGATACTGTGTAAGGTGCTCAAAACCAGGACCCCTGTCTCGGCTGCGGTCATCGCCGCAGACATTGTTTCATAATCACGGATATTTCCAATAAAGATTACATCCGGCGACTGTAAGGTAAATGAGCGCAGCGCCACGTCATAACCAGAGACATCCAGGCCAACCTCCCTCTGGTTAATCATGGATTTGTTATCAGTAAAGGTAAATTCAATAGGCTCTTCGATAGTCAGGACATGCTTCTGGCAATTCTGGTTGATGTATTCGATCATGCTGGCGATGGTAGTCGACTTTCCGCTGCCCATACTTCCGGCCATAAGCACCAATCCCCTTGACTCCAGCGAGAGTTTTTGCAAAATATCGGTAGGAAGACCCAGCTGATCAAAGGTTGAGATCTCTTTGCGCACATTCCTGATAACAATCGAAGGGGTATTCCTCTGGATAAATATACTGACACGGTACCTTCGGTCAAGGTCGTCTATATAAAAGGCAAAATCAATATCGAACTCCTTCTGGAACCTCTCCCTCTGCTCCTGGGTGGTTAATACCTCTACTGCCTTCTCGATATCAGCTACCTGCAGCTGGCCCTCTGAGGCGTTGACCAATTTACCGTCTATCTTAAAATGAGCCGGGCCTCCGGCACGGTAAAAAAGGTCTGAAGCCTGCTTATCCACCATCTCCTTCATCAGTTTTATTATGCTCATCTTATCCACCTCCAATATATGTGCTAAGTATTATAACAAAAACTTCCTGATTTGTCTCTCCAAATCTATCAACATTTTCTTACTTTTGGTGCCGCCGGAATAACCCCCTAACTTCGCTCCGGAAGCCACTACCCTATGACAGGGAATAATCAACGGATAGGGGTTTCTCTTTAAGGCCTGGCCTACCGCACGATAGGCCCTGGGATGGCCGCATTTTTTTGCTACCCATTTATAGGTGCGCACCTGGCCTAAGGGAATCTGGGCTACTACCGCATAGACTTTGCTTGTAAAATCCGTCATCCCAATACCTTCCTTAGCCTTAAGCTGCGATGATAAGAAATCGCAAACCTGTGCGCCTCATCGCGTATGCGACGGATCAAATTCAGTGCCGGATTACCCTCCTTCAGCCTCAGAGGGCCACCCCCCTTTAAGTAATAGATATTCTCCTTCTCCTTGGCGATACTGATCAGGTCGACCTCCAGATTCATCGACTCCAGCTCCTCTGCGGCTGCCCGGAGATGACCTCTGCCGCCGTCAATAAGGATCAGCTCAGGCAAAAGACGTCTCTCTGCCAGCAGGCGGGAATATCGCCTGCGCACGATCTCTCTAACCATAGCATAATCATCAATAGATCGGACAGTTTTAATCCTGAAACGCCGGTAGTTATCTTTATCCGGAAGACCGCGATAAAAGCTCACCATAGCTCCTGTTGCCTCCTGGCCGAAGATATTGGAGATGTCGAAGGCTTCGATGCGAACCGGTAGCTTCTCTAGATGTAAAGCTTTTTTCAAAATCTCAGCCTCTATGTTGCTGCCGGCATTCGCTCTTGATGAGCCCACCGAACCCAAAGCGCTGATCTGGTCCCGGATCCGGGCCGCCTCTTCAAATTTATGCTCTTTGACTCTCTTATCCATCTGCCGGGAGAGCTCCCTTATTAAATCCTCTGTCCTGCCTTCTAAAACCAGGCGTATCTTCTCTATGGTCCTGCCATATTCGGCCCGGGATACCCTGCCTGCGCAAGGCCCAGGGCATAATCGGATCCTGCCGAAGAGACAAATTTTTTTTGGCATCTTTCTGCAGGAGCGAAAACCGAATATCCGACGCAGTGTACGTATCGCCTCCCGCAGAAGCCTAGAGTTAGTATAAGGGCCAAAGTACAGGACGCTATGGCCTTTTAGAATTCTTTTTCTCCGGCAGATACTAACGATAGGATAGGCCTCCTGGGTAATCCTAACCCAGGGGAAAGACTTATCATCTTTAAGGTCGATATTATACTGCGGCTGATGGAGCTTTATAAGTGAGGCCTCTAAGATCTGTGCCTGGGCCTCAGATGGGGTCAGCTGATAATTGATATCGGCGATCTTTGATACCAGAACTTGAGTCTTGGTATCGAGGCGACGGGCAAAATAAGACTGTATTCGTTTCCTTAAGGACTTTGCCTTCCCGATATAGATTATCCTGCCGGAGGCATCCTTCATCAGGTATACACCCGGAGAATCCGGAGTCAAAACAACTATTCTTTTTAATTTACCCCTGGGCATGGTTAATCCTCATGGGGGATCTCTCTTTTCTTTATCCAGCCCCATAACTGGCGCAGTTCCCTGACACCAAAAAGAAGACAAAATACGATATAAGAGAAGAGCCCTAATATGACTATTACCCCGAGGCTTACTAATCTTAAGTAGGTCGGCCCCTGTGCAGAGTAGATAGCCCTTGAGATAAAGTAACAAACAAAACCCATACTGGCGCTGGCAGCAAGTATCCGAATAAAAGAGATATAGACTTCACCGGCAGAGGAAAACCTGATTTTCTTCTTCAAAATAACAAAAAGAATTGTACAGCTGATCAAGCCGGAGATCGATGTCCCCAGCGCGATTCCGGCGATCTTTAAAGGGAACATCAACAGCGCATTAAACGCTACATTCAAGACCAGGGCTATAAAGGCGATCTTTGCCGGTGTCCAGGTATCCTTGAGGGCAAAGAAACATGACTGCAAAATACGCTTCTGGGCGTAGGCAATCATCCCAAAGCTGTAAAAGAATAGGATCCTGGAGGTGACCATCGCTGAATATGAATCAAACATCCCCCCTTGAAAAATCGCAGAGATTATCGGGCCGGATAGAACCATTAGCGCGACGGAGGCCGGCAGAATCACAAAAGAGGTCATGCGCAGGCCGAAAGATAAAGATTGATTTAATTTATCATGGGTTTCCAGAAGCGCCTGCGCCGAAAGCGTCGGCAAGAGCGCCTGCGAGAGGGAATGTGTAAAAATCCCCAAAGGAAACAGGATGATCCTGTAGGCAAAGTATAATCCTGCTACTCCGCCTTCTCCGACGATCCGAGCCAATGAACCGAATATTGAATCCACGAAATTATTGACCTGATAAATAGACGAACTTAAGAGGCGCGGGAGCATTAGGCGCCTGATCAACCTGGCTGCCGGATGCTTAAAGCGCCAGAGGAATCTTAATCTAAATCCCTTTTTATAGAGAACCGGTATCTGGGCGCCCAGCTGCAGGAAGCCGCCGACTAAAATACCTGTGGCCAGCCCCCTGATTCCAGAGTTAAAAAGTAAAACAAAGATAATTACCGAGACATTCAATAGACACGGCGCAAACGCAGGCACAGCGAAATGTTTGAGGGAATTTAAGAGTGCGGTACAATATGCCGCCAGGCATACCAGCAGCAAGTAAGGAAAGATAATCCGGGTTAACTTTATGGTGATCGCCAGTTTTTCAGGATCCTCGATAAAACCGGGGGCGATCATCCGTACCACCAGCGGCGCCAGAATTACCCCTAACAGAACAATCACAGCCAGTATTACCAGGAACAGGTTTAAGACGATATTTGCCAACTCCCAGAACTCCTCTTTGGAGTGTTTCTGGCGGTATTCGCTGAACACCGGAACCAAGGCTGCGTTTGCGGCACCCTCCCCGACAAAATCACGGAAAAGGTTGGGTATTTTAAAGGCAATCACAAAGGCCTGGGCATATGAATAAACACCGAAAAGCCGCGCAATCACCACATCCCTGATAAAACCGAGGATCCGCGAAGTAAGGGTCCCCAGCCCGATGATACCGGCTGACTTTATAACACTTCTGTGGGTAGACATGTCCTATACTAACTATTGACAGGGGTTGTCAATTATGTTATATTTAGCGAAAAATGAAGCCCCAATAATTGGGTTAAAATTATCAGATTTATTACTATGGGGCGGAATCCCGACCCGCCCTGTCCGTTCTGCCGCCACCTCAGGTTAATTTGGCGGCGTCGGGACAAAAAGGAGAAAAGTATGGCTATAAGACGCAAAAGCTCAATAAAAAGACTACGTGTTGATAAAAGAAAAAAACTGCATAATTTAAAGATCAAAAATCAACTGAAAAAAACACTAAAAAAATTCCAGACGCTCTTATCAAGCAAGAAGACCGATGAAGCCAAGAATTTCCTTAAAGAAGTCTTTAAGCAATTAGACAAAGCGGCGAAGAAAAAGATCATCCACTCCAACACTGCAAGCCGCAGGAAATCACGTCTTGCGCGACGGCTCTCCAAGGGCGCATAAACTGATTACAAGTTTCTCCAGCGCCAGATCTGCTTTAAGCCTGCCTCTTTTAATCTCGAGGTCACAGGCCAGGAGCAAACCGAGTCTTTTCCTTGTCCATTGAGGCGAAAAAGGGTTTCTCTCCCAGGAATATCTTAAGCCGCCCATAATCCGCTCGGGCCTTTCGCCTTTCTTCAGGAGCTCATCCAATATGCGCAGGGCCTGATCTACCTTTCTGAATTCAATCTGACGGCTAAGCGTAAAGGTATCTAACGCAGGTTTTACGCCCAATTGAATTACCTGGGCGAACTTAGCAATCCGCACTAGGCAATCGCTTTGACGGCCGAACCTATCCAGATCCAAAATCAAGACCACACCCGGAGAGAGAGTCTTAATATTTTTTAGGATAAACTCCTTTATCTGTGGCTTTAAGAGATTAGCCTGCCTGATAATAACCACTCTCTTCTTTGCTTTAAGAGGCAGCATTAAGATTTTCTCCTGAAAGCCCTTTAGAGTAAGCTCCCTGGCAGATAAATTATCGGAATCAAAATCGGCGGAATGAGGGGGAAGGAGATCTGCGATTAACTTCTTGATTCTTGTATCTTTGGAATTACTATCCTCTCCGACAAACAGATATAATGAAGGTTTTTTTTCTACCATACCTCGACGGTGCGTTCGACAATCCGACGGGCTAAATCATCGATGGCTTCTCTTACCGCAGTACTCTCGCTGCCCCGGTCTGAGGCCACCGGATAGAATGAGGTAAAATATGTGGCCATTCCGGTGAAATCATCTTCCTGCCAGACCAGCTCATCTCTCCCGCGGTCCCAGAGACTGATATCTACTCTGATATTGACACGGTATTCTTCAACATCATCATTATCGTTATACCTTAAAGGGTCCTGTAAGAATTCCACTAACTCTCCTTTTAAAACCACATCGGCGAGCTCTTTCCTTACCGGCCTTAAGTTGCCGTCAAAGAGATATTTATCGTTTACCGCCCGGGTGATATCTGTCTCCAGGTAAGGTCGGTAGATCTTATACTTACTCTGTATGTCGGTTTCCTTAGTAAGCTCGACCTTATTCAGGAATGGCTCTACGTGTATTGTCTGAAACCTGTTTCCGATCGACGAACGCGTAGTATAGCCGCAGCCGCAAAGTAAGCCCGCTAAAACCAAGCCGCCTAAGGCGAAGACCCCGATAAAGAAAAGACCCCTCTGCCATCTCATTTTTTCTCCTCCATCACCCTTAATTTCTCAACTGCCTTCACTGACCAGTCACTGGCAGGATAATTATTAATCACATCTTCGTAATAGACCCTTGCTGCCTGATAGGCTTGCTGCTTCTCATAAAATTGCGCAATGTCATAATTTGCCTTGGCTTCTTTCTCTCTTAAATTCTGAAGGTTCTTCTCTGCCTGGCGGGATAGTGTCGCATCGGGGTGCTCTTTGATAAATTCTTCAAACTGCGCCTCTGCTTCTTTTGCGGCACCCTGATCATAACTTGGCCCGCGAGAGGTAGCTGCGCGGGTAACCGCAAGCTGGTATTTTGAAGCATCCGCCCACTCGCTGCCAGGATAGTTATTAATTACCTTATTGAAGGCATCTTCTGCTTCGTAGTAACGCATCAGCCCCTTCAATAACAGGCCTAACTTATATTGGGCTTTGGCAGCCAGCGGACCGTAAGTCGAATTCTCAACTACCTTGGAGAATATCTCGATTGCCGGATTCTCGACCGGCAGAGGAACCCCCAGGGCCTTGCGCTTCGCCCCGGACATAAAATCTTCTGCGATCTTGAATTCGCGATCAATGATCTCCTGTATCCTATCCGAAAAAGGATATTTATCGATCACCATCTGGTAGGCCAGAAATGCCTCATAAAGCCTCCCCTGCTCCTCCTCAATCCTGCCGATATAATACTGGCCCTCTGATGCCTCGTAGGACTCAGGATAAGCCTTAAGTAGTTTAAGAAATTCCTTCCTTGCTTCTTTATAATCTTTTAAATCGTAAAGGTTTTTGGCGAAGTCGAATTGCGCCTCGGGTGTGGGCTTGGGCATTGACTTAGGATTAACCCATTTTTTGCTTTTGGGGGTCCAGATCCAGAAGGAATAGGCCTGCCCGCTAAAAAGCACAAAAAAAAGCAGAATTAGACAAATAATACGCTTCATAGTATCATAACTTTAACACACCACCCCTGCTTTGTCAATACGTTCGTATGCCCACCAAGCTAGGAGATACTCAGCTATGTATCTGACGAATATATCAAAGACAAACAAAAAGGGCTCTACAGTTTTCTCAGTTCTGTAGAGCCCTTTGATTACGCAGATGAAGGCCAGATTACAGAGATTAGAGCTACTCTGTAAAAGCCAAAATCCCCATACCGGCAAAGCTGATCAACGGCAGGA
>JADHWA010000038.1 GCA_016783715.1 Candidatus Omnitrophota bacterium
CCTTTATTCTTCAAAAAAATTGCCACAAATTTTGGCCAAGCAGCCTTGATCCCGATGCGCTGCTTATACATAAAGATAAGGACAAATTGGTGGACGGCAAAGCCAACAACTATACAAATAACCAGAAGCAACAGAAAGAGAGTCCCAATAGGAAAAAAGGTAAGGACTATGCGTTTGATGCCCGCTACAGTGCCCTGTTCAAAAAAATTCCTGCTTCCGGCATAGATAATCGACCCTAATATTATCCCGCCTAATGTGGCTACACTCAAAAAAGAGTAAATCAGGGAAAATTTAAAGTAGGAGTTGCCGATAATCTTATTTTCTCTAAAGGGCTTGCGTATCGAGGCGTCATTTCTTGTTATATTCTGAATAAAGATAAAGTTAAAGCGGCTACTCAACCACATCAAGACCAGCAGAAACCCTAGAACCAGCAATATAATAAATATCATAAAGACCGACAGTCCTATACCTGCCCACCCATCAAAAAAACTGCTGCTGCCAGAAGGCTGGCCTGTGAGAGTCTGATTTGTCCGGAATTCTGATTGTACGGGTATAACTGAGGGGGATATTTTGGAGGTCTTTACTGAACTGTCACTTCGCTTAGAACTACTGCCACCTCCGCCAAAGTTCCCGCTGCCAGCCATATATCCGGCCAGGAGCGCCACGAAGGTCAGAATCAGCCATTTCTTCAGCTTAAACGGCCTAAACAGCATCGCAGCTGTCCACTCTATTGAAGCATTTATGATCTCAGTGAATTTGACCATGTGAGAGTTAATATACTAAAAAATACCAACTAAGTCAATAGATTAAGGATCGATTCAAGGCTGTTTCTTTGTCTGGATATTAAAGAGACATATATAAAATGATGAGACCACAAGCTGAAATCCCAAAATAACCAAGGTAACGCCCAAAAAACCCCATTTTGTGGCGTCTGGCTTAAAGACTGGGCTTTCTCCTGCGGCTATAAAACGGAATATATCCATGCCGGAAAAAAAAGTTACTATAAGACCAGCCAGAAGAATAATTGAGCCGGCGATAATCCCTTTTTCAATCGTAAATTCTTTAAAAATCCGGTAAAACTTATCCTCGTGCCTGTTGTACTCCAGAAACTGCTTAAAACCATGGCTGCTTATCCCATAGAGGATAAATTGCATGCCCAAGAAAATCATGCTCTGACAGACTAGCATAGAAAAGATACCCAGATAGCTGAAGAAATCAAAGAGTATCAAGAGCATAAAGAGAAATCCTGCGCCGAATAAAACCATCCCCGGGAATAAAAAGAGCCATTTCGGCGAAAAGAGCAGAATAAAGCGCAGATGACGCCATCCATCCTTGAATGTATTAAGGTGCGACCTGCGGCCCCGCTTATCCTTCCTGAAATAGATCGGGATCTCTACAATCTTCAGGCGTTGTTTTCCGGCCTTGGCGATCATCTCAGAAGCAAATTCCATGCCTTCACAGACAAGGCCAAGCCTAAGATATGCCCCTCTGGTCAGCCCTCTCATGCCGCAGTTAATATCGGATACTTTAACGCCAAAGAAGAGCCTGACAATAGATGTAATTACCGGTGTCCCCAGATAGCGGTGTAAAAAAGGCATTGCCCCCTTCTCTATCCCTCCCCGAAAACGGCTGCCGATAACAAAATCAGCGCCTTTGCGCATCTCTTCCACAAATGCCCCAATATAAGAGAAATCGTAGGATTCATCGGCATCGGCAAAAACCATAAATTTACCGGATGCCTCCTGAAGTCCTTTTATAAGGGCGGCACCGTAGCCGGTCTTTTTCTCCTGTAAAACTCTTGCCCCGGTTTCCTTGGCAGCCGCTGCTGTGTTATCTGTCGAACCGTTGTCCACCACGATTACCTCACCGCTTATCCTGGCTGCGCTGATTGAGCCTTGAGCCCCTCTGACACAATTTCTAACCGTACTCTCCTCATTCAGGCAAGGGATAATTACACTAACCTCAAACTGTTCAATTGAAAGGTTCATTTTTGCCCCTTTTGTTTCGATGACGAACACATCCAACGGGTGAAGTTTAATGCATTCAAAATTCTCCGCGGAGACTTTAGCTCCCTTATCTTAACTGCCATATATCCGAGCCTGAAATAAAACCTGCGAAAAGCCTTTTCTTTTATCCGGGTAACCTCTTCGGCGCTCAAAGACTCGGTATTTATGATGCTCTTTCCGCCAAAGTCATAGTCATTCCAGGAATATGAAGTAATCCAGTTCCTCTTCTTTGCCATCTGGCCTAACTCAGTTTTAGGATAAGGGGCAGCGCAATAACACTGTATATAATCTAATCCCAGCTTTAATGCGTATTTTATACTTTCTTCTGCGGTCGACTTGTCTTCGCCGGGGAGGCCGAATATAAAATGCCCCATCGTCGGGATGCCGGCTTTTTTGCAGAGTGCCACCGCCTCTTTGATCTGCCCGGTAGTCTCGCCTTTTTTGCACTCTCTCAATATCTTATCGCTGCCGCTTTCTATGCCGAGCCCCAGCAGTATACAGCCGGAATCCTTCATCTTGGTTAAAATTTCTAAATCCAGGGTATCTGCCCGAGTTGTCGCTGCCCATCTGATTTTAAGTTCTCTTTTTATAAATTCATCGCAGAGCCTTATGCAAAAATTTTTATCGAAGGTAAAAACCTCCTCCCAAAAGAGGAAATTATTCAAACCTAAATCTCTCTTACAACATTCTATCTCTTTTACTATATACTCTATTGAATGCCTTCTGATCTTTTTTCCGTAATAGACGGGGGCTATGCAAAAAATGCAAGGATAGTAACATCCTCTGGCTGTATTAACCAGAGTGAACGGCTGGCCGTTATTCGGCAACCTGTATAGATTATTATCCAGCAGGTCGCGCGCAGGGTATGGCAGGATATCAAGATCTTCTATGAACTCTCTTCTCTCTCCGACAACCACCTGATTACCTTTTTTATACATCAGGCCGGGGATCCCCGGAATCTCTCCAGACTCCAGGTAATTCTTAAGGAACTCCTCAAATGTCACCTCTGGTTCTCCGATTATAGCCGCATCAAAACCGGGACAATATTCCAGGCCCTCCTTCTCCAGCAGGGTAAAGAATACACCAAAGCCTAATATTAGCGAATTGGGGTATCTTTCTCTGAGCTTGGCGACTGCCTCTTTATCCCCTTCTATAGAAGGAAAGGCGACGTTTACCACGATAACCTGAGGGGAACAGCTGCCGAGCTTCTCTAGAAGCTCGGGCATATTCAGTCTCTCTGCGATACAATCGATAATCCTAACATCCGAATATTTTCTTGCGATTGCAGCAAAGATCGCCAGAGTCAACGGCGGCCATATCGCCACCCATGAATCAGTGCTCTGCATACATCTGCCTTCACGGATGTAATCCTTGCCTTCTACGGCCGGGGGGTTAATCAGTAAGATATAGTCTTTCATCCTTGCAGTCAATATACTAGAAAATTGCCTATAAGTCAATGGAGCCCACCCAAGATAAATCCCGGGGCCTTTTTTCGTTACCCCTGCGGGGCGGAATCCCGACTGACACTTTTTTTGCCCCGACCGAAGCGTCGGGATAAAGGCCAAAGGTGCCAAGCGGGGCACATCTATCCTCTAAAATAAGCCCCGGGAAGGCCGGTCAGGAAGGCATTAAGGCGCAGCATGATTGCGATAAAAAACTCAAGGCTCAATGCAACAAAAACTGCCAGACCCGGAAGAAGCAGACGGGCAAAGATCAGGCTAAATCCGCCAAGTGTAATTAGTGCTGCCAGAGGGACTATAAATATATTTGCCAAAGGCGCCACCGGAGAAAAGATCCTGAAGTAATGCCAGATAAGCCCAGCGGTCCCAAACCAGGCGGAGAGCGATACCGCCAGACACTCACCGAAGAAACGCAAGCCAAAGATCTTTATCCTCTCCAGCCTCAACAATCTCCTGATCTTTGGGTAGAGGTAAACTATCGAGATCACACTAACAAACGAAAGCTGGAATCCGATATTAAAGAGATCTTTGGGGTTAATAATTAATATGGCCAGGGCCGCCAATGAGAGGGAATTATAGATATCCGGCTCCCGCTTAACTAAATATGCGGATATGAATACTATCACCATCAAGGTCGCCCGGAGAACCGGGATGGTTGCCCCGGTCACCAGACAATAGGCGATCAAAAAAGGGATGATCAGGAATATCCGGATCCTACGCCTCAGGCGGATTAGCTTAAGCAGCAATCCGGCTATAAAGGCAACTATCCCCACATGAAAACCGCTGACTACCAGGATATGCACAGTCCCGGAATTGGCCATCAATTTATATACCGGTGCCGGAATATTCTGCCTGTTGCCTAGAATAATCGCCTCAGCGATACTGGCTGCAAGCGGTGAAACCCCCTCGGATATCATCCCCTGGATTCGTGTACGCAGATAAAAAAACACATCCCCCAGAGACCTTCTTCTATTCTCTAATTTTATTACCCCAAGTGGCGAGTCTACATAAAAAAGCGCATGGATACCTTGACGCTTTAAGTAGCTCTTATAACTCCCCTGGTCACTATTGCCAAAACTAAAGATAGGATAAATTCTTCCAATTAGAATTACTTTATCCGAATAACCAAGAAAACCGCAGGAGCCAACATCTACATGAATCCTCCCCCTGCATTGATACTTCTTCTGGCCAAATTGAACTTCCTGGGCCTTAAGAATAAAGGTAGTTTTTCCCCCTCTCTTGCGGGGAGGGCTATCGACTATGCCTCTTACGCTTGAGCAGACCTGGTTATTCCTGCAGATATGATTAAAGATATGGTCGGCAGAGAGGATTTGGGAATTTATTATGATCAGAGCACCAAGGGAGAAGACTAAAGCACAAAGAGATAAACCAAAACCCCTCTTATTGCGCAGCAGCAGACTTATAAAAAAGCAACACAAAGCAAAAGAGTAAACTGTTACAAACGGCAGTTGCGTTCGCCAGCCGGTAAAGATCCCTAAAGATAAAATCAGGGTCAGGATTACCAGGGGATTGCCTTTCATCTGCAGTAGAGATACTCTTCCAGTCTTTTAAATTTACTACCCCCGATACCCTTTACATCTTTCAACTCTTCGACTGAGGAGAAACCATTTATCTGGCGCCGGCGCTCCAGAATCCTTAAGGCAAGTTTCTCTCCGATCCCGGGGACTCCGGTCAGGAGATCTTTATCTGCGGAATTCAGGTCAACCTTGGCTAAATTACAGGGAGCAGAAAATACCGGCCTTATCGATGCGTAGCGCTTGGCCAAAAAATTTATACCTATCCCCAAAAGTAGTACGCCGGCAAGAAATAGAATTACCTTACGCTCCTCTGCGGTAAGCCCGAACATAGACTCTCTCTCCCCAATGAGCCCCGCCCTTTTGGTACTTATATTACTGCCATTATATCCAAAAGGGTGGGGCGAATTGACCCTGCATCCAGCCCCTGCACGCAGGGGCTGGGCCCCTCACCTATAATTGACGCTAAAATTTGCAAGATCTAACTAAAATTTTTTAGCCTATGGGATTCTATTTTGTAGCAAGAGGTGTTTTACAGGTGATTAGACTACGAGGTTAACCAGTTTTTTGGGGACATAGATGAACTTTTTGGGGGGTAAATTTTTGAGCCACGAGGATAACTTCTGATCAGCAAGCACCTTCTCTTTCAGGACATCCTC